>JAWRIT010000155.1:0-10559 GCA_040268355.1 Atopobiaceae bacterium | reverse complement strand
CCCCCCCCCCCCCCCCCCCCCCCCCCCCCCGACGCTCTCTCTAAGGAGTCCTCATGGCAGACACGACCTATCGCATCCTCGTCATCAATCCCGGGTCGACCTCCACCAAGGTGGGCGTCTTTGACGGAAAGACGGAGGTGTTCACCAAGACCATCGACCACGACGCCGCCAGGCTCGCCGAGTTCGCGAGCGTCTCGGACCAGATGCCCTACCGCCGCGACATGATCCTGACGGCGCTCGCGGACAACGATGTCGAGCTGGGGAGCGTGGACGCCTTCGTGGGACGCGGCGGCGGCCTGCTCAACATCGAGGGCGGAATCTACGAGGTGGGCGAGGTCCTGCTCGACCACGCCACGCGCGGCGCCAACGGCGTGCAGCATCCCGCCCAGCTCGGGCCGCAGCTCGCCCACGAGTTCGCGCTGTCCGAGGGCAAGCCCGCCTTTGTCGTGAACCCGCCCGACACCGACGAGCTGCGCGACGAGGCCCGCGTCACGGGCATCAAGGGTGTCTATCGCAGCGCCCACCTGCACGCGCTCAACCTCAAGGAGACCGCTATTCGTCATGCGACTTCGCAGGGCGCCCGCTACGAGGACTGCAACTTCGTGGTCTGCCACATCGGCGGGGGCGTGTCCGTCTCCGCGCACGAGCGGGGCAGAATGGTCGACGGCTATGACATCGTGGGCGGCGATGGGGTGATGGCTCCCACCCGCTGCGGCACCGTGCCCGTCGCGGGGCTGCTCGACTTCCTCGAGGCCGGCCATACCACCAAGGAGGCACGCGAGCGCTGCATGAAGACCGGTGGCTTCGTCGACCTGCTCGGCACCTCCGATGCCCGTGAGGTCACCTCCCGCGCCGAGGCCGGTGACGAGGCGGCCGCGCTCGTGTGGCGCAGCTTCCTCTACCAGCTCGACAAGGCCATCGCCGCCATGGCGGGAGCGCTCGGCGGCCAGGTCGACGCCATCCTTCTGGGCGGGGGCATGGTCAACAGCCAGGAGCTGGTGGCTCACATCGAAAAGCGCTGCGGCTGGATCGCCCCGGTTGCTGCCTATCCCGGCGAGTTCGAGCTCGAGGCCATGGCGGCCGGCGCCATCCGTGCGCTCTCCGGTGCGGAGGAGGTCAAGACCTACGCCGGTGTGCCCACCTTCACTGGCTTCTCCTGCCTCGCCTAGGCACGCCTTTGGCCACACCTCCCGATCGGGTGCGCACCTGCGTAAGGCGGCGCGCCCGATCGGCCCCATCCGCCTGTGTCCCCTCGTCCATTGGAAGTCCGCATGATCAAAAATCCCAAGCTCGCGCTCGCCATCTCCATCGGGCTCCTACCGCCCCTTTGGGCCGTCGTTTCGAGCCATGTAGGCGTCACCTGCGGTGCCGTGGCGCTCATTTGCGCGGGGATCTTTGTGACGGCTGGCAACAAGGTCGAGCTGGGGCTCCCCATGTCGCTGGGCTTTCTGCTTTCCGACGCCATGGCGGTGGGGGCCATCTGGCTCATGGAGCACCTGCCCTTCCCGGGCGACGGCAACACCTTCCTCACGCTGGCCGTGCTCGGCTTTCTCGCGGTGCTGCTCTGCACGAGCTTCGAGAGGGTCTTCTTCCTGCCGGCGGTGCTCTCTGGCTGGGCCGTTGGCCTGACGGTCATGGGGCCGCTCGGCTTTGCCGGCCTGGGGACCATGCCCGTGCAGGTGGGAGTGGCCATGCTCGCGGGTGTCTGGTACGCCGGTTGGGCCGTGGACGCCTTCTCCCGGCTGATCGGTCCCAAGGAGGGGTAAGCCGCTCGTGCCCCGCTCGGATGCGCCCATGGTGCAAAGGCACAAGACTGACATCAAGGATGCGACGAAGCTCGGGCAGTCTCCCATAGGAGCGAAGGACCTGAGCCTCTATAGTTAAGGCACTGCTGGACCCCATCTCACGGACAGGAAAGAGAGAAGACTGCCATGCCCATGAAAACCTCCACGCGCTTCGTCAAGGCCGCCATCCTCAACGTCTGCGTCTCAGTGGTGCTGTGCACGCTCTGCGAGTATCTCGCGTTGTACGTCTTCAAGACGGCCGACGCGTCCCATGGCTGGATCTGGCCCATGTTCTTTATCAACTTCGCCTTCTCGTGGTGCGTCGCCACCATCCTGGGCATGATCCCCGCCATCCCCGAGATCGGCTTCAACTGGGCCTTGAAGCGCTCCAACCCGTCCGAGGGCGCCAAGTTCGGGGCGCTCGTCAACATTCCCATCAACACCATCTACTCGGTCATCCTCGGCTACCTGGTCGGTGCCCTGGACGCCTGCGTGCTCGGCGGAGCGCCGCTCATCGCGTCCGTCTTCGGCTTCTTCCAGAACATCATCCCGGTGTGGGTCGCCTGCTACATCGTCACCTTCCTGCTGCAGGGCCCCATCGAGAACCTCGCCCGCAGCATCTGCAACGATCCCGCGCCCGAGATGCACTGACGGCCGCGCACGACACACAGGTACCTCTTCCTTCTGTGTCATAGACACACCGACACCAAGGAAGCATGTGGGGAAGGGTCACCGCCGGGCGGTGGCCCTTCTTTGCTGGTATAGGCACGACACAGAGGTGCCTCTTCCCCTGTGCCACCCTGCATGCGGTGACCCCTTGCTATTCTTGACGGATGTGACGGCGCCCGGACAGGAGGACCGGCATGGACAAGGAACATATCAGGAGGCTGCTCGGCCAGGCCGGGGACACTGCGCCCCGAGAGGCGGCCGTGCTCGTCCCTCTCCTGCCACGAGGAGATGAGTTTGACATCCTCTTTGAGGTGCGGGCGTTGAGCCTCGACATGCAGCCAGGCGAGGTCTGCCTCCCAGGCGGCGCCATCGAGGGCACCGAGACCCCTCTTCAGGCGGCGGTTCGCGAGACCCGTGAGGAGCTGCTGGTCGATGAGCCACAGCTTGAGGTGTTGGGCAGCTTGGGCACTACCTCCGGGCCCAACGGAAGGACGCTCCACGCATTCGTCGCCCTTCTCCATGACTATCGTGGGTCGTTCTCTCCCTCTGAGGTTGATCGTACCTTCACCATATCGCTCTCTTGGTTCATGGACCGTGAGCCCGAGCGCTATCCGGTGAGCTATGTTCCCTGCCACCCCGAGGACTTCCCCTGGGACTTGGTGCCGGGTGGCAGAACGTATCCTTGGCGTGCACTCGTCAGCGACGTGCCCTTCTACCGGGGTAGCGAACCGCTCGTCTGGGGTGCCACCGCGCGCGTCATCGATCTCCTGACGCGGGCCCTTCGGAGCTGAGGCCCATGACACAGAGGTGCCTCTTCCTCCGTGTCATCTCCTTGGCAGCTCCTCCGCCTCGGCACCCCTCGGAGCCGGGTCTCCCTCCGCTTGGGACGCAGCGGGGGCGGGCGCCGTGGCTAGAGATTGGACTTTTGCGGTGAAATTCTGCGGTTGACGGAGTATCAGGCAAAGAAACAGCAGGACGAAAGACGGAGATACTCCGGGACGCGCGAAATAACGCCGCAAAAGTCCAATCTCTAGCCACGGACCACACGGAACCAGGTCCACACCGGCGCGCGGCGGCCCGGCGCGGCGCCCAAGATCGAGCCCGCGGACGACTCCGATGACCCCCACTGACCTCGCCGGATGGCCGCATCAAGCCAAGGAGATGTCCGCACCCCCTGCGCCAGTGACACAGAGGTACCTCTTCCTCCGTGTCAGTGCATGACACAGAGGTGCCTCTTCCCCTGTGCCGGTCCGTGCCGGTCTTGCTGGTGTGTTTACGCCTGCCGTTGCGAGAGCGCGAAGAGGCTCGTCGCGGCGCAGACGGCCATGCAGGCCAGCCCACCTGCGAACATGAGGGGAAACCCGCCGGCCGAGTCGATCACGAAGCTCCAAAAGACGGCCGCCACGGCGCTCATGAGCGAGCCTGCCATGGAGATGCGCGAGTAGATGTTGGTGTAGTCGGCCGAACCAAAGACCGAGCGCACCAGCAGGGGCGTCTGCACCGTGGTCATGGCATAGACCACGCCAAAGAGGAAGGCGCCCGCCAGCATGAGGGCGAGGGACTGCGGCAGGAACCACATGAGCAGCACGCCCGCCACTCCGCAGCCAAGCCCGAAGACGATTCCCCCACGCACGGACCGGTCGTTGATGAGGCCAAGGACCACCTTACCGATGGCCTGGCCGGCCATCGCGGCGCTCGCCACCACGCCCGAGGCGGCCGCGATCTGCGGCAGGGACTCCTCGAAGGAGCTGGCGTAGCTGGCCAAGAACTGGTAGATGGTCTGATTGAGGGTGATGACGCCACAGAAGACGGTCAGCGCGAGGAAGGCGGGCGTGCGCATGGCAACGGAGGCGGGAACGCCGGCGGTGTCATCCTCCGCGGACTCCTCTGCGTGTTCGGGACCCGTGGCCCCGTTCGCGCCGTAGGGGGCAAGGCCCTTGTCGCTGGGTCGGGAGCGCACCACCAGCAGGGTGAACGGCAGCGTGCCTACCAGTACGATGACGCCAAAGAGCAGGTAGGCGTTGCGCCAACCCTCGGGGCCGCTCTGGATGAGGGCGGTGCCGATGGGGTTGAAGATGACGCCACCGATGCCAGTGAAGGCCATGCAGAGCCCCACGAAGAAGCCCACCTGCCTGACGCACCAGGCGTTGACGAGCGTGGGCACCGCGAGGTAGATGAGCGGGGCGACCCCAACACCCAGGACGGCGCCCATCACATAAAACCAGGCCATCGACGTGCCCCGGCTCATGCCGATGAGGCCCAACCCACAGAGCGCTACGCAGAGGGAGAGCACGATGCGCAGGTCAAGCTTGCCCATGAGGCGGCCGGCCACCGGCAGGGTGAGCATCATGGCGATGTTGAGCACCGAGAAGTACAGGGTGAACTGCGCTCGGGCCACGCCAAAGAACTCCGAGACGGGCGTGAAGAAGATCCCCGCGCACGAGAGCACGAGCGCGCAGGGCAGGCAGGCGATGACGACACAGCTCGCCACGATGGCGTAGGCGTAGTGGAAACGCATGGTCATAGAACGGTCTCCTTGCAGGTGGGGTAGGGTGCTGCCGGGTGGTCGGTCGTGGCTGCCCGGCATAAGAACCACCCCGTCTCGCGGCTGCAGGGGCACGGCGTGTGCCCAGTTGCGGGTGCCAAGCGCCCGCGAGACGGGGTGGTGGGCGACCAGAGCGCGCGTCCGTTCGGACGTCTGGCGCGTCCCGCAGGGAAACGGTCCCTGCGGCAGGGGAGCCGGCGGCTAGCCCTCCACGTCGGGGAAGGCGCCCGGCAGGTCAAAGCCGGACCACGAGGGCTCGCCCGTGTAGGTCATGACCTCCTCGGTGCCCTCCAGGGCACGGATGGCGCCTGCGGCGCTGCCCTCCATCTCGAAGTCGCCCCCATAGGCGACGACCGGCGCGATCCATCCCACGCGCTCCTCGATGTAGGCCACGAAGTCCTTGTCGTTGGAGACGCCGCCGGTCAGGACGATGCCGTCCACCGCCCCCTTGAGCGTCGCGGCGAACGCGCCGATGGCCTTGGCCGTCTGGTAGGCCATGGCCTCGTAGACCAACTTGGCCCACGCGTCGCCTGCGGCGATGCGCTCGGTGACGGCCAGCGCGTCGTCGGTGCCCACGAGGCCCAGCATGCCTCCGGTCTTGCCGATCACGCCCATGATCTCGCCCTTGTCGTGCTCGCCGGAGAAGGCCAGTTCCACGACCGGCCTCAAGGGAACGTCTCCCGAGCGGTTGGGGGCGAAGGGCCCCGACCCCTCAAGCACGTCGTTGGTGTCGACCATGCGCCCGGCGCGGTGCGCGGCGACGGAGAGGCCGCCTCCCACGTGCGCCACGATGACGTTGACGTCGTCGTAGGCCTTGCCGAGCGAGGCCGCGTAGCGAATGGCGCACTCCTTCTGGTTCAGGCAGTGCACGTGGCTCTTGCGGTACACGCCGGGATAGCCGGTGATGCGCGCGACGTCGTCAAGCTCGTCGGTGTCGGGCTGGTTGACGGCGAAGGCGGGCTTGCCAGTCTTCTGCGCGAAGGAGTGCAGGATGGGCGCACCCAGGATGGCGGGATGGTTCATGCCGCAGTTCAGGACGTGCTCGCAGACGGTCTCGTCGATGGCGAAGATGCCGCCGACGGTCGGTCCCATGCCGCCACAGTAGCCCGAGAACGCGTCGATGGACGCAAGCGTGACGCCCGCCGCATCGAGCTCGCGCTCGATGGTGTCGATGCGGTACTGCAGCTGGTCGGCCGCCTGGTCAAAGGCGGCGAGTTCAGCTGGATCGTGGCGGACGTTCGCCTTGAAGACGGGCTCGCTCCCCTCGAAGACGGCCACCTTGGTGGAGGTGGAGCCAGGCGAGAGCGTGAGGATGCGGTAGGCCATGGGAGGCTCCTGTCGGTACGTGGGTCGTCGGGCGGGTGCGCTAGGCGGCGCGGACGAGCAGCATGAGGATGTTGCCCATCATCTCGGAGATCGGCGCGGAGCGGCTGAAGTCGCAGACCGGCCTGGCAAAGCCCTGCAGCACCGGGCCGTAGGCGTCGGCGTGCCCGAAGGTCTGGATGAGCTTGACGCCGATGTTGCCCGCATGGATGTTGGGGAAGATGAGCACGTTGGCACGACCGGCCACGGCACTCTCGCGCCCGAGCTTGCGGCTGGCCGTCACGGGGTTGATGGCGGTGTCGAGCTGGAACTCGCCGTCGATGGCCAGCTCCGGGCGACGCTCGCGGGCGATGCGGATGCCCTCGCGGATGACGTCGATGGAGTCGTGCTCCGCCGAGCCGTCCGTGGAGAACGAGAGCATGGCCACGCGCGGCTCCCACCCGAGCAGTCCCGCCACGGTGTCCGCCGAGGAGATGGCGATGGAGGCCAGCGTCTCGGCGTCGGGGTCGACGTTGATGGCGCAGTCGCCGATGGCGAGCATGGATCCCTCGGGACCCTCGAAGCCCGGCGCGTCGACGATGCCGATCGAGGAGATGGCGTCGACGCCATCGGCGAGCCCGATGATGGTCTGCGCGGCGACGATGACGTCTCCGGTGGTGAGCACGCGACCGGCCGCGCAGCAGTCGGCAAGCCCTGCCTTCACCAGGAACATGGCGGTGTTGATGGGCTTCTTGGCGCGCCGCAGGATGGCCTTCTCCTTGAAGATGTCGGTCGCGGCGAGCACGGGCTCCACCAGGGAGGCGCGCGCCTCCTCGCTCGTCACGTCAAAGACGTCGGCCCCGTCAAGATTGATGCCCTCCGACTGTGCGATCGTCTCAATTTCTGTCGGGTCGCCCACGAGGGTCACGTCGGCGATGTCGTCCGCGAGGAGCTGCTCAGCGCACCGCAGGATGTCGGCGCAGTCCGCCTCGGGAAAGGCGATGCGCTTGTGGGCGGCGCGGGCACGTTCGGTGAGCTGGTCGATGAACTGCTGGTTCATGGAGGGACCCCTTTCTTCAGGGAGTGGGCCTAAAGCCGTCTGTCACAGACCGCGACACCTTTAGCCTACGACGTAGCGCCCCTCGTTGCCCATGGTCACAGCCCCCAAAAGCTGCAAAGTGCGCCTTTCAAGTTTGTGCTTGTGCACAAGGAGGCTACACGAGAGAATGGAAGGCGAGTTACCTCCACTTCAAACTGACGGGATGAACGGGCAATGAAGCTGCGTACGGTGCTGGGCGAGCTGGGCGTGACGGAGTATCGGGCGGGCCAGGGGGTGAACCTTGACGGGGAGGTCATCGTGTTCCCTGGCCATCCTGCCGAAGACGCCCTACCCGAGCTGCTCGTGCTCGCGCCCGAGGGAGCGTGCAGGGCTCAGGACGGCTTTGCCGGCGTGACGCTGGTGCACCGCGCCCGGCGGAGCCTGTCGGACGCGGACGCGCGGCCGGGAGAGCGCGTCCTGTTCGCGTGCTCGGAGTGCCCCTACGACGCCTTCCGACAGGCGTTCGAGGCCCTGCCCGCGCTGCACGTGCATCTTGACCTCCAGCGCAAGCGGCTCTTCTCCGCCTTCCAGAGCTCCTACGACATCCAGCATTACGCCGATCGCGTCTTCGAGGTCCTGGGCAACCCCCTCATGGTCGTGAACTCGGACCGGCGGCTGCTGGCGAGTGCGGGCAGCTTTCCCGCCGACCGTGCCGACGTCCAGGAGGAGCTGCTCCAAGGCTACGTGTCTGAGGAGGTCAACGCCGAGCTCGAGCGCGACGGCATCCTGGACGACGTGCGCCACGCCGGCCACTCCATCATCTCCGAGAACGAGCGCTTCGGGCAGCGGTGGGTCACCTCCATCATCACGTACCACCACATGGAGATGGGCCGCTTCGACATGCTCGAGCAGGATCGGCCCATCCGCGAGTCCGACCTCGAGCTGGTGGACTTCGCTGGCACGCTCGCCGGCATCATGATCGACAAGCTGGGCGTCGCTGGGGAGCGGGCCGGGTCTGGCTCGACCGTCCTCGACGACCTACTGGGCGCCTCCTTTGCCAATGAGAAGACCATGCGCGCCCAGCTCGCGCTCTCCTCGATGCCCATCGACGACACCTTCGTGCTCGTCGAGCTGGTGGGGGAGCGCGAGATCTCCCGCGCCCACCTGCAGCGCATCGCGGCCCGTGTGACGGGGGCCTTCCGCGACAGCCTCTGGACCGTGCGCGAGGGCGGGCTCGTGGTCATGATCGCGCTGGGGCAGCGCACCACCGTGGGCTGGGACGCCTACGAGCGCGCCGAGCGGGTCATCGGCCAGCGCAAGGAGTTCATGCACGTGCTCGAGCGCAACGGCCTCTCGGCGCTCGTGAGCGAGCCCTTCGAGCAGATCGGCCTCGCGCCGGACCGCCTTCAGCAGATCGTCGAACTCGGGGCGTCGCACGTGGCCGACAAGGGCCCCATCGTCTACTTCTGGCACCATCGCTATGCGGTGCTGGCCTCCCTCGCCCACACCTTCGGGCAGGTGGACATGATGCTCGACAAGCGGGTCATCGCCATGAGCCTCTATGATGCGGACCACGGGACGGCCTACCTCGACACGGCGCGCAGGACGGTGGAGTTCCCCGGCAGCCCGGCCGAGGCGGCCCGTGCGCTGAGCGTCCATCGCAACACCTACTTCTACCGAGTGAACAAGATCAACGAGCTGTTCTACATCGACCTCAAGCACGGGGAGGACCGCCTTGCCGTGGCCTTCTTCATCCGATTCCTCGAGGGCATGGGGGACCATCTCATGGCCGATCCCGACCAGATGCCGCTCTCCTGGCAGCGCAGCGTTGGGAGGGCCAAGGCCTGACGCGACGATCGGGCGGTGCGAGGTGGGGCGGCGTTAGTCGGGTGCCCTAAGGACCACCCCGTTCGTGCACGTCGCGTTGTCTGGCATTCAGGCGATTGCACAGCTCTTTTCGCCATACACTCTTAGATAATGAGAGTGTAAGGGCTCACTGTGTCTCGGAGAGGGGATGGCATGACCAAGATTCTCGGGGTTTCATTCGGCACCAGGAACGGCAACAACGACTCCATCTGCAAGGAAGTGCTGAAGGGGGCGCAGGAGTCCGGCTGCGAGGTCGAGTTCATTCGCGCGCAGGACCTTGACATCAAGCACTGCACCGGATGCATCGCCTGCGTCAAGGCGCTCATGAGCGGCCGCGGCAACATGTGCATCCACAAGGACGACTTCGACTGGCTGGCCTACAAGATGTTCACCTCCGACGGCATCATCATGGTCGACCCGATCTTCGAGACGGGCGCGTCGGGGCTGTTCCACACCATCATGGACCGCTTCGGGCCGCGTATGGACACCGGCAACAACTTCATTGGCATGCAGATCGCCAAGGACGTCATCGCCAAGGGCGGCAAGGGCACCGTTCCCCCCGAGTGCGTCTTCCACACGGGCATTCCCGTGTCCTACATCGCCATCGGCGGCTCCGACTGGGGCACCCACGCGCAGTCCGACCACGCGATCCAGTCCATGACCCCCGCCTGGAAGGTCATCGACAACGAGTGGGTCGCCTGGTCCAAGACCGCTCTCATGAAGGACGAGGTCGTGGCACGCGCCCATCAGATCGGCATCAACCTGGCCAACGCGGCCAAGGATCCGGACAACGCCACGTACCAGGGCGAGAAGGGCGTCTGCCCGCACTGCGACTGCAACGACTTCTACCTGTATCCCGGCACCAACCGTGCCGTGTGCGCCGTGTGCGGCCTGCAGGGCAAGATCGTCATCGACGCCAACGGGGCGGTCACCGTGGAGTACGCCGAGCACGACCTCACCGACGAGGACGGCAACGTCATCTACGACGCCGACGGCGCCCCCGCCTTCCCCGGGCTCTACGACGAGCAGGGTCGCGAGCGCGCGCACGACACCATGGGCGGCAAGCAGATCCATGGCGAGGACATCGCCAGGAACGAGGGCATCCTGGCCGAGATGCAGAAGACGCCCGAGTACAAGGCGCGCGTCGCCGCATACAAGGAGTTCCTGAGCCCCACCATGCCCGCTGACGAGGAGCGCTACGCCAAGTTCCAGGACCTGGGAGCCCAGAAGTAGCTTTCTTTGGGCAGTTGCACAAGAGTGCTCCGGCCATGTGCGAGCAAGCTCGGGTCTGACCACATTGTCGGGGACGTCGCCCTGTGAGAAAGTTTACCTGGGTACATAGGCCGCCCCCCGC
>JAWRIT010000154.1:0-6008 GCA_040268355.1 Atopobiaceae bacterium | reverse complement strand
CCGCCGTTGGCTGTCAGCGAGACACGGCTCGGACGCGACCGAGCCTCGAGTGCAACTAAGACTCTCGTGCGACCAGCTTAGAACGCATCGAAGACGGGCTCGCCCACCAGGCAGACGTCCTCGCCCGCCATCAGCTCGCTCAGCGCCGCCACGAAGCGCGTCTCCTCGCCGGCCCTGAAAGTGCAGGTGAGCTGGACGTCCTCGGCGAAGATCTGGTCCTTGACGCGGCCGGCGCAGTCGGCCACCAGGCGTTCCACACGCCCGTAGGCAGCGTAGGGAACCACGCAGGTCACGCGTACCACCTGCGTCATCGTCACCACCTGATCGTTCGCCCGCGCGAAGGAGAGCGCCTCCTGCGTGGCCGCGGTGTAGGCCCGCACCAGCCCTCCGGGACCGAGCAGGGTGCCGCCAAAGTAGCGGCTCACCACACAGCACACGTCGGCCAGGCCCGCGCCGCGCAGCACCTCCAGCGTGGGCATGCCGCCGGTGCGCTGCGGCTCGCCATCGTCCGAGCAGCGCTCGCGACCGTCCGCCAGAATCCAAGCAGGCACATGGTGGCGCGCGTCGTGGTGACGGGCACGGACCTCGGAGACGAAGGCCTCCGCCTCGCGCTCGCTCGACACATGGCGCAGCTGCGCGATGAAGCGACTGCGGCGATCCACGAACTCGCCGGTGGCCTCGACACCGGTCGTCAGCGTCTGGTAGTCCTGCGCACCCTGCATGTGCGTCCTCTCACTCGCGATGATGCACCCATCATAGCAACGGGACGCCGGTCGCCGTCAGCCGGAACCACTGCCGCTTGTGGGCAGATGCGGAAACGGGGACCTCGCTTGTGGGTAAAAGCGGACGTTTAGCCGGCAAAATGGCGGCAAAATACTCCGGATCTGCCCACAAGCACGGTCCCCGTTTCCGTTTTCGCCCACAAGCGAGGTCCCGCCTTCGGCTGCCGTCCACAAGCAAGGCCTCCGTCACTGCCGGCGCACGCCCAGCCGGACCGGCAGTCTCACCTGCGCCCCAGCGCGTCTCCCAGCACCTCGTCCGTCGCAGCGAGGAAGACGTCCATCTCCTCGTGGGTCCCGACGGTGATGCGCAGCCAATCGCTGATGCGCGGGTGGTCGTAGTGGCGACAGAGCACCCCGCGCTCGCGCAGGCCCTCGTTCCACGCTTTCGCCCCGAGCTCCGGATGATGCGCTAAGACGAAGTTGGCGCTGCTCGGCAGCACCGTAAATCCCCGCTCCTCCAGCGCCGCCGTGGTGCGCTCTCGCTCCTCGACGACCAGCGAGACGCAAGCGCGCAGGTACGCGGTGTCCCCCATCGCCGCCACGCCGATCGCCATGGTGGGCGCGCTCAGGTTGAACGGGTTGAAGCTGAACTTGATGTCGTTCAGGTCCTCCACGATGGCAGGGGCCGCGATGGCGTAGCCGATGTGCGCGCCCGCCAGATTGCGTGACTTGCTCATGGTCTGCACCACCACGAGGTTGGGGTGGCCGGCCACGAGCGGCACGCAGCTCTCGGTTCCGTAGTCCACGTAGGCCTCGTCCACGATCACCAGGCGCTCGGGGTGGGACTCGGCGATCCGCGCGATGTCGCTCGCAGGGATGCAGAGGCCGGTGGGCGCGTTGGGGTTCACGATGACCACATGCTCGCGTGCCGCACAGAAGGCCTCCACGTCGAGCGTGAAGTCGTCTCGCAGCGCGATCTCGCGATAGGTCACTCCAAAGGTGCCGCAGTAGTCACGGTAGAAGCCATAGGTCACGTCGGGGAAGCAGACCTGCGCCTCCCCGCCGAAGAAGGCCAAAAAGAGCAGTCCCAGCACCTCGTCGGAGCCATTGCCCGCAAAGACGTTCTCGGGTCCCACGCCAAAGTGGGCAGCGACAGCCTCGCGCAGGGACAGGCAGTGTGGGTCGGCGTAGCGCCCGAGGCCGTCCACCAAGGCGTCGCTCAGCGCGGCGGACACGGCGGGCGAAGGCGGCAGGCTCGTCTCGTTCGAATTGAGCTTGACGTAGGGGCGGTCCTTGGGCTGCTCGCCGGGAACGTAGGGCGTCATGCCCCCATACCGTGCGTTCAGAAATTGGCTTGCCATGAGAGGCCCCCTACTCCAAGGTGCGGCAGAAAGAGCTGATGGCGGCGAGGCCCTCCTTGAGGTCGGCCACGTTGTCGCTGTATGCGTAGCCAAGACGGAAGGAACGCGGCTCCTCGAAGGCGTCACCGGGGGTCACGAGGGCACCGCACGTCTTCAGCATCTGCGTGCAGAAGTCATAGGAGTCGATCTCATAGTCGTAATACACCAGGCAGGTGGTGCCAGCCTCCGGCTTGACGAAGGAGAGGTGCGGCTCGCCTTCGATCCACTCCTCCACCGCCGCCAGGTTCTGACGCACAATGCGCCGGCTGCGCTCAAGGATCTTGTCCGCGTGGGCCAGGGCGTAGGCGCCAACCTCCTCGTCGAAGATCCCGCACGAGATGAGACTGTAGTCACGATGGCTCAGCAGGTCACGTCGCAGCTCAGGGCTCTTGGTGATGCACCAGCCCAGGCGAATGCCGGCGAGGCTCCACACCTTGGACATCGACGACACGACGACGGCCTTGTCGTAGAGATCGATAGGGCTCGTGGTGAAGGCGTCGGAGTCCTGGACGAGCAGGCGGTAGACCTCGTCACAGACGAGCCATGCGTCGCAGGAGCGGGCGATGTCCACAATGGCCTGGAGCTCCTCGCGGGAGAGCAGCGCACCGGTGGGGTTGTCGGGATTGTTGATGCAGATGACCTTGGTGTTCTCGTCACAGAGGGCCCTCAGGCGCTCTGCGTCCACATGGTAGTGGTCCTCCTTCTCCAGGTGCAGGATGTGCACCTGTGCCCCACACATCTCGGGGATGGAGTAGAGCTGCTGGTAGGTGGGCATGATCGAGACGACGTCGTCACCGGGCTCGACCAGCGTGGTCAGCACCAGGTGGTTGGCGCCCGCAGCCCCGTGGGTGGGGATGACGTGCTCGGGACGGACCGTCTCATACAGCCCACAGATGCCCTCGAGCAGCGCCGGGTTGCCCTCGATGTCACCGTAGGTGAGGCGGCGCTGGGCGAAGCGATCCATGAACTCGTCGCGGCTGTCGCCGCAGATCTCGAAGAGCTGGTCGAGCGTGACGGAGTAGGTGCAGGTCTCGGCCACGTTGTAGGTGCACCTGGTCTCCCACTCGTTCATCCACTGCTCGACTTTGAAGTCCTGTATCTTCATGGGGTTCGTCCCTTCTCGCCCACAGGCACATCGCCCAAGGGCCTCATTCGCATACGGCATCCTTCCGAGTGCCGGGCGGCATCCGGCCATCCGGTACCAGCGTACCAGAGTCCTGTTCTCGTGCCGCAAGCCCCGTGCCCTCTGGGCAGTTCGGGCGCAGCCCCATCTACAACTACGCCTGCCGTTGATGCACGATTGAGACAAGTGGGGATAGTGGCTCACAGTATCTCTCGAGCCCGTCCCCCTACAATAGGGCCATGAGACAAGGCCGCCGCACGGCGGCGAAGGCAAGGAGGCCCCACGATGGCATGGCGCAAGAACGGCGAGACGAGCCGAGAGCTGAGGGATCGCATCGGCGAGGAGGCGTGGCAGGTCACGCAGAAGGGCGCGACCGAGCCCGCGTTCACCGGCGAGTACGACGACTTCTTTGAGCCGGGCATCTACGTGGACGTGGTCAGCGGGGAGCCCCTCTTTCTCTCCAGCGACAAGTTCGACTCGGGCTGCGGCTGGCCGGCCTTCGCGCGGCCCATCGCGCCGGACGCCCTCGAGGAGCACCGCGACCTCTCCCACTTCATGGTCCGCACCGAAGTGCGGAGTGGCCAGGCAGGCTCGCATCTGGGCCACGTCTTTAACGATGGCCCGCGTGATCTGGGCGGACTCCGCTACTGCATCAACTCTGCCAGCCTGCGCTTCGTGCCTCTGGACCGAATGGAGGAGGAAGGCTATGGCGCCTATGTCGAGCAGGTGAGGGCTGCCACCCCTGATCCCGAGGCGCCTGCGGCGAAGCGGACGCAACTGCCACCACAGAACTCGAAGAGCTAGTCAAGCATGACGGAGCAGGTGTAGGTCTTAGCCGCGTTGTAGGTGCACCCGGCCTCCCCGCGCGACGCGCCTACGCGTAGCGCTCAACGCCGTCCTTGCTCACCCGCGCAAAGAAGTGCGGAACCTCGGGTGGCCGCTGGTCAGAGAGCTGGTAGGCCTTGCGCAGGGTGGTCTCGCCCGCATCCAGACGCGCCTCGGACGACGCGTACAGCGTGGCCAGCGCCTCCCCCGCCTCCACGTGCTCCCCCGTCTTGCGGGCGAGCACGATGCCCGCCGCCGGGTCGATGGCGTCCTCGATGCGCTCGCGACCGGCGCCCAGCTCGCAGGACGCGACGCCCACGCCCTCGGTGTCCATGCGCTCGATCCATCCCGCCTGCGTCGAACGCAGCACCCGCGAGACAGCAGGCTGGGCAAAGCGCGAGAAGTCCGAGAGGCAGGCGGGGTCGCCGCCCTGCAGCCGCACCATCTGCTCAAAGCGCGCGAACGCCGCCCCCGACGCAATCTGATGCCGGGCGAGCGAGCGGCACGCCTCCAGGTCGCCGCCCTCCTTGCCTGCCATGGCAAGCAGGTTGGCCGAGAGCTCCACGCAGACCTCCGTGAGGTCGCTCGGGCCCACGCCGCGCAGCACCTCGCAGGCCTCCTGCACCTCCAAGGCGTTGCCCACCTTGGCACCCAAGGGCCGGTCCATGTCGGTGACGAGCGCCACGGTACTGCGGTCGACCTGCTCGCCGATGGCAACCATCGCCTGCGCGAGGTCCAAGGCGTCGTCGGCGGTCTTCATGAAGGCGCCGCTGCCGCATTTCACGTCAAGCAGGATGGCCTTGGGCCCGGCGGCGATCTTCTTGCTCATGATGCTCGAGGCGATGAGCGGGATGCTGTTGACCGTGGCGGTCACGTCGCGCAGGGCATAGAGCTTCTTGTCCGCTGGCACGAGGTTGCCCGTCTGCCCCACCACCGCGCATCCGCAGCTCCGCACGACAGAGAGGAACCGCTCTGACGTCAGCTCGACCGAAAGTCCCGGAATGGACTCCAGCTTGTCGAGCGTGCCGCCGGTATGCCCCAGGCCGCGCCCACTCATCTTTGCCACCAGGACACCGCATGAGGCCACCAAAGGCGCGATGACCAGCGTGGTCTTGTCGCCCACGCCGCCCGTGGAATGCTTGTCCACGGTGACGCCCGAAAGCGACGAGAGGTCCATCACATCGCCCGAGGTGGCCATCGCCATCGTGAGCCGCGCCGTCTCGCGGTCGCTCATGCCGCGCAGAAAGATGGCCATGCACAGAGCCGACGCCTGATAGTCGGGAATGTCGCCGGAGACGTACCCGCTCACGAAGAAGTCGATCTGCTCGTCGGTCAGCTCGCGGCCATCACGCTTTGCCGCGATGATGTCATACATGCGCATGGCATCCTCCTCAATCGGTGGTGCTCTCACAAAACGAAACGCGGGTGCGGCACGCCGCTCGCGCGGGCCGCCTACGGGAGGTTGTCCGGCCCGAAGCCTTCAGGAAGCAGCTCCCGCAGCAGGTAGACCTTGGGCGCCCCTTCGAAGCGCCCCAGCACGACACGGAAGCTGCCAGGATCGCAGAACTCCTGCATGACCTGGCGGCACACGCCACAAGGGGCGCAGAAGTCCTTCGCCGGGCCACCTTCGACGCCTCCCACGACGGCGATGGCCTCGAAGCGCCGATGCCCGTCGAAGACCGCCTTGAAGAAGGCGGTGCGCTCGGCGCAGTTCGAGGGCGTGAAGGCGGCGTTCTCTATGTTGCAGCCCTGGTAGACGGTGCCATCCGAACAGAGCAGCGCCGCCCCGACCGTCCAGCTCGAATAGGGCGTGTACGCGTGCTCGCGCGCCTCGAGGGCAAGCTCGACCAAACGCTGGTCATCCATGGAAACGCTCCCTTCCTCCGATCGGTCCCTCACGGTCCGAACGCCTGCTGACGCCGCGCGCCGCGACCGATG
>JAWRIT010000153.1:0-5564 GCA_040268355.1 Atopobiaceae bacterium | reverse complement strand
CAAGTGCCTCTTCCCCCGTGTCAGGCCCTGGCGGCCATCTGAGTCCTTACACGTAGAACAGCATCCGGTTGTAGCTGGGGACCGGCCAGTAGTCCTCGCCGCAGAGCAGCTCCATCTCATCGACCTTGGCGCGCACCGCCTCCATGGCGGGGATCACCTTGTCGCGGCAGAGCGCGTCCTGCTCGGTCGGGTTGCTCTTGCCGCAGGCGTTGGCCGCCCGCTCCTCGAGTGTCGTCGTCAGCTCGTAGATGGCATCGATGCCCGCCGTCAGCCGCTCGACGATGCTCTTCTCGGCACGTGAGGCGACGCCCAGCTCCGCCTTGGTGGCCACGCTTGTCGCCAAGTCTCCCGAGTAGCTCATGAGCGCCGGCAGGTACATGTGGTGGACCATGTAGACCATCGTGTTGGCCTCGATGTTGATGAGCTTGGCGTACTGCTCGGCCTTCGCGACGTAGCGCGCGTGGCACTCGGCCTCGTTGAGCACCCCGTAACGCTCGAAGAAGGCGATGTTGTCGGGGTCCATGAGCGCGCCGAGCGCGTCGGGCGTGCTCTTGAGGTGGGGGAGCCCCCGCTCGGCGGCCTCGGCCTCCCACTCGGCCGAGTAGCCGTTGCCGTCGAAGATGATGCGCTGGTGGTCGCGGAAGGTGTGGCGCACGAAACGCATGGCCACGGTGAGGAAGGGCTCGTCGGAGCGGTCGTCCACATAGGTGCAGAACCGGTCGCACTGCTCCGCCACGGCCGTGTTGATGATCACGGTGGGATCGGAGAGGTTCTGCTGGCTGCCCGGCATGCGGAACTCGAACTTGTTGCCGGTGAACGCGAACGGGCTCGTGCGGTTGCGGTCGGTGTTGTCGCGCAGGATGGCGGGCAGCTGTGGGATGCCCAGGTCCATGCGCTCGGCCTCGCTCGCCCGTGCGCTCTCCTTGCGGATGAGGGCCTCGACCACCGGCGAGAGCGCGTCGCCCAGAAACACCGAGATGATGGCCGGCGGCGCCTCGTTGGCACCCAGGCGGTGGTCGTTGCCGGCCGACGACACGCTCATGCGCAGCAGGTCGGCGTGCTCGTCCACGGCGGCGACCAGGAAGGAGAGGAACAGCAGGAACTGCAGGTTGTCCTCGGGGTGAGGGCCGGGCTCGAGCAGGTTGCGCCCATCGGCGCAGACGGACCAGTTGCCATGCTTGCCCGAACCGTTCACATATTCGAAGGGCTTCTCGTGCTGCAGGCAGGCGAGCCCGTGACGGCTGGCGAGCAGCTTCATCTTCTCCATGATCAGCAGGTTGTCGTCGATGGCGGTGGAGCCCTCCTCGAAGACCGGCGCCAACTCGTGCTGGCAGGGCGCCACCTCGTTGTGCTTGGTCTTCGCGGGGATCCCGAGCCGCCACAGCTCGTCGTCGAGCTCCTTCATGAACTCGTTGACCGTCGGGCGGATGGCCCCGAAGTAGTGCTCCTCCAGCTCCTGCCCCTTGGCAGGCGCGCAGCCGAAGAGCGTGCGCCCGGTCAGGATGAGGTCGGGCCGGGCCTTGAAGTCCTCCTCCTTGATGAGGAAGTACTCCTGCTCGGGGCCGATGGTGGTGGTCACGCGGTGCGGCACGCGGCCGAACAGCGCCAGAACGCGCTTGGCCTGCGTCTCAAGGGCCACCTGGCTGCGCAGAAGCGGCGTCTTCTTGTCAAGCGCCTCGCCGGTGTAGCTGATGAAGGCGGTGGGGATGCACAGCACCTCGTCCTTGATGAAGGCGGGGCTCATGGGGTCCCACACGGTGTAGCCGCGCGCCTCGAAGGTGGCGCGCAGGCCACCGTTGGGGAAGCTGCTGGCGTCGGGTTCGCCCTGCACGAGCTCCTTGCCCGAGAAGGCCATGAGGATCGTGCCGTCGCCGCTCGGGGTCAGGAAGCTGTCGTGCTTCTCGCTCGTGATGCCGGTGAGCGGCTGGAACCAGTGCGTGAAGTGCGTGGCGCCCTTCTCCAGGGCCCACTCCTTCATGGCGTGCGCGACCTCGTTGGCGATGTCGATGTCGAGCGCCTCGCCGTCCTTGATCACCCGCATGAGCTCTTTGAAGGTGGGCTTGGGCAGGCGCTCCTTCATGTCCGCCTCGTCGAAGAGCAGCTCGCCCCACTCGGCGCTGACCTTGTCCTTTGCCATGACGTTCTCTCCTTGTGTCGCAGACGCGGATGCGGCGTGCCGTCTTGTGCGTGCGCCCTGGGCAGCTCGTTCCCAGGCGATCTGATTCGATCCTTCGGTCGAGGGCTCTCGCATCCCCGACGAGCGGTGCCGGCCTCGGCCGAGGGACGGACCTCCCGACGGGGACTCCGACCCCCTGAAACGTTATCAGAGCCAGGCCCCGCTCGCTCCATCAGAAACGTATCCGCACATTGTTTCTGCGCCATGAAGGGACGCGACTGTGCGCCAAGGCGTAACGCAGCCGTTACGCTGCACGGAACAGGCGAGTGGAGCTGGTGAGCTTGACAGCTTGCGCCTTCTGACGCTCAGGTGACGCCGTGGGGCCCATGGCGGCAAGATTGGGCGTACGAATTGCGCCCGGTACCTGTGCGATTCCCCTATACTTTCGCTAGCGCTTGGCCGCGTCAGCCGGGCACTCGCCAGGCTGCTGGCCACCCGATACGGAAGGTGCGGCATCGTCGCCGCAATCTGACAGGAAGGTTGAACCATGAGACGCACCACATTCACTCGTCGCGAGGCCCTGGGACTGTTTGGCTCCGCGAGCCTTGCCTCGCTGCTTGCCGCTTGCGGCGCGCAGCAGACAGAGACGGATGCCACCGACGCCACGGCCACCGACGCCGCGACAGACGCCGCCGAAGACGATGTCGTCGTGCGCGTGGCCTCGCTCAAGGGCCCGACGACCATCGGTCTCGTCCATATGATGGACACCACCTCGGGCATTCCCACCGCAGACGAGGAGCAGCCGAGCGAGGCCGAGGAGGGCTCGGGCATCACCTATGCCTACACGATCTCCTCCGCACCAGACGAGGTGCTGCCCATGGTCATCCAGGGCACGGCCGACATCGCGCTGGTTCCCGCCAACGCGGGTAGTGTGCTGTACAACAAGACCGAGGGCAAGGTGCAGGTCATTGACATCAACACCCTGGGCATCCTCTCGGTGGTGACCGGCGACGAGGCGATCGTGGACTTCGCCGACCTCGCAGGCAAGACCGTCTTCATCTCGGGCAAGGGCTCTTCCCCCGAGTACGTGCTCAACTACCTGCTCGAGCAGGCCGGCATCGCCGACGAGGTGACGGTCGAGTGGAAGAGCGAGCACACCGAGGTCGCCGCCGTGCTCGCCAGCGACCCGATGGCAGTGGGCGTGCTGCCCCAGCCCTTCGTGACGGCGACGCTCGCGCAGAACGAGGCGCTCTCCGCTCCCATCGACCTCACCGAGGTCTGGGACGCGACGGTCGACGACGGCAGCCAGGCCGTCACGGGCGTCACGGTGGTGCGCGCCGACTTTGCCGCCGAGCACCCCGCTGCCGTGAGCGACTTCCTGGCTCGTCACGCCGACTCCGTGGACGCGGTCAACGCCGATCCCGCAGCCGCCGCCGAGCTGGTCGTCGCGGCGGGCATCATCGAGAAGGCGCCCATCGCCGAGAAGGCGATTCCGGCCTGCAACGTGGTCTGCGTTACGGGCGAGGAGATGCGCGAGGCCCTTGAGGGCTACCTGCAGGTTCTCTACGATGCGGACGCGAGCTCGGTGGGCGGCGCGCTGCCGGGCGACGACTTCTACTACCTCGGTGCGGCCGAGTAGCACGTGAGCGCCCCTCGTAAGGACGGCACATCCTCGCGGCACGCGGGCGGCGGCATGGTAGAGCGTCGCCCCCGCGTGCAGCGGCTTGCCGTCGGCGTTCTGTGGCTGGGCGTCTGGCAGCTGGCCAGCATGCTCGTGGGAAGCTCCCTGCTGCTGGCAGGACCGCTCGAGACGCTGCGCCGCCTGCTGGCGTTGCTCGTCGAGGAGCGCTTCCTGTCGGTCGTGTGCTTTTCGCTGGCGCGGGTCGGCTGCGGGTTTCTGGCGGCCTTTGCGACGGCGCTCGTGGTGGCCTTTGTCGCGCACCGCATTCCGCTCGTGGCCCGCCTGCTCGCGCCCGGCGTCTCTGTCCTGAAGTCGGTGCCCATCGCCTGCGTCATCGTGCTGCTGCTCATCTGGGTGGGCTCGCGTCAGGTGTCGGGCATCGCCGTCTTCATTGTGGTATTTCCCGCCGTCTACTTCTCTTGCCTTGAGGGCCTGGGACGGCTGGAGGTCGAGCTGTCCGAGATGCTGGCCGTCTTTCGTGTGCGCGGCGTGGTGCGGCTGTTGGTTCACACGTGGCCGCAGGTCCTGCCGTATCTGGTTGCCACCAGCAAAAACGCCTGTGGCATGGCGTGGAAGGCGGGCATTGCCGCAGAGCTCATCGGTAGCCCGCTCGGCTCGATCGGGGAGCGCATCTACCAAGCCAAGATCCTGCTGGAGACGGCCGACCTGTTCGCCTGGACGCTGGTGGTGATGGCCCTCTCGGCCGTGTGCGAGCGTGCGTTCGTGACCCTGCTCGCGCGCAGCGGGGATCTCTCCCGCAGGCTGGCGCTGGTCCTGGTGCGACGTCTGGATACTAGGCGGCACGGGGTCGTGGCACCCGGGCCCATCGAGCTGCTTGGGGCGACCATCGGCTACGGTGGGGCGCCGGTCGGCGAGGGGGTGAGCCTGCAGCTCGATCCGGGGGCGCGTGTCGTGCTGACGGATGCCTCCGGATGCGGAAAGACCACGCTGCTCCGGACGCTCGCCGGTCTCCAGCCGCTGCTGAGCGGGCCTGCGGCAGAGCTTCCGGAAGCGGTGACGATGGTCTTTCAGGAGGCACGGCTCGTCGACGAACTGACGGCCGTGCAGAACGTCAGGCTCGTGGCGGGCGGTCTGGAGGAGCCAGAGCTGCGCGACGCCCTGCTCGAGCTGCTCGACGCGGACGCGCTCGACGTCCCCGTCGCCGAGCTCTCGGGCGGGCAGCGCCGGCGCGTGGAGATCGTGCGGGCACTCATGTGTCCCAGTGCCGCCGTGCTGCTCGACGAGCCCTTTGCCTCGCTTGACGAGCAGACCCATAGGCGAGCGGCCGCCTTCGTGCGACGGCACCTGGCTGGTCGTACGCTGGTGGCGGCGAGCCATGCGCCCCAGGATGCCGAGCTGCTGCAAGCCGACGAACGCAGGCTCTTTGCCCGGTAGCGGCCGTCGCACGGATGGGCCCGACCGGGTGCGGTGTGGGCTCGGTCGAGTGCGGCCGTGACACACACGTGTCTCCTCCTCCGTGTCAGTGCGAAGGTTTCGATTGTGCGCACACGAGGGATGACACGGAGGTGCCTCTTCCTCTGTGCCATTTCAGCACGAGGACCGTGGCCCCCCACTCTAGCGCCCCTCGGGGTCGGGATGCCCATAAGAACGGCAATGAGCGCATCTATGCCCCGTCGGCCTCCCTTCGCCTGGGATGCGGCGAGGGGGAGTCGGGCGCCGTGGCTAGAGATCGGACTTTTGCGGTGTTTTTTCGGGCATCCCGGAGTATCTCCGTCCTCCGTCCTGCTGTTTTCTCGTCTGCTACTC
>JAWRIT010000152.1:0-4198 GCA_040268355.1 Atopobiaceae bacterium | reverse complement strand
CCCCCCCCCCCTTCTATCTCTGGTCGGAAGCAAGCTTCCCGTCAGCTCTTCCCTTGCTCCGCTGCTAATCCTTGAGACCTAAGCCCTCGGAATGCCTCTCGTCACTCCACGTGCCCAAGCAATTGCGCTATGGCCACCACGGTCTGCAGAGCGGTGAGGGCGGCATGCAGGCCGTCCGCATAGACGGCCACATGGTCGACCGGAGCCCAGGGCCCCGGACCGTCGAAGCCGATCCGGTCCTCTCGCACCATCTCCCCGATATCGGAGTCCACGCGTGCCAGGGCGTCTATGATGCCGTGCACGAGCGCGCACTTCGCAAGATGCGGGATGTCCACTTCCTCCCCTCATCGGAACCCGTTGCGGTCGTCGAAGTCTGAGGCGGCCCTGCAGCGCGCATGGACGAAAACTAGATTGAGGCCGATCACAAGTCCGGTCGCGAACGCTACCGCGTCCCCCATGGCAGCCTCTTCTCCCCCTGGCCGAGGTCCGGTATGACCTGCGCCACACGGCCACGCCGGATGTCGGGGACGCCCTCGTCCTCGTCATCCCAACCGCGACTGCGGCGCCATGCCGCCACGCCGACCGCGAGGAGCGCCGACTCGCCACGGCCATCGCGATGAGCGTGAAGGTGACGCTGACCTCGCCGGACTCCCCCTTGGGGGTGAAGGTGAAGCTCGCGGTCACGAGCTTCCCGTCCTGGTTGCTCACCGGCTTGCCGGTCGCCTTGTCCATGAGGGTTCCGGTACCGTGTACTCCTCGCCGGGGTGAGCCCCCTGTGGGAGACGACGTCGACGATGGTGACCCCTTCTGACGCAGGCACGACGTGATCGCCGTCCTTCCTGTCGGTCGCTGTGGTGCAGATCTCCAGGAAGCGGACTGGCCGGCCTACGTCGCCGAGGTCCTCGTGCGTTGCCACCAGATAGCCCTACCAGCGCACGCACCCAAACGTCACGAGTCTGTCGAAAGCCCTCGCGTGGCGAGAGCCATGAGGACAACGCCGGACTCTCGGACAGCGACAGCGTGGCACAGGCTCCTCTCGCCATGAGGCAAATTGTCCCGACGCCGCAACGGACTTTCTAGTATCATTTTCTTGTATCAATATACCGATACGATGAGACAAGAACGGATGTGAGAAAGCCATGGCGCTCCCCACCAACTTGGAGACCCTGCTCGAGGGGCAGGCGGTCGAGTGGGCACGGATAGAGTTCAAGGAGACCTGGGACCCCCAGACCTCCCTCAAGACCATCTGCGCATTCGCCAACGACATCGACAACTGGGGAGGCGGCTACATCGTGCTCGGCGTGCACGAAGACACAGAGACGGGTGCCAGGAAACCCGTGGGGGTGCCCCCGGAGAGGGTCGACGCCTGGCTCAAAGACATGCTCAACAAGTGCAGGCTCATACAACCGGCCTACATGCCCATCACCGAGGTGTGCCAGCGCGATGGGAGGACCTTCGTCATGGTATGGGCGCCCGGCGGCAGCCAGAGGCCGTACACGTCGCCCAAGTCCATGGGGAGGAAGTCCGAGCGGGTCGCCTGGATACGCAAGATGGCCTCGACCATCGAGCCGTCGCACGAGGAGGAGCGGGAGCTCTACAACCTGGCAAACAACGTCCCGTTTGACGACCGAGTGAACCACTCCGCCGAGGTCTCGGACCTGAGCCTTCCCCTCGTCAAGGCGTACCTCAGGGAGGTGGGCAGCTCCCTCTACGCGCGCGCCGACTCGATGGACTTCACCGAGCTCTGCCGCGACATGAACATCGTCGACGGCCCTCCCGAGTACACCAAGCCCAAGAACGTGGGGCTCCTGTTCTTCTCGACGGACCCGGAGCGCTTCTTCCCGTACTCTGCGCACATCGACGTGGTGGAGCTCCCCGACGGCGAGGGAGGCGACAGGATCTTCGAGCGCACCTTCTCGGGACCGATACACCAGCAGCTGCGCGACGCCCTCCACTACCTGCGGAACAGCGTTATCGAGGAAGCCGTCGTCAAGCTGCCGGACCGGGCAGAGGCGCAGCGGTTCTTCAACTACCCCTATGCAGCGCTCGAGGAGGCGCTGGCAAACGCGGTGTACCACAAGGGCTACGACACGCGGGAGCCCATCGAGGTTCGCGTGCTCCCCGACCGAATAGAGGTCCTGAGCCATCCAGGCGCGGATCGCTCCATCACGATCAGGAACCTGCGCGAGTACCGGGCGGTGAGCAGGCGCTACCGCAACCGACGCGTGGGAGAGTTCCTCAAGGAGCTGAGACTCACCGAAGGCAGGAACACGGGCATCCACAAGATGCTCCGGTCGCTCGAGGAGAACGGGTCACCGAGACCGATCCTCGAGACGGACGAGGAGCGCATCTACTTCCTCGTGACCATGTACGCAAGGGACATGAGCGCTCGGGGTGCCGTAAGCGCGAGCAAGTCGTCGGCAAAGGCCTCGGAGCGGAGGGAGCGCCTATTATCCTACTTCTCGCAGAATCCCTCCTCCACGGCAGCAGACGCCGCGGTCGCGCTCGGGGTCACCCGCTCCACCATAAGCAGGGACGTGGCGAACCTCAGGGAGCAGGGCAGGCTGCGCCATGTGGGCCCGACAAAGGGTGGTCGCTGGGAAGTCGGCTGACGAACAGCCCGTCTTATGCAAAACGATCAACGCAATCCATGCAATAATGCAGCGAGGCCTCGGGCACGCTCCCTGCGCCCACCACGACCGCCGGCGCCGTCACTGCCCGAATCCAAATCGCCTCTCCTCCGACACGAAGTGAACGAGATTCTCATGGGTGACGCCGCTCCTCTTCTGCAGCAGGCGGTCGCAGGCGAGAAGGTACTTCGAGTATCCGTCGCGGGTGTGCTCGTACACCACGTTCTCGAGCACGGGGCCGTAGTTGATGCGGTTATCGGTGTTGAGGGCGAAGTAGAACCCGAGGTCGGCAAGGTAGTACTTCTGCTCGCGTGCGAGCGAGCGCCTCGCCTTCATGTCGAAGCGCGGGCAGCGGTAGAGGATCTTGACCTCCTCGAGCACGGTGACATAACGGTGCACCGTCTCCTCCTTGATGGGCACCCCTCGACTTCGCGGAAATAGGCGGCGACGTTCCTGATGCTCGTCGTCGCCCCGAAGTTGTTGATCATGTAGTCGCGAACACGCTCGAACACCAATACGTTGCGCACCTGGATGCGCCGTTTGACATCCTTCTCAAGCTGGTCGAGAGCCCAACTCTCGCATGAAGCGACCTCGCCGTCATTGACAGGAAGCGCGACAGGTGACAAGGGAGCGCTGTCGTCATCGCAGCTGCGGAGGCGTGGTACGACGTCCAGTCCGCGGGTGCCGATGGCCGAGGCCTCAAGGTTGCCGAGCATGCGCGTTTGCATGGTTGCTCCTTTCCTAACGCTGGGTGCTTCCAGCCCTATTGTCACTGGCCGAGGAGTCGCCGAACAATGCCGAAGGCCGCTCTACACTATGCGTCATAAGCATGACGAGAGAAGCAGGCATGGATCTCGAGCAGCTTCGGCAGATGGAGGCGATCGGGCGCACTGGGTCGGTGACCGCGGCAGCGCGCGAGCTGCTCATCTCGCAGCCGGCGCTCAGCCGCTCGGTCCGCAGGCTCGAGCGCGAGCTGGGCCGCGACCTGTTCGTGCGCACCAAGAACAGCATGAGCCTCAACCCTGCAGGCCAGCGGGTGCTCGAGTTCGCCCAGAGCACCCTGCGCGGAGAGAGGATCTTGCGCGACGAGCTAGACGACCTGGACAACCGCGAGCGCACCGTGCGCATCGGCACCGTGGCGCCCGCACCCCTGTGGCGACTGACCGACACCATCGTGCGCAAGGCACCTGGCACGGTCCTGGCCCCGCGCATGATGGGCGAGGAGGAGCTCGAGCGAGCGCTCCTCAACCGCGACGTCGACCTGGGGATAGCCCTGCGTCCGCTAACCTTCCCCGACATGCGGTCCGCACATCTCATGGACGAGGCCCTGAAGGCCCACCTTCCCACTTCGCACCCGCTCGCCTCGCGCGAGAGCGTGATCTTCGAGGAGCTGGACGGTCTTACCTTCATGATCTTCCGTGACATCGGCTTCTGGTGGGGCGTCTGTCGCCACGCCATGCCGCGCTCGGAGTTTCTCGTGCAGGAGGACCGCAACGTCTTCATGCAGATGGTCGCCAGCTCGGACGTGCCCTCCTTCACGACTGACCAGGCGACTGGCGGCCAGGTGG
>JAWRIT010000151.1:0-2799 GCA_040268355.1 Atopobiaceae bacterium | reverse complement strand
GGCGCGGAGCACACGACACCGAAAGGAGCCCTTCCATGGCT
Source organism: Atopobiaceae bacterium (assembly GCA_040268355.1). GTDB lineage: Bacteria > Actinomycetota > Coriobacteriia > Coriobacteriales > Atopobiaceae > UBA1367. Next base: position 2,758 of record JAWRIT010000151.1, on the reverse strand, counting down.
CAGAAGAAGCTCAGCTTCATGAGCGTCATTCTCTCGGTCATCTGCGTCGTGTTTGTGGCTGAGGCCGCAGCGCCCGCAGCTGCCATCGGCAACCAACAGTTCTTCTGGTGGGTCTTTCTGATCATTACCTTCCTCATGCCCTATGGCATGTTCATCGCCGAGCTGGGCACCACCTACGACGGTGACGGCGGCCTCTACGACTGGATTCGCGACGCCTTCGGCGACAGGTGGGCGGCTCGCGTGTCCTGGTACTACTGGCTCAACTTCCCTTTGTGGATGGCCTCGCTCGCCACGATGTTCCCTGACATTATCGACTTCGCCTTTGGTACCAATCTGGCCAACTCGATGTCGGGCCTCATCGTGGAGCTGGCCTTCGTGTGGATCGTCACCATCATGGCCTTCTCCAAGGTCTCCGACTCCGACTGGCTGCTCAACGGCGGGGCCGTCCTCAAGGTCGCCATCGCCGTCGTCGTCGGCTGCCTAGGCCTGTGGTACGCCGGCTCCCACGGCTTTGCCAACGACATGAGCCTCCACACCTTCCTGCCCGACATGGGTGGATCCCTCGGGTACCTGTCCATCATTCTGTTCAACTTCATGGGCTTCGAGGTCGTCTGCACCTTTGCTGGAGACATGGCCAACCCCCAGAAGGACATCCCCAAGGCCATCGTCTTGGGTGGCGTGGCCATCGCGGCCATCTACCTCTTCTCCGGCTTTGGCATCGGGGCCGCCCTGCCTACCGACGCCATCGATCCCGACTACGGCATGATCTTTGCCGTGCAGACCATGGCGGGCGGCAGCGTCCTGTTCAAGGTCGTCTGCGTCGTCTTTCTGGTCACCCTGTTCGCCAACATGGCCTCCTGGTCCTTCGGCGTCAACTCCGTGGCCAGCATCGCCGCCCAGCACGGCAACATGCCGCGCGTCTTTGGGAAGGTCAACGAGAGGACCGAGATGCCCAACGGCGCGGCCATCGTCAACGGCGTCGTGGCGACGCTTGCCCTCTGCCTGCAGCTGATTCCGGTCGAGGCCATCTCCGAGGGCGTCTTCTGGCTGCTGTTCTCGTCCAACGTGGTGTTCCTGCTCCTGTCCTACATCCCGATGTTTCCGGCCTTCGTCAGGCTTCGTCAGGTCGACGCCGCCCGCCCGCGCGTCTACCGCTTCCCGTTCGAGGGCCCGCTGCTCGCCGCCTGCGTGGCCGTGCCGGTCATAGAGCTCGTCCTGTGCTGTGTCGCCACCGTGGCGCCCCAGTTCAATGACGGCAGCTGGAAGATGGTCGTTGCGGTGGCCGTTGGCATCGTGACGGGCGAGCTCGTCCGCATCGTCTCCGCCAGGGGCCGAACCGACGAGTACCAGGGTCTCACGCCCGAGCTTGCGGCCCAGCGTCTGGAGCAGGAGACTGCTGCGGAGGAGTAGGAACCCGCGTCATGCGTGAGCCGCGCTCTGTCAGGCGACCATCGGTCGGCCTGCTGGCAGGACGGCGCGCCGGCGCCCACGCCCCAAGCATCATCACCGCATAGTGAGGAGGAAAGAAATGCGCACCATCACCGAGTCCGAGTCCACCCCCAAGGCAGACGGCTTCTACATGCCCGCCGAGTTCGCCCCCCAGAAGCGCGTGTGGATGGGCTGGCCCCACCGCACCGACACCTGGGCCCACGGAGCCAAGCCCGCCCAGAGGCAGTACGCCGACATCGCCCGCGCCATCGCCGCGTTCACGCCGGTCTTCATGTGCGCCAACCAAGCCGACTACGCCAACTGCAAGGCTGTCTTCGAGAACGACGAGAACGTCACCGTCATCGAGATGACGACCGACGACGCCTGGTTCCGCGACACCGCCGCCACCTTCGTCATCAACGACAAGGGCGAGGTCCGAGGCAACCACTGGCACTTCAACGCCTACGGCGGCCTCATCGACGGCCTGTACTTCCCGTGGGACAAGGACGAGCAGATCGCCCTCAAGATGTGCGAGCTCGCCGGCGTGCGTCGCTACCGCCCCGACCATCTCATCCTCGAGGGAGGCGCCATCACCGTCGACGGCGAGGGCACCGTCGTCGTGACCGACCAGTCCGTGCTCTGCCCCGGTCGCACCGCCTCGGCGCTCCTGGCCGAGGACGAGGACGACATCTGGCCGTCCTGCAAGCGCCGGTACGAGCCCTGGAGCGAGGAGCTGCGCACCTACGTCACCGATCATCTCGAGGCGTACCTTGGCGTCGACAAGGTCATCTATGTCCACGAGGGCATCGACCCCTACGAGACCAACGGCCACATCGATGACGTCGCCACGTTCGTCGCCCCCGGCGTCATGGCCTGCATCTGGACCGACGATCCCGAGTACCCGTTCTACCGGCAGTGCCACGAGGCCTACGAGACCCTTTCCAACGCGACCGACGCCAAGGGTCGCGCGCTCAAGGTCTACAAGCTTCCGATGCCCGTGAACCCGGTCTTCATGGACGTGGCGTCCTGCGAGTCCATCGACGCCGACGAGAACGCCGAGCCGCGCGTCCCCGACGAGCCGCTGATCGCCTCCTACATGAACTACCTGGTGACCAATGGCGGCATCATCTGCCCGCAGTACGGCGACGAGAACGACGCCGTGGCCATCGAGACGCTGCAGGAGATCTATGACGAGGTGTGGGGCGAGGGTGCCTACCAGGTCGTGGGTGTGCCGTCCGAGCAGGTCGTCTTTGGTGGCGGCAACATCCACTGCATCACGCAGCAGGAGCCGGCGGCCCGGACTGCGTAAGGGTGACACAGCGGGGGGGGG
>JAWRIT010000150.1:0-56687 GCA_040268355.1 Atopobiaceae bacterium | reverse complement strand
CCCCCCCCCACGCTTGTCGCGAAACGGATCGCACACTTTTGTTCGCGCTTGCTTATTGGTAGCTCACGGCCGCCTTGCCAGCCTCAATGGCCTCGCCTGCCGCGGCCGCAAGACCCACCGTGGCGTAGTCGCCGGTGTTGGTCACGACGACCATGACCGTGTCGTCGTATCCGGCGTCGGCGATCTTGGCCTTCGAGAAGCTCACGAGCGGGTCGCCAGCGCCCACGTGGGCGTCCTTCTGAATGTGGACAGTAAAGCCCGTTCCGTTCATGTTCACGGTGTCGACGCCGATGTGGATGAGCACCTCGCACCCATCGTCACCTGCGATGCCCACGGCATGCGGCATGGCTGCGATGACGGTCCCCGAAAGCGGCGCGTAGACCGTCTCGGCGGATGGCTTGATGATGCAGCCGTCACCCATGGCCTTGCCCGAAAAGACCGGATCGGGCGACTGCTCCATGGTTCCAATCGTGCCGGACACGGGAGCGGCAAGCGTGCCAGGCGCAGCGTCGGTCTCGATGCGTGAGGGAGCATCGGGCGCCCCGGAAAACGTCTTCTTGAGTTTGTCAAAGAATCCCATCATGTTCTCCTCACTCGTTGTGCGAACAGAGTCCGGCGCACCCATGCGCTGGCCGTAGGACCCCACGGCCCAGGAGCCGTTCTTTGGCGGAGTCTCCAGAGGCGCGCCGGCTGGCACGAAAGCCTATGACTGAGTATTGCACGTCTCGGTGCCACCGTCACCGAAATGCTTGCAGAAAGCACCGAGGGCAGGAGGCGTCATCACCGAGACGTCGCTGAACCCGACGTCGCGCGCATCTGCGCGGCGCACAGGACGCCATCCGCCAGGCCAGCGCTCGCCAAGACGCAACACGGCTGCCCTCCGACCGGGACCCAACGCTGAGCGGAGGGACACCTTCCCCCGCGGGGGCCCTGTGCGTAGAATGACGTGAGGATCCTGCCGTGCGAGAGGAGCTGTGTGCATACGGAGATGCGGCCATACGTTTCTTGGGAGCAGATCGGGAGCTTCATGACCGACGCGTTCGTGGCGTATGGGGTTCCGCACGACGAGGCGGCCATCTGCGCGGACGTGCTCATGGAGTCGGACCGCCGAGGGATCGAGAGTCACGGCTGCAACCGCTTCAAGCCCATCTACATCGACCGTCTCAAGAAGGGCACGCTCCTGCCCACCACCGAGTTCGAGGTCCTGAGGGAGACGCCCACCACGCTCGTTGCGGACGCGCACGACGGCATGGGCATGGTGGCCAGCTACCGCATGATGGAACGGCTCGTCGAGAAGGCGCGAACCTGCGGCATGGCCGGCGGGGCCGTCCGCAACTCCACGCACTATGGCATTGCCGGCTATTGGGCGACGATGGCGAGCAGCCAAGGGATGATCGGCTTCACGGGCACCAACGCGAGGCCCTCCATCGCCCCGACCTTTGGCGTGGAGAACATGATGGGCACCAACCCCCTCACCATCGCGCTGCCCACCGACGAGGAGTTCCCCTTCTGCATCGACTGCGCGACCTCCATCGTGCAGCGCGGCAAGATCGAGGTCAACGCCCGTTCCGGCGCGCCGATGCCAGCAGGCACGGTGGTCGGCTCGGACGGAAGCGCCCTCACGGACAGCGCGGACATCCTTGACCAGCTGGTGGCCGGCACGGCCGCACTCGCACCGCTGGGCGGCATTGGCGAGGAGCTCGCCGGCTACAAGGGCTACGGCTATGCGGCGGTGGTGGAGATCCTCTCCGCCGCGTTGGCAGGCGGCCGCTTCATGAAGGCACTGAACGGCGTCTCCGCAGATGGAACGCCCGAACGGTACCACCTGGGTCACTTCTTCTTTGTCGTCGACCCCGAGGCGTTCATGGGCCGCGAGACCTTCGAGCGCATTGCGGGCGAGATCTGCCGTGAGCTGCGCGCCTCCAAGCGGGCCCCGGGGTGCGAGCGCATCTACACGGCAGGCGAGAAGGAGTACCTCGCCTGGCTCGATCGCAGGGACAAGGGCGTGCCGGTGGGCGAATCCGTGCAGCGCGAGCTTGTGGCCGTGCGCGACGAGCTGGGTCTGGACTATCGCTTTCCCTTTGAGGGATAAGGTAGGCGAGGCAGGGTCGCACCAAACGTGCGGCCGCGAGACGCGCAACGATTGGCCGCCACGGCCGATAGCACGGTGGCGGCCTCTCGCCACGGAGGCAAAGCAGCCCCTCAGGCTCAGGAGGTTCCGTACTGGCGTCATCGCACGTGCAAGGACAACCGTAGTGGGCGCGAAGGGACCAACATGGCAGAGGACATCAGATTCTATACCGATGAGCTCACGGCGGGTCGCGCGGAATTCGAGCGACAGTACGAGAGACCGCACTGCGTCGTGCTCGACAGCCAGTACTGCAGCATGGGTCGCATGATTGGCATGCGCGCCTGCAAGGCGGCGGGCTTTGCCTACTACGACGCCGCGCTGCTGCTCGACCTGGTGCCGGAGGAAGGCCTGACCATCGATGACGTCACTGCGATCGAACAGGTCCTGCGCGTCCGCGACTTTACGCGTGAGGAACTTGTGGCAAATGTGGAGTACCAGCGCCTGCTTGCCGTCTTCGACAAGGCGGTGGGGCGAGCGCTCGTCGCTGGCCCCTGCCTCATCCACGATCGCACCACACGCGAGAAGGTGCTTGCCCAGGGATACCGCTGCGTGAGCGTGCTCACCTATGCGACCGACCTCGAGACCAAGATCCCACGCGCGCAGATCAGCCCCCTCTATGAGCACCTGACCGAGCGCGAGGAGCTGGTGCGCGCCATCGCCGAGGAGGACCGTATCCGCGCCAACTACCACCGTGGACATGCCAAGCACGAGTGGGGCGCCCCAGAACAGTATGACCTGATGATCAATGCCGAGCTCTTTGGCCGCGACTACGCCGGGGAGTTGCTCGCCAGCATCATGCGCTAGCTTCGCCGCCAGGAACCCTCGAGGGGGCAGGGTCAGCCCCGGCAACACCACATCCCCAAGGACGAACATACTCCGCAGGCTCACGATGGCCGTATCCCTGCGTTGAGGTGGCCGCTGTGCCTGAAGGAGCATGGCGCATGCGACCACCTGCCGAGGCCCCCATGCTGACAGGAGACGCACAGCTCGCTCGATAGGCAGCCCCCTACCCCGATCGCCGGCCGACCCATCCGTCGAGACGTCCTGGCATGCCACATGGGGCACCTTGGGACACCGACTCCCTCAGAGGTGGGTCCCAGGCTCAAAAAACGACCCCATATTCCTTAGATACTTCTATTACTGATATTCTTATCTGCGGTTTTGTAGGAGGCGCTTCGGATAAGGGGACGTTTTTTTCGCCCTCATCCGTCGGCTCGACGCTTCGGGCACTGACATAGTCCAAGGTAGATGACTCCGTTCGAAGGGCACCTTATGCACCGTGTGCCATTTGGCACTCCTTTTTTGGGCACTTCTATCTGCGGTTTTATGAGTGAGGTATTTCCATGGGGGAGCTATCGCACCTCCGCTCGCCCGACATGCTCACGGGAATCCGCTGTTCAAGTCGTATTTCTAGGCTATCTAGCTGGACAAACGAATAGGAGGCGATTTGCGGCCCGTCTCGTCGGGCAAAGGTCTTCTGGGTCGCCTTGGCATGCAAACGAACGTTCTGGGGCCTCCTGTGAGGTCGCCCCAAAGGCAGGTCACAGGAGCCCCATCCAGACCGGCACAGCGCTTGCCCTTGACGAAGCTTTCGTTGAGCCTGCACGCCATCGTAGCGGGAGTCCGGCCCTTCACGAGCCACTCGGGCAGCATCCAAACTGCCCACCGAGCGACAGCGGGGCCGTCGGCGGCGCAGGTACGGAGAGAGGCACCGGACGGTCGAAGGGTCAGTCGGCTCCCTGCCGTGCCCGCACGATGGCCGCAGCCTCCGAGCTCAGCTGCTTCACCTTCGAGAAGTCCCCGTCTGCAAACAGCGCGGGCTTCACCACCCAGGTGCCACCAGCGGCGATGATTACTGGATCGGACAGATAGTCGCCCACATTGGCCGCGCTCACACCACCCGTCGGCATGAACCGATGGCCGACGAACACGGATGCCAGCGCGTCAATGGCGTCCTTGCCCCCATAGATGCCCGCGGGAAAGAACTTCGTGACCGAGAGGCCGCGATTGACCAGAGCGGTGATCTCGGTGGGGGTCACACCTGCAGGAATGACGTCCACCTCGTTCCTCAGGCACCAGTCCACGACCGCCAGGTCATACCCTGGGGACACGATGAAGGTCGCGCCCGCGTCCACCGCCCGCTTCGCCTGGTCAACGTTGAGCACCGTGCCGGCGCCCACGAGGATGTCGGGGCACTCCTGTGCCATCGCATGGATGCAGTCTGCGGCCGCGGCCGTACGGAAGGTGACCTCCGCCGCGGGAAGCCCGCCTTCGACCAGCGCCCGCGCCATGGGGACGGCATCCTCCACGCGATCCAGCACGACCACGGGAACCACGCCTGTGTCATGCACCTGCTGATAGAAGCCGTCTCGCCTCATGTATCCCGCTGCCATGCTCTCCCCTATCCGTCCTGTCCATCGTCGGCCCGAGCCAGCGGCAACCTGTACGTTCTTGTCCATTGTGCCGAAATCCGAATCGCCGCGGGCCGTAAGCGTGCGCACCCCATGTCCGGTCATTTCCTCCCATACATGGTCTAGTGTACTGATTTACTTCTCCCTCGTACGCGGGACATGAACCTTCGGGCGCATGTTCACAGCCCGATCACCTGTATATTCAGAGCACCCCTAGCTATGCCTGAGAGACTGTTTCGGCCCCTCGGGCAACCGCGCGAACATGCCCTTGTCCCAGTGCGTGCGCCGTTCTGTCATGCTCTGCCTCGTGTAGGTGCAGCTCCTGCGTTATAGCAGGTACATACCTCACGAAAAGCAGCTGCACACCCCCTGTCATCCCCCCAGTGACCAGCGAGCCAGCTTGACAAAACTGGTTTACCATTGTTGAATACAGGGAAGGCAACCACCAGAAGGAGTTGGTCTCATGGAGAGCATCCCGAGCTTCGACCCCGTCCAGAGCTTCTCGCTCAAGGGAAAGGTGGCGCTCGTCACCGGTGCGACCTACGGCATCGGCTTCGCCATCGCGTCTGCGCTCGGCCAGGCGGGCGCGACCGTCGTGTTCAATGCGCGGCGCGAGCAGATGGTGAAGCAAGCCGAGCAGGAGTACGCCGCCTTGGGCGTGGAGGCCCATGGCTACTGCTGCGACGTCACCGACGAGGCGGCGGTCACCGAGATGGTCGCCGACGCGGCCGCCACCTATGGCACCATCGACATCTTGGTCAACAATGCGGGCATCATCAAGCGGATCCCAATGACCGACATGAGCGCCGAAGACTTTCGCCAGGTCGTGGACATCGACCTCACCGGTCCCTTCATCGTGGCAAAGGCCGTCATCCCCGGCATGATCGAGAAGGGCCACGGCAAGATCATCAACATCTGCTCCATGATGAGCGAGCTGGGCCGCGAGACCGTGTCTGCCTATGCCGCAGCAAAGGGTGGCCTCAAGATGCTCACGCGCAACATCGCGTCCGAGTACGGCGAGCACAACATCCAGTGCAATGGCATCGGGCCAGGCTACATCGCCACGCCGCAGACCGCGCCGCTGCGCGAGCCCCTGCCGGACGGCAGCCGCCAGCCCTTCGACGCCTTCATCATCTCCAAGACGCCCGCTGCGCGCTGGGGCACCCCGGACGACCTCAAGGGTCCTGCGCTGTTCCTCGCCTCGGACGCCTCAAACTTCGTGAACGGCCACGTGCTCTACGTAGACGGCGGCATCCTTGCCTACATCGGAAAGCAGCCCGCCTAAAGAGCGCGCGTCACATACGAGCAGCACCCTCACACGCAAGGAGAGACGAATGAAGATCGCCCTCATCACCGAGAACAGCCAGAATGCCAAGAACCCCATGATCGAAGCCGCGCTCAAGAAGGTCGTCGAGCCCCTCGGCCACACCGTCGTGAACTATGGCATGTACGCCGACGAGGGCTCCAACCCGCTCACGTACGTGCAGAATGGCATCCTCGCCGCCGTGCTGCTGAACGGCGGTGCCGTAGACTACGTCGTGACCGGCTGTGGCACGGGCGAGGGCGCCATGCTCGCGCTCAACTCCTTCCCAGGCGTTATCTGCGGTCACGTGGAGGATCCGCTCGACGCCTACACCTTTGCCCAGATCAACGACGGAAACGCCGTGGCTCTGCCCTTCGCGCTCAAGAACGGCTGGGGCCAGGAGCTCAATCTCGAGTACACCTTCGAGAAGCTCTTCGGCTTTGGCTCTGGCAACGGCTATCCCGCAGATCGCGTGGTCCCCGAGCAGCGCAACAAGAGGATCCTCGACTCGGTGCGCGAGATCACCTATCGGCCCTTCGTCGAGGCGCTCACGGATCTCAACGAGCAGCAGCCTGACCTTGTGAAGGGAGCCCTCTCGGGCGAGCACTTCCAGGAGTACTTCTTCGCAGCAGCCACCAACCAGGAGGTCGCAGACGCCGTACGCGCGATGCTTGCCGCATAGGCGCCGCCTGCTGTCGCATAGGCGCCATCTGCCAATCCCGCCCTTCCTTCACCAGACGCCCCGTGAGACCTCCGTCACGGGGTGCCTGCCTGTATGGCCGTGCGGCGGCTCTGCCTGCCTTCGTGGCGCCCGAACCTGTTGCGTGAGCGGCGCGACAGGCACCGCCGACCAGCCCAGGCAGGCGGCGCGGTTCAGCGGCCAATGCCGCCCTCCCAGTTGAGGCAAGCCTTCCCGTCAGTCCAGGTGGAAGGCGCAGCGCAGGTCAACCGAGACAGGCGAGTTGTCGGGATTCGACTCCATCACGTCGGCCATGAAGCCCCACCAGCGGCGACACACTTCTGTCTCACTGCTCTGCGCGTACCGCTCGGGGTCATCGAGCTCTATGTAGCCGAAGAGGGTGTCGGTCTCCTCGTCGATGAAGATCGAGTAGTTGTGTCCGCCGTACTCGTGCAACATGTCGGCCATCTCGGGCCACAGCTCGTTGTGCCGCCGCTCATACTCCTCGGCGAAGCCCGGATAGAGCCTCATCTTGAAGCCCGAGATCGTGCGGCCGTCCCCCGTCCTTCTCGTGGCCATGGCGCCCCTCCTCTCCCCTAGCCGAGCTCGGGATGGCTCGCCAGGAAGTCCATCAGATCGACCCGGTACACAGCGGGATGCCCGTCGCGATCGCTCGCAAATATCACCTGCCTGCCGTCCTCCGTGAAGCAAGGATGCGGATGCGCGTCCTGCGGGGTCCCCCAGCGCGCGGACCAGCTGGTGCCGTGGTAGGCCAGCCGCATCTCGCGACGCTGGGCGACGTCGATGAGGTACAGATAGTCATCCAGCTTCTCGCCTGCGGCCTGCCGCGCATGGATGTCCTCCTCCCGCTGCAGATGGATGGGCGTGGTGTCGCCTTGGGAGTCGCCGACGAAGAAGCGCCCGTCTCGGTCGCAGATGCAGTGGGCGAACGTATGGCAGGGCATGAGCACGTGCTCCTCGAGCGTGTCGGGATCGATGCGGTGGATCTCCTCCACGCCGCTACCGCCCATCTCGCGGTACACGAACGCGAGATGGGCGCCGTCTGGCTCCCAGAACTCGTGGGTGAGGATGACGTCGGCGGCCTGCTCACGGCAGCAGCGCACGTTCGTGCCATCGCGCTGTACCAGCCATATGCGCGCGTCGATCACGTCGAAGGGTCCCTCGTGGCAGTACATCACCGTGGAGGGGTCGTGCGGGCGGATCTGGGTATGGCCCAGCCAGCACCGCTGCTCGAGCACCGTGCTCGCCTCACCCGTCTCCATATCCACGTACACGATGCGCGAGAGGGGCTTCGCGAGGCAGTTCTGACGGAAGAAGTCCCAGCTCTTGCCCCCGATCGGGACGGTCATCGTGTCCTTCTTGATCTCTACGAGCGTGAGCGCCTGGTGGTCGCGCGAGACGCTGATGTCGCGACCATGCCAACCCTCGGCCGTGCGGTACACCTCCTCGCGCTCCAAGGTGGCAAGCTCGAGACGATAGATGGCGTCGCCCTGGTGGTAGAGCACGTACCGCTCGTCACTCGCGAACTCGGCGCTCCAGTCGTCCACGCCCGCGCCCTCGGTGAGCTGCACCGCCTCCCCAGAGGCAAGGTCCATCAGGTAGATCTGGCGTTCGCCGTCGATCTCGGGAGAATAGAGCAGCCGCGTCCCGTCCTTGGTGCTCATGTGTGCGTAGAAGTACATGTGGTGACAGGTGACGGCCGGATCGGTGAGCCGCTGGACGCGCGCGCCCGTCTCCTCGTCCACATGCCAAGAGAACTCGTTGTGGATGGTGTCTCCGATGCCCATGGACGTTCCCTCCTCGTCGCTCGTGACCTGCCGCTCCGCTACCTGCGTATAGGCGGCAGGACGGCACCCGCTCGCGCCGCCATGCCTGCCGCATCCGTGCCCCGCGAGATGCCGCAGGACGGATGGCTACTCGCCCGTGTGGGAGTAGTTGATGATGTTGTTGTGGCCCCAGCACTGCTCGTAGGGCATGCCGGAGAGCTCCTCGACGACCTTCCTGGTCTCGGGGCTCACGTCGTCCATGCTGCCCCCGTTGTGCAGGCGGTCGATCTCGGCAGCGAGCACCTCGCGATTCTGGTCGTTCAGCTTGACACGACGGCTGAAGATGATGCCGAGCAGGCAGAACGCGATGGGAACGAAGCAGAAGATGTAGGTGAGGACGGTGATGACAGAGCCGGGCTGCTCGGTGGCGCCCTCGACGAAGCCAGCCGCCGCCAGCACGCTGGTGATCACGATGGACTCGACGGAGCGGAAGATGTCGTCGATGGTGGAGTTGATGGAGGCGTACTGGCCCTCGCGGCGGCGGCCGGTGACGATCTCGTCCACGTCGGGGATGAAGGAGTAGGCGTAGTCGGTCGCGTTGACCACACCGGTGATGCCCACGTTGAGTAGCAGCGTGAGGATGATCCACGCGATGACGGTCGTTGCGCGACCGAGCTGCCTATGAGACTGGGCGAGGGCGAACATCAGCAGGAAGACCACGATGGCCCAGCCGGCGCCGAAGCGGTACGCCTTGGAGCTGCCAACCTTGGAGTTAACCCACATGAAGAAGCCGACGAGCGCGATGCCGAACAGGAAGCTCAGGCCCTGCGACACGGAGACCTCGGACGCCTGCAGGCCAAGGACGAAGACGAGAAAGTAGGTGAGCGTGGAACCGCGTACGGAGCGAAACATCACCTGGGAGAGGTACATGCCAAGGTAGTAGCGGAACTCGCGGATGCGGAAGGCGGAGACGTAGTTCCATACGAGCAGCGGGATGCGCTTGAGCAGGGGGACCTGCTCGCCCTCACTCGCGTCGGCGTCAGAGAAGTCGGTGGTGGCGTCGTAGGGGCGCTCCTGGATGGTGAAGAAGCCAATGACGAGCACTATGGTGGTGAAGATGCCGTACATCAGCGCCATGCGGAAGTAGACGTCCCACTGGGTGTCGCCCCAGACGGAGAAGAGGTAGGTGTTGAGCGCGGAGAGCGTGATGGTGCCGATGGCGACGGCAATCTGGTTGATGCCGACGAGCTGGGCCTTCGCGGTGGCGTTGTCGGTCATCTCGGCGGGAAGGGTGTACTGCACCGTCTGGAAGCCGCCGTTGAACGCCCAGTAGAGCAGGTTGGCGGCCGCATAACCCCAGAGTGGCAGGCCAGGAATGAACTGGACGATGTAGAAGACGAAGATGCCCGGGATGGTGACCAATAGCGTCATGCGACGACGGCCGACCTTGCGGCCGAGGGCGGTGGCGTACATGCGGTCAGAAAGGTAGCCCCACACCGGGGCGATGAAGGCGGCCACGATCTGACCGATGGAGACGATGACGCCCGCCGCGGCCACATCGATCCCCGCAAAGGTGGTGTAGAAGAAGAGCTGCCAGGTGCTGAGCATGACGTTCGCCATCATGCCCAGGCCGATCGTCCCGTAGCCGAGCTTGGCACGGAGGGGCAACTTCTCCTTGAGCTTGTCGACCGAGCCGCCGCCTGCGGACGTGTCCGTAGTTGCCATGGTTCCTCCCTCGCAGATGGGTTTGCCCCTGGATGTCGGAAAGCAAACTAATTTACTTATAAACCACCTTATCGGAAACACCTTTTCTGGATCGCCTTGAGTTCGCCCGTCGCAGTACAGGCCTATTTCAATGGAAATGGTATCGGTTTCAAAGCGGGTCAGAGAGGTAGACGGGCCTGTTGGACACTGCTCCCCTATCGACCAGCAAGATCGTTTTCACTACACTGGTTTACGACCCATCCAGACCTACGAGCACACGACCCGGGAGCACGTCATGCCCACCAGCACGAACGGGATGCGCAAGCGGCGCGTCACGATCAACGACATAGCCCAGATGGCCCACACCTCCAAGACGACGGTGTCCTTCTACCTCAACGGCAACACCGGGCGCATGTCGACCGCAACCCAGGAGCGCATCAAGCGGGCCATCACGCAGACGGGATACGTGCCCAACCCCCTGGCCCGTGGGATGAACGCGAAGCGGACCTCGCTCATCGGCGTCGTCATCGGCGACATGACCAACACCTTCGCGAACCGCATCGTGAAGGGGATCGCCTCGGTGGCCGACAGCAATGGCTATCGCCTGCTCGCCTCAGCCTCGGGCTACGACCGCGACGAGGAGGCCGCCTACATCGACCGCCTGCTCTCGGTTGGCGTGGACGGCTTCATCGTGCAGCCCACCGGCCAGTTTCGGGCCATCTCGCAGGCCATCGAGGACAGCGGCAAGAAGCTTGTGCTGGTCGACAGCCATCAGTACGACTACTCCACCAACTGGGTGAAGACCGACAACTACGAGGCGACCTACCGTGCGATGACCCAGATGGTCGAGAAGGGCTACCGTCGCTTCCTGCTGATCGCCGCGCCCCCGCAGCTCCTGAGCTCGCGCGTCGAGCGCAGCTCGGGCTTCATGGACGCACTCGAGACGGCGGGCCTGGACCACGCGTCATATGAGATCGAGGGCCGCAGTGTGGACGTGGAGTCCGTCCGCGCGTTTTTGCGCGAGCACGTCGACGGCACCACTCCCACGCTCGTGTTCGCGCCCAACTGCTGGGCCCTGCCGGACGTGTACGCAGCCATGCAGGACCTCTACCCGCTCATGCCCGACACGGTGGGGCTGCTCGGGTTCGACAACTACGAGTGGGCCGGCGTCGCCTTCCCCTCCGTCACGACCATCGAGCAGCCGGCAATCGAGGAGGGCAGGAAGGCCTGCGAGGTCCTGCTCGACCTCATCGAGGAGAAGCGCGAGGAGGAGCCCCACCAGGTGCTGCCCTGCAGCATCGCCTGGAGGGGCACGACCCGCTAGGGCCTCGTCTCGGCGCTTGTCGCGCCGCTACCGGTACGTGGCGGGAAAGCCCCACGAGACGTCCACCAGCGCCTCATCGCCCGGCTCGGCGGGGCCGCACTCACCCGCATGCTCCCACAGGAAGCGCGCGAGGTCGACTCGGTAGATCGCGGGTCGTCCGTCCGCGTCGGACACGAACAGCACCGACCTGCCATTGGCGCTCACCTGTGGGTGGGGATGCGTGTCTTGGACGGAGCCGTAGCGGTCGATCCAGCTCGTGAGGTGGTCGCATAGGCGCACGTCCCGACCGGCCCGGGTGTCCACGAGGTAGATGGAGCCGGTGTTCTCCGCACCCCCACGGGGACGCCGACCACCGGTCTTTTGCTGGTGCAACGGCGCGAGGCTGGCCGAGGTGTCGCCGACGATCCAACGCCCGTCCGCTGACGCGGCGATGTGCGCGAACGGATGGCACCGCGCCAGCACGCGCTCCTCACCGCTCGCCACGTCGCACGCACGGATCTCCGCAGCGCTGCCGTCACGCTCGTAGCGGAGAAAGCCAACCTCCGCCCCACCAGAAAGCCAATACTGCCCCACCACGACCTCGCCCGCGCCCTGCGGGCGGACGGGGCGCCGCTCGCTGCCGTCGGGCGACACGGCCCACAGGCGCGTGTCGATGAGCTCGGGAGGCCCCTCGTGGGCGTACAGGATCGTGCGTGGCTCGCCGGGGCTTATGCTGGTGTGCCCGATCCAGGACTCCTCGTCGACTACGACCCCGCCCTTGCCCACCGCAAGGTCGAGCCACACGATCCTGCAGTGGGGCGCGCCGATGGCGGAGAGCGAGAAAAGCGACCAGTCCTGCTGGTTGACGTCCGCCGGAAGGGAGCCCTCCTCGAACTCGGTGATCGCGAGGAAGCGACCGCAGGAGGACTGGGAGAAGCTGTGGATGGTCCAGGGCGGTCGCGAGTGGAACAGATGCTCCCTCAGCAGCGTGACGAGGTCGATGCGCCAGATCTCCGGACCTTGCGCATACAGCGCGTGGCGGTCGTCAACGTCGAGCAGAATGCCGTCGTACTCGTTCAAGCCCCTGCCTGCCGTCAGCTGGACGGCGCGCCCCGTGTCGAGGTTGTGCGCATAGAGCTGCCGGGACTGGCCGTATGCCCCCACCATGAGCAGCACGGTGCCATCGGCGGAGGTCCCCCGCATGCCGGGACTCGCAAGGTGGCAGACGACGGCTGGGTCGGTGATTCGCGTGACGCGGACCCCCGTGATCGGGTCCAGACGCCAGACGGGCTCGCTGGAGACCACCGTTCCGACTGCCATGATCGCACCTCCCGGCTCAGATGCTCCCTGTCCTCCTAACGGTACGACACGAGCGCCTCGGTGAGCGCGAGCACCGCGAGCGACTGGCCGTACGGCATGTCGGCGAGCCCGACAGTGCGGTAGTAGTCGAGGCTGTCGGAGAGCGCCGTGCCCATCGAGACGCCAGCCAGCTGTCCATGCTCGTCCATCTGGGCCAACACGCCGTTGACGGCCCGGTTGGCCACGTCCTCGAAGGAGGGGTCCACATAGCGCTCGTGCACCGCCTTGAGCATGCCGTACGCGATGCCCGCAGAACCAGAGGTCTCGAGGTAGGAGCTAGGGTCGTCGAGCAGCGTGTGCCACAGGCCGCTCTCGTCCTGGCACCGCGCAAGCGTCGCAAGCTGCGCCTGCAGCGCCTGCAGCAGCAGACGGCGCAGCGGGTCGCCGGGCGCGAGGTCAAGCAGTTCGACGATCGTGGGGATGGCGATGGTGATCCAGCAGTTGCCGCGACACCAGAGGGCGCCCGCGTGGTGGTCGCGCCGCTCGAAGCTCCAGCCGTGATACCACAGGCCCGTCCTGCGGTCGATCAGATACTTGCCGTGGACCATCAACTGATAGCGCGCCTCGTCCACGTAGTCCTTACGGCCCAGCAGCATGCCGATCTTGGCAAGGGGCACGACGGCCATCATCAGCGTGTCGTCCCACAGCTGGTTGGTGTTCGCAGGGCCGTAGGTCACGTGCTGGAAGCCGCCCTCGTCGGTGCGCGTGAGGTCACACATGGCCCAGTCGGCCCAACGCTTGAGGTAGGGAGGGTAGCGCGGATCTCCTGTGTCCTCGTAGAGGCAGGCCATGGCCAGAAGCGGCGCCATGGTGTTGATGTTCTTGCTCGGGGCCCCTTCAGCCATACGGGCGTCAAACCAGTCGTGCACCATGCGACGCGCCCTCTCGTTGCCCGTGAGGCGATAGTTCATATACGCGCCGAAGAGGCCCACGCCCTGGGGCCAATTCCACACGCCCCAGCTCCTGTCGTCCACCTTGAGCCCGTCGAAGTCGAGCAGGAACGTCCCCGAGGCGTCATCGATCTCGGCCAGCTTGTCGAGCAGCAGGTCGATGTCCTGCTCGATCGAGACCTTGGGGGGCAGGGGGCATGTGGGCTCGTGGGCGGTCCTCATGGATGGGCTCCTTCGCTTGCGCCGGCCGCATGGCCGGTCGCCTGTCCGTGCGCATGGGCCGCGGCGTCAGTCGCTCTCGCCGAGGGCCTCAAGCTTGATCATGTCGTACATCACCATGCCGTCGGTCACAAACGCGACCGTGTTCTCGTCCCCCAGCAGCGACGAGTCGAAGTCCGCGGTCATGACCTGGGGCCTTCCGCCGGTGACGCTCGAGCGGTAGGCGGCGCGGTCGTTCTCGAACGAGACGTTCAGAAGCTCGGTGCCATTGAGCCGTGCGGAGAACGCCACTTGCGAGCTGCCGGCCGTCATGCGGGCGGCCGTGGTGCCGGCAAGGCACACGGTGAGCCGGTAGCGCTCGGCCGCCTGCGCCGGACGCGAGAAGACGACGCTCCAGATGCCGCCCGTCCGCTGCAGGTAGTACCAGTCGTCATCCTCGCCCGCGCGGTAGACGAGGTTCTTGGGCGTGAGCCCCATCCACACGTAGTTGCGGAGCTGGTCGGAGAACAGGAAAGGCTCGGTGGTCCCCGTGAAGGCGCCAAGCGACCACACGAGCGGCAGTGGGCGGTTGGAGACCACGAGGCTGCCCGCCTCCACGCGCTCGCCCGCACCGAGCTCGAAGCTGCCGAGGTCGTACTCGTGTGCGTCTGTGGTCGCGTTGAGGCGGGCTCTCAGCCAGTAGGTGCCGGGCTGCATGCCCGAAAGCTCGAACGAGTCTTCCGTGCAGGTGACGTAGTAGATGCGACCAGCCTTCTGGTCGAAGTAGTCGCCGGGCATATCACTCGCCACCACGGTCCAGCCGCGGGGGTGTTCGACCGGACGCGCGAGCTCGAGGGAGCCCGCAAGACATGCAGGATGAGCGCTGTAGAGCTCGGGCTCTGCGAGCCAGGGCGCCGGCATCGCCGCCAGCTCCGCCGCCGCGCGCTCACATGCGTCGGCCACCACGTTCGTGCCGTGGTTGAAGTAGACGCACCAGGGCCCGTAGAGCTTGCGCCAGCCTTGGGGCACGTCGAAGTCACCAGTGCCAAAGTGGGCACCGGTCAGGTAGTTCAGGATGATGCTGTCGTAGTGCACGAGCAGCTCCTGCTTGAGCGGGCCGGAGGGGTAACAGCTCTTGTCCAGGGGGATGAACCAGGCGCCCCACTCGTCGTCAGAGCGGCCTCCCGAATACTGGCCCCAGAGGTCGTTGTCGGCGAAGTAGCCCGCATAGTCGTATTTGGAGTAGACGTCGGAGTTTGTGTAGCGCGCGCCGTCAGCCAGACGATACGTCTCGTCTTGCAGCCACTCCCCCTCGTCCGCCATGACCTGGGCCAGTGGCTGGAGGCCCTGACGCTCTGCGGTGTAGCCTGTGGTGAGGAGTGTGGAGTCGAAGCGGTACACCGTGCGGAGCTCGTTGATGGAGACCCCCTCGACGTCGCAGCCGGCGACCACGTAGCCATGCACCGCGGCTTCGTCACCCACGAGCACGAGATGGTAGGCGAGCTTGAGGTCGCTCTGGTCGTCCACATAGGCGATGTGGGTGAGGTCAGCGGCGTCCTCGATCACCTCGAGTCGGGAGGGCACGAGGTTGCGCGTCTTGCCATTGACGTGGTAATCGCAGTAGAAGCTGTGCTCGCGATCCGGGTCGCGCACGTTGCCGGACAGGTTGCGCAGCAGCTCGCGCCCATCCACCACGACCGAGGTGGCCTTGCCGTCGCGTGAGAACCTAAGGGAGACGCGCTCGTTTCCGAACGCGCATGCCATGCCGTCGCACCGAAGCCAGCCCATGGATGCCCGCTTTCTCGTGAGGGGTTGGTGAGGCCATCGTCGTGCTTGCCCTCCACTATAGAAACGCGCACGCGCGCCGGCCGAACATTCCCGCAGACGCGAGCGCCTCGGCGACCGGGACAAATGGAATCGGTTTCAAACGGCGGCAGCGGCGGGGCGGCGACAGTGGGGTACCGGCGGCAGCGGCGGGGCGGCGACAGCGGGGTGGCGGAGCGCCATTGTGCCTCGACGGCGTCGCAGGCCATACGAGGCAGAGCATGCGCGCAGCGGCGCAGCAAGGCACACGAGGTGGTACATGCGAGTAAACTTGTCTTCGTACCGGTTTTGCCGCAGGGGGGGGCTGGGCGCGCCGCACGGCAGTCGCAGCTCGGCACCATCACCGACCCACCAAGGAGCGAGGACATGCCCCGGAAGCAATCGACGATAGGCGATGTCGCCCAGGCGGCCGGCGTGTCCAAGACCACGGTCTCGCGTTACATCAACGGGCGAAAGGACCTGCTGAGCGCCTCCGCGCAAAAGCGCATCGAACTTGCCATTCGCAAGACGCACTACCGCCCGAACGCGCTCGCGCGCGGTCTGAAGTCGCAGCGTACGGGCACGCTGGGAATCGTGATCGACGGGTTCGCATCGCCGGCGTCTGGCCTCATGCAGGCGATCGTGGACGCTGCCACGAAGTGGGGATATGTGGCACTGTTCGTCGACGGATCGGGCGGGATGCAGGCCGCGGCGGCGGCGATCGCGTCACACCAGATCGACGGCCTTGTCATCTGCGACCCCAAGGAGGACGAGGCGGTCTTCTCACGCAGAGTAGGCTTGCCGGTGACCTGCATCGTGGACGAGATTGGCGCCGAGGAGGCGGGCTCTGATGCGGTGCGACGCCTTGCGAAGCTCCTCGCCAGCGAGACGACCTAGGCCTCAGCCCAAGTCTCGGCAGACGTCATCATCGCGCACCAGGCTCACGCGCACGGCAACAGGCTCCGAGATGAACCCCCTCCTGCAGGCGTAGACCCGATACCGCACCCGCTCGCTCTGTCCAGGAAGCGTCGTGTCCAGATAAGAGGTCTTGAGCGTGGGCGTCTGCGCGTAGATGCGACCGGTCAGTGCGTTGGCCTTCTCCACCAGGTAATAGTCGGCGCCACCGACCGGCTCCTTCCACCGCAGGTCGACCGTACGACCGACAGGCGCTCTGCCCGCCATGGCCGTGAGGGCACGGACGGCGTTCGGGGCACCCGGCTCCTCCTCGCAACCGTCAACAAGACGCACCCAAGACAGTATCTCGGCAAGGCCTCGTGCCACCATGCCAGCATACACATGAGCGCCTGTGGTGCTCATGTGCACCACATCCTTTGTCCCGGTTGGGTGGCTCGTGTATTGGAAGGGTCCGATTCGCAGGTATGGCACATCGCGGTGGCACTCAGGCAGGGAGCGCACATACGCGAGGGCCTGCGCCCCGAGATCGATGAAGGGAAGGCCGCGCTCAGTCACGAAGCTGCGCAGGACGTCCGCGTATTCGTCGAAGGCGATGCGCTCCTTTGGATCGCATGCCTTCGTCCACAGCGGCGGCGCCGAGACGAACACCGGCGTCGCCTGGCGATCGAGCACGCAGTCCGCATAACGTCCGAGCCATGTGGCGTACTCGTCCGGCGGCACATGGCGCATGGGACGGGTCGCGGACTCCTCGTTCAGACCGAACTGGATGACGACCGCATCTTTCGGCCGCACGTCCGCAAGCAGCCGTGACCAACGATGCTCGGAGAGGTACGAGCGCATGCTCCTGCCGCCGAGCGAACGGTTGAAGATCGTGGGGCCGCGCCCGACATAGGTCCTGGCCTGCCAGGTCTCACTCGCGTCATCATGGGACACGCGCGTGTGGTGCCCCTCGTGGAGGTACCAGCAGAGTCGCTCGCCCCACCCTGCCTGCGGACGCTCGTCGTCGAAGTAGGTCTGCACCGTCGAGTCGCCTGCGATGAACACCCGGGGCTCGGGGGCGGGCTCATACTCCACGGACTCCCAAGACAGCGTCTCAAGCAGCAGCTCGCAGGAGGCTTCGGTCCCGCCCTCACATCTCTCGGCAGGGACAACGCACAGCTCCACCTGACGCTCGGTAAGGGTGACGCAGAGTTCGAGGGTTCTGGTCGCTTCGCGGGACAGCGTAAAACGCGCACGCTCCTCCTCCCCCACGACCAGAAGGAGCGTCTGGTCTCTGTCCAGGCCCCTCACCTGGGCTCGGATGCGCATGGTGCAGGCGCGGCACGGGATGCGCACGACCATGCCCTCGTAGTAGGTGTCGCGCGAGATGGTGTTGGGGTCCCCGCCAAGCGCCTCGGACTCTTCGACCACGCAGCGCCCCCAGAGGGCAAGGCCCTGCGGGCCGGCGGGCGCGCAGGACTTCTCCACGACGTTCCTTCGTAGGTAGATCCCCTCGTGCCAACCCCTGGCCGCCTCGGGGTATGTGCGCTCGACAACACCCTCGCAGCTGCCGCCCCTAAAATCGAGGACCTTCATGACGCCTCCCCCCTCGAACCGTCGTGTCCTCAGTCCACGAACGCCTCGTTGATCTGAATGTTGAAGTCGCGACAGGTGTCGCGCAGGCCCTGGTCCGAGATCTCGTTCAAAAACTCGTCAGAGCCGCCGTTGGCCGCACGTGCGGAGAGGTAGAGCTGGGCCGCCTTGTCCACCGTGTGCATGAGGCCGAAGGTAGTGTCAAAGTCAGGACCGGCGGCAAAGAGGCCATGGTGCGCCCAGACGATGGTGTCGTAGGTCCTCATGAGCTCGGAGCTCGCCTCGGCGATGGCAGGGCCTCCCGGCACCATCCAGGGCACCACGCCCACACCCTGCGGAAACACGACGACACACTCGGTCATCATCTTCCAGAGCTTGCGGGAGAACGCGCGGTCGGTGAGCGGCACCACAAAGCTCATCGCGATGACGCCGGGCGTGTGGGCGTGGTAGATCACGCGGTTCGCGCCGTTCGTGCGCGCGGCGGCCACGGAGTGGTTCATGAAGTGGCTGGGAAACTCGCTCGTGGGCCGTGCGCCCCCGGCGAGGCCCCACACGACGCGCCAGGAATCGCCGGCCTCGTTGATCTCGACGATGCCGATGTTGTGCGCAGGGTCGCTGGCCACGTTGCGCATGTACTTGCCAGAGCCGGTGGTGAGGAAGTGCGCGCCGCGCAGGTTGTCCGCCTGCACGCCCATGGGCACCCACGCGCGTGACTCGTCGAAGTTGGGCCGGGCCGCCGCCACGTCCTCCTCGGTCATGCGATAGGTGAGGTTGCCACCGTTGCGCTCGTGCCAGCCCTGCAGCCAGCCGTCGTCGCACAGACGGGTGAACCCTTTGACGAACTCAAGCTCCTCGATTGCCATACGTGTCTCCTTCTGCAGCAGGTGTCTGCGGTTTGCGCGTCAGAACGTGCGCCTCGCCTGTCAGCGCGCGGGTCTTGCGTGTCGGAACGTGCGCCTCGCCCGTCGGCACGCCATCTCCCTCTCCTATCGGCACACGATCTCGACGGGCACGTTCAGGATCTTCGCGACCTTCTCGATCGTGGACGTCCAGCTGCCCTGTGCGGCCGCGAAGTGGTGGGTGGGGCCGCACTCGCACCAGCGGTTGTTCCACTCGCGCGCGCCAATGGAGAAGCGCGTGCGGAAGGTAGTGTCCCCGTTTTGCAGCGTGGGCCCGTCCTCGATCACGCCCTCGCTCACCACGAACTTGAAGCGCCCGTCGGCGTCCTGCGTGATGGCCAGGTAGGTGATGGGGCCCGCCTTGGGATAGAAGCGCGTGAGGAAGCCGCCGCCGGTCTTTCCGTGGAACACTGGCACGATCTCCATCGTGGCCTTGCGCGCCGTGGAGAAGTCCGCGTCGCCGGAGCCGGAGTGGCCGATGAGCACCACGTCGTCATCGAAGTCGAAGGTGTAGAACTCGGAGAGCTGGCAGGCACCGCTGACGAGCTTGCAGATGCTCATGCCCATGGCCACCTTCATGTCTCCCTCGACGGCACAGGCGGTGCCCTGCTTGATGAGCATGGAGAACGCGGGGATGAGCATGGAGTCGAGCTTGCCGGCGACGCCCTGGGCAAGACCGTCGTAGTGGCTGGCGACAAGGCCCAGCTGCTCGTCTTTCACCCACCGCTCGAAGGCGACGACGTAGCGCGCCATCTCGTGGATGTCGGCCTCGTCGTAGTCACCGAGGATGTCGAAGGTGTCGTGGATGTCGGCCACCTTGGAGGCGATGGTCGCCTCGTCGTTCACGTCGTCGGCAATGGCCCACATCCGCTCCCAGTCGAACTGCTTGGTGTAGACGCCCATACGGTGATAGAGGTTGGTCTCGTCGATGTAGAGATCCATCATGCCGGGATAGGGTCGGCCGATCTGGCCGATGTTAGTGTCACGGAAGCGACGGCGCACCTGAGCGGCGCGACACCAGTCCTCGATCTCGGTCTGCGCGGCAGGGTCTCCTCCCTCCACGACACCGGTGATGACCGCGTGGCGCTTGCCCGCGCGGTTGAGGTCGGCCACCATCTCGCCGACGGCGCCACCGGCATACCCCAGGCCCAGCCACTCGGACGTGCCTGCGGTCTCGAAGTCGAGGCAGCGGACCTTCTGGAGGTTCACCACGACCACCGGAACGTCGAGGTCGCGCACGGCCGGCAGCATGTTGTAGGAGGTGCAGTAGGTGAGCAGCTGCAGGATGACCAGGTCGACGTCAGCGGCGCGGAATGCGTCGCCCGCGGCGGAAGCGGCCTCCTTGGTGGTCACCAGGCCACCGTCAACCAGCTCCACCGTGTCGGGCAGCGTGGCCTTGAAGCTCGCGTACTGGGCCTCGAACTCGGGCACGAGCTCGGGGAACTGAGGCAGGTACGCCTGAAGCGCGATGGAGAAGACGCCCACCCTGGCCTTGGTCTCTACGAGCATGTTGGTCTCCCTTCCCAAACTTCCCAAACGTGTGTCAGTCCTGTGGGTGTCACCCTGCCACGACGACGCACGCGGCCGCACGTCGCATCACGCGTCATAGCGCCGCACGTCGAAGGAGCGTGCGATGCAGTCGCGCGCGTCCTGGATCCCGGTGAAGTCCCCTGCGGCGATCATCTGCACCATGAGGTTGCCCAGGCAGGTCCCCTCGGTGGGGCCGGCGAACACGGGCAGCCCACAGGCCGTGGCCGTGAGCTCGTTGAGGTAGCCGTCCTGGCTGCCGCCGCCCACGATGTTGATGGAGGTGTAGGTCTTGCCCGTGATGGCCGCAAGCCCCCTGATCGCGCGGGCGTAGTCCTCGGCCAGGCTGAGGTAGATGACGCGCAGGACCTCGCCGATGGTGTGCGGGACGGGCTCGCCGGCCTCCTCGCAGGCGGCCACGATCTCGTCGATCATCGACTCCGGCGCGAGGAAGCGCGCGTCGTCCACGTCCACCTGCGCCGAGAAGTCCTCGGCGTCGCGCGCCATCTGCACCATCTCGCCAAAGCTGACCTCGTGGTCGACGAGCGACACGTTGGACGTCTTGCCCTCCACGTAGTTCACGCCATTGAGCTCGCGGCGCACGCACTGGCTCATCCAGAGGCCCATGATGTTGCGAAGGAACCGGTAACGACGCTGGTAGCCGCCCTCGTTGGTGAAGTTCTGGGCAAAGCCCAGGGTGGTCGTCACCGGCTCGGGCAGCTCCACGCCGATGAGGCTCCAGGTGCCGGAGCTGATGTAGACGGCGTTGTCGTCGCGGGCAGGGACGGCGAGGTAGGCCGATCCCGTGTCGTGGCTTGCCACCAGCACGACCTCGGACTCGTATCCCACGCGCGCAGCGACCTCCGGCGTGAGGGGGCCAAGCATGGCACCCGGCATCACGGGCTTCTCGAACAGGTGCGCTGGCACGCCCAAGAGCTCGAGCAGGTCGTGGTCCCAGTCGCAGGAACGCGCGTCGAGCAGACCCGTGGTGCTCGCGTTGGTGTACTCGTTGGCCGCGACGCCGGTGAGGCGCCAATTGAGGTAGTCGGGGATGAGCAGCAGCCGCTCGGCGCGCTCGAAGTCCTCCGGATGTTCCGCCTTGTGGGCGAACAGCTGGTAGATGGTATTGAATGAGGTGCGCTGGATGCCCGTGCGCGCATAGAGCTCCTCGGGCGCGATGAGCGTGTCCACCTGCTCGGGCACGCCGTTGGTACGCTCGTCGCGATACGCCACCGTGTCACCCACGATGGCTCCCTCGCCGTCGAGCAGCACGTAGTCGACGCCCCAGGTGTCGATGCCGATGGAGACGGGAGTGGCTCCGGCCTTCTCCTTGCACGCCGCAAGCCCACAGATGACCTCGTCAGCAAGGGCCTCCACGTCCCAGCAGTCGTGGCCGCCCACGCGGCGCTGGCCGTTCGCGAAGCGATGGGCCTCCTCGAGGCGCATCTGGTCGCCATCCAGCCACCCGAGCAGCACGCGCCCGCTCGACGCCCCAATGTCCACCGAGGCAAAGCACTTCGTGTTGGTGAGATCCACCATGCCGCTCCCCCGCCCAACCGACGCTGGCATCCGTTGCCAAGACTATAGCAGAGAAGGTGATTTATTTCCAGATAGTCTGAATGATTCAGAAAACGAATTTCATCTTCTGCAACCAACGTCAGTCGCCCGAGCGGCGAGCTCGCTACTCCACGCCCAAGTATTGCTCGTCACTCACCGGCTCGAGCCACTCGTTGCTAGCCTCCTCGCCCGCGACCTCCACCGCAAGATGGCTGAACCAGCTATCCTTGGCCGCGCCGTGCCAGTGCTTCACGTTGGCGGGGATGTTGATCACGGTCCCGGGGAGGATCTGCTGCGCCGGCTTGCCCCACTCCTGGTACCAGCCGCGACCGGCCACTCCGATCAGCACCTGCCCGCCGCCCGCGCTTGCCCGGTGCACGTGCCAGAAGTTGCGACAGCCCGGCTCGAAGGTCACGTTGAAGAGGGTCACCTGCTCGTCGGAGACCGGCGCGAGGTAGCTGTCGCCCGTGAAGTACTGGTTGACCGGGTTGATGTCACCGATGGGGAACGGCATCTGCGCCGCATGGGCCGCCTTCGCGTCCTCGTAGGACTCCTCGTCGGCCCAGACCTCCTTGGCCATGTTGAACGCCGCCCAAGCGGTGGGCCAGCCGGTGTAGAAGCCGGCATGGGTGATGACGGCCGCGATCTCGGCCCTGGTGACGCCGTGCCGCTTCGCGTTGGCGAGGTGGTACCTGAGCGAGGAGTCCATGAGGCCGCGCCCCATGAAGGTGACGACGGTGATGATCGAGCGCGTCTTGAGGTCGAGCGTGTCGTCGCTCCACACCTCGCCAAACAGGACGTCGTCGTTGTAGCGGGCGAAGTCGGGGGCGAACTCTCCCAGGCTCTCGCGTCCTGCGGTCTGGACTACCTTTGGCATGGGGCACTCCTTCTGACGGGTTCTTGCGCAGCTGTCGCACTGCTTTACCTGCAACTATAGGATTCATCCCGCCCCAGGTAAAATGCCTATCGCATATAGGCGACATACGCTCCGCGCATACCACAAGGGGCCGGCACCGATCAGGCAATGCTCGGGTGCCGGCCCCAACGGCGCCGTCGTGCCAGCCACTTACGAGAAGAACCCGAAGTACTCGTGCGCGTTGTTGTAGCAGATGTCCTCGACCAGCCCGCCGAGCCACGCCTCGTCCTCGGGAAGGCGCCCCTGCTCGACCCACTCCCCCACCATGTGGCAGAGCACGCGCCGGAAATACTCGTGGCGCGGATAGGACAGGAAGCTGCGCGAGTCGGTCAGCATGCCGACGAAGTTGCCGAGCAGGCTCTGTTCCGCATAGGTCGTGAGCTGGTGCTTCATGCCTGAGAACGTGTCGCAGAACCACCAGGCGTTGCCAAAGTGGACCCTCTGGCGAACGTCGCCGAGCGTCCCTGCGGGATCGCCCTGGAACGATCCGCACAGGGTGGCGAGCGCCAGGTAGTCGGATTCGTTCAGGCTATAGAGGACCATCTTGGGGAGGTCGCCTACCGCCTGGGCGGCGTCGAGGAGGCGTGCGAGCTCGCTCACGAAGTCCGCCTGGTCACCGACCGAGTCGAATCCGGCGTCACGGCCGGCGGCGGCAAGCCCCACCGAGGAGTCGTTGCGCAGGCAGTTGCCGTGGACCTGCAGGGTCCACCCACGGCGCGCGTACTCCCCCATCAGGAAGAGCGTGAGCGCGCTCTGGTAGGCGTCCGCCTGCTCGGAGGTGATGGCACCGCCGCCAAGCGCGGTCGCAACGGTACGTGCGACCTCCTGCTCGCCTACTCGCACGAATCGGAACGAGTTGGCACCATGGTCTGCGAGCCGGCCACCCACCTCGTGGAAGGCGTCAAGGCGCTGGGCCGCCGCAGCCTTCAGGCCCTCCCAGTCGCGGACCTCGATGCCCGAGATCCGGGAGAGCTCTCCGCAGTATGCGGCAAAGCCGTCCTGGTCCACCCCCGTGAGGCCGTCGGGCCTGAAGGTGGGCAGCACACGGAAGCCCACCTCGTCCTCATGCTCGGAAATCAGGCGATGGAAGCGCAGGTCGGAGATGGGGCCGTCGGTGGTGCACAGGCAGCGGACGTCAAAGCGCCTGACGAGCCCGCGGGCCGAGAAGTCCTCCTCCGCGATCCGCTCGTTCGCGCGGTCCCAGATCTCGCGGGCGTTCGCCTCGCAGATGACGAGGTCGATCCCAAAGACGCGTCGCAGCTCCAGATGGCTCCACTCAAAGACGGGATTGCCCGGCGCACGCTCGAGCGCACGGACGAAGGCAAGGTAGCGCTCGTAGGGCTCGGCCTCGCCCGTGATGACGCGCTCGGGCACGCCGTTGGCGCGCATGAGCCGCCACTTGTAGTGGTCGCCGGCAGCCCCGTCCCTCAGCCACACCTGGGAGAGGTCCTCCCAGCGCCGGTCCTCCCAGATGGCCTGGGGGTCGAGGTGGCAGTGGTAGTCGATGATGGGCATGCCCTCGGCATGACCATGGTAGAGCCGCTTGGCCCACAGCGTGGTGAGCAGGAAGTCGTCGTCGAGCAGCATCAGCGCGCCTCCGCATCCTTGCTCACGGCCTCCCAGAGGCCGTTGATGTAGGCGACGCCTAGCGCCCGGTCGTACAGGCCGTAGCCGGCGCGCCCCGTCTCCCCCCAGATCATGCGCCCGTGGTCGGGGCGGATGAAGCCGTCGAAGCCGTTGTCGTGCAGCGCCCGCACGATGCGCCACAGGTCGAGCGACCCGCACGGGCTGGGGTGCGCCGCCTCGTAGAAGTCCTTGTTGACGCCGGGCTCGAGGTAGCGGATGTTGCGCACATGCGCGAAGTGGATGCGCCCACGTCTCGTGAACTCGGCGAGGATCCCGTAGAGGTCGTTGTCCGGCTCCTCGGCGATCGAGCCGCAGCACAGCGTGATGCCGTTGTAGGGGGTGTCGATGGTCGAGCAGAGCCAGTCGAGGTCCTCGCGATTCTTGATGATGCGCGGCAGGCCGAAGAGCGAGTAGGGTGGGTCATCGGGGTGGATGGCCATCTTGACGTCACACTCCTCGCAGGTGGGCATGATCGCCTCGAGGAAGTGGATGAGGTTGGCGCGCAGGGCCGCCTCGTCGACATCACGGTACAGCTCGAAGAGCCGACGGACCTGCGCCAGACGCTCGGGCTCCCAGCCGGGAAGGACGAAGTCCTCCGTGCCCTGGGCATAGCGCTCGAGCAGCACGTTGGGATCGTCGGGGATGTCCCGCCTGCGGAAGCACAGCGTGTTCGAGCCGTCAGGCAGCTGGTAGTGCAGGTCGCTCTTGATCCAGTCGAACACCGGCATGAAGTTGTAGCAGATCACCTTGATGCCGTGCTTGGCGAGGTTTCTGATGGTCTGCCGGTAGTTCTCGATGTGGCGCTCGCGCTCGGGAAGCCCCGCCTTGATGGCGTCGGAGACGTTGACCGACTCGATGACCTTGAGCGTGAGGCCCGCCGCCTCGACCTCGTCCACGAGCGCGGCGATCCGCTCCTCGGGCCAGACCTCGCCTACGGGAACGTCCATGAGGCAGCCGACGATGCCGTCGACGCCCGGGATCTGCTTGATCTGCTGCAGCGTGATCTTCTCGGAGTCGCTGCCGTACCAACGAAAGGTGAGTTCCATGGGGGTTTCCTCCTAGACATACCGTGAGATGGTTGTGGCGACGGCGCCCGGACCGGCGAGCATCTCGAGCAGCATTCCCTCGACCTTCTCGCCCACGCCTCCATCATAGAGATCGAGGCCGAAGATCTTCTCGTTGGAGAGGATGGGCTCCACCGTAGCGTGCACAACCTGGGGATCGGTCTCGCCGAGCGCAAGCGGGGCGAGACGCTTCTGGAGCTCGTCGAGCATGGGGTCGGGGCTGCAGGGGAACTTCGCTCCCCTATCGTCCACGCCCAGCAGGTACCGAAGCCAGCCGGCGATGGCGAGCGGGATGAAGGTGAGCTGCGAGGGGTCCTTGCCCGCCGAGACGTAGGCCGCCAGTGTGTGACCGTAGCGGATGGGGACCTTCTGCGACGTGTCCGTGGCGATGCGCTGGGGGGCGTCGGGCAGGGCCTTGTTGGGGAGGCGCTTGGAGAGCAGCTCGTCGATGAAGACCTGGGGGTCGATGACACGGGGGTCCTCCACGACGGGCAGGGCCTCGTCATAGCCCAGGTGACGGACGAGCGCCACCAGGTCGGGGTTCTCCATCTCCTGCCAGATGCGGGTGTAGCCCAGCAAACAGCCAAAGACGGCGAGCGCCGTGTGCAGGGGGTTCAGGCAGGCGGTCACCTTCATGGTGTCGGCCCGCTCGGCGGTCTCTCGGTCGCACATGATCACGCCGGCCTTCTCGAGGGCCGGACGGCCGTTGGGGAAGCTGTCCTCGACCACCAGGTAGCGCGCCTCCTCGGTGTTGGAGAAGCCCGCAAAGGACGAGCCGCCCGGGCTGTCGATGAGGGCGAGGTCCTCCCAGCCCTCGTCGGCAAGATGGCTCGCCACCTCGGGAGAGGGGTTGGGGGTGATGCGATCGACCATGGACCACGGGAAGCTCACGTGCGCCTCGTCGGACACGTAGGACACGAAGCCCTGGCCGACATGGCCCTGCTCGAGCCATCCCGCAACGACGGTGAGCACCGCCTCGCGGAAACGCTCGCCGTTGCGCGAGAAGTTGTCGGTCGAGACCAGGGCGATGGGCGTCGCGCCCGCCAGGAAGCGCGCGTGCAGCAGGGAGGCGACGATGCCCATCGAGCTCGCGGGGGCGTCCGGCCCGGCCGCGATCTCGGCGGCGACGGGAGCGAGGAGCTCGCCGTCCGCGCCGCGCACCGCGTAGCCCTTCTCGGTGATCGTGAGGGTCACCAGCTGGAGCTCGGGGCTCTCGAACCAGGCGCGCGTGAGCCGCCAGTCCTCGGGACGCGTCGGGTTCGCAAAGCGGGCGTCCGCCGTGGCGGCGAGCACGCGCTCCCTCAGACTCCCGTCCTCCGCCATGACGACCTGCAGGATGTCGTTGTCGTAGGGGGCGTAGACCTCGTCGACCGTGAAGGGCTGGAAGGTCTCCACTACCGCGACGCCCCGGTCGAGCAGGCCCGCGTCGGCGAGGTCCTGCGCGACCTCCGCATGAAAGGCTCGGTAGAGGTTGCCGCCGCCCACATGAACCCAGCGAGGCTGGGCGCGTCCGGCGGCCTTGACGGACCCCATGTCGACCGCAGGCAGGATCACGCCCCTGCGAGCGAGCTCGTCGTGGTCCGCGGCCCATTGGGAAAGTCTTGCCATGGTCTTTCTCCTCTTTCGTGTTCTCGTTGCCGGAGGCTGCGGCGGCAGCCACCTTCCTCTCGTCCTTACCTGCGAGCCTCGGCCCGGGCGGGCGTGGTGGTGACGTCCTCGAGCGTCCGCCAGGTGACAAGCGCCTCCTCGACGGACATGCCGGCCTCGATGGCCTCCTTGCGCGCGCCATTGACGGCCTGGATCTCCTCCATACGGGTGCCCGTAAGGCGATATCCCCTCATGGAGAGGAGCGTGAGCACCCACGCGACCATGGGGATCACGCAGAAGAGCAGGATGGTGAGCGGCTGCATGCCCTCCACGTAGGGCGTATGGGCGTCGGGCAGCTCGGTGAGGCCCACCAGCGCGACGGCCGCCCCCACGACGGTGGTCGACAGCGAGCTCACGAGCTTGTCGGCGAAGGAGAAGAGCGTGCCGATGACGCCGGGCACGTAGCTGCCCGTGCGGTAGGTCTCGTAGTCGGAGACGTCGGCCACCATGGGGATGGACATGTCGGCCGTGGAGTAGTACGCGCCATACCCGATGCCGTAGAAGATCACGAACGCGATGGTGTAGGCGTTGAGCGTGAGGTGGAAGCCGCCCTCGGTGGAGAAGAGCGAGAGGGTGCGGGCGGGATCACCAGGGCTCCACAGGGCGAGCAGGACGGTGACCGCGAGGTAGCAGGCGAGCGCGACGGCAGTGAAGGTCACGAGCGTCCGCTTCTGGCCAAAGCGCTGGCTCATCCTGAGCCCTCCCACGAAGAACGGCGCCGAGAAGACGTAGCCGATCACGTACATGGGCATGTAGAGGTTCTGGTAGTCGCCCATGAGGCAGGCGTAGAGCAGGCATCCCACCGCCGTGTTCGTGGCCACCGAGAAGGCGAACTTCGTGCCCGAGGCGGCCACGATGAGACGTTGGAGCTCGTGGTTCTCCTTGAGGATGGGAATGTAGTCGCGCAGGCGCATCTGGGGCGCCTCCCCGTCCTCGGTGCCGCCGAGCCCATAGAACTCGTGGCGGTCCTTGCCGGCGATGCCGATGACGGCAAGCGCGGTGAGCCCGGCCGAGAGCAGGGCGCACAGAGGGATGAGGATGTTGAAGAACTGCTCGGAGCCGTAGCCGTAGATGCCGCCGAAGATGATGGCGACGACCTGGGTGAGGCCCATGCCCACGAGCGACGCCACGGTGTTGACGAGCGTGAAGGTGGGCCGCTGCTTGGGGTCGTTGGTGAGCACGGTCTGACCCGAGCGCGTGCAGGAGGTCTGGATGGAGTAGCCCACCATGAACAGGACGTAGATGGCCGTGTAGGCGACATAGCGCAGGGGCATCATCGACGCGGGAATCGCACGCGTCCCAAAGAACATGACGAGCGCCGAGAACACCATGGTGAGGTTGCCCAGCACCATGAAGGGGCGGAACTTGCCAAAGCGCGTCTCGGTCCTGTCGATGAACATGCCCACGACCGGGTCGATGAACGCGTCGAACGCGCGCGTGACGGTGACCATCGTCGTGGCGAAGGCCACGGCGAGGCCCAACACGCCCGAGGCATGGTACATGGTGTAGTTCATGAGCAGCACGAAGTAGACGTTGGTCGCCCCGTTGTTGAAGGGGAAGAGGACGAGCTGGTAGAGCTTCGCCCTGTTCAGGCCCTCGTCTGCCCGATCTCCCGCGCGATGTGCGTCGTCTTGGACTCGCTGTGACACGCTCTCTCCTTCGCTCGTCGCCAACGTGTGGTGGCCCGGCACGGGGCCGGGCCACCGGTGAGGCGGATGGTTACGCGGCCTTCTTGGGCGTGACCAGCTCGTTGCGCCTGATGGCTCGGTAGGTCATGAACGCCGAGGCGAGGGCGAGGCCTCCCAAGGCCACGTTGACGGCGAGGGCCGCACGCTTCCACCACGGCTCTATGGTCACCAGACGGTCGTTGGGACCCCAGCCGTTCATGGCGTTGCTGTTGGCCACCGTGTAGAGGATGCGCCGGGACGCGCCACGCATGGCCTCCACGATGGTCGGGTCGGACGAGAACTGCGCGAGCTTGGCGGTATGGATCATGCTGACCGTGCTGTCCCACAGCTCGGTGCCGGCAAGCAGGCCGTCAGTCGTGTCCATGTAGGGGTTGTAGCCGGAGAAGTCCGTGATGTTGATGCCCTTGGCGCCCCACTCGTCGCGAAGGATAGTGGTCTGCATGCCCTCGCTGGCGCCGGTCCAGATACAGCCAATGCGCACGAAGGCGTTCATGACGCCGATGCCCTCCCCGTCGTTTCCTCTGACGGCAAGCTCGAAGGGCCTGAGGTAGATCTCACGGGCCGTCTGCTCGTTCAACCAGATGCTCTGACCGTTGCGGCCGGTCTCGATCTCGTTGAGGGCATAGTGCTTGAGGTAGACGTAGACGCCCTTGGAGACGATGCCACGGCATTCGGAGGCGCAGATGCTGCCCGCGATGAAGGGGTCCTCGGAGTAGTACTCGAAGTTGCGCCCGCCGTAGGCGAAGCGGTGCATGTTGAGGCCGGGGCCGTACAGGCCGGAGAATCCCGCATGCAGGCAATCCTCGCCGATAAGGGCACCCACCTCATAGAGCAGCTCGTCATTGAAGGTCGCCGCCATGACGTCCTCGGAGGTGTAGGCCATGCCGGTGACGCCGCCGAACAGCGCGGCGGTGAGGCCCTGCGGACCGTTCTCGTCCTTGGTGGCCGGCTTGGACACGGAGACCAGGCCCTTGGTGGTATGGCCACCCAGGGTGATGAGCTCGTTCATGTCATCGAAGGTCAGCTGGTCCAGAAGGCCCTCCCATGCCGGGTCGTCATAGTCCTTGCCGATCATCTGGGCGAGGGTGAGGTCGCCCTCCGCCCCCTGCGTGGGCAGGGTGCCTTCGGTGTTGGGCTCGGTGTAGGTGGAGTCGGCGAGGGCGGCGAGGATCTCCTCTGTGGCCTCCCACGACGGACGCTCGGGCCAGGTGCCCGTCCAGTCGGAACGCGAGAGGTAGGTCACGTTGCCGGGAGTGACCTCGGCACGGTTGGGGTCGCCAGCGTCGAGCACGTTGACGATCGGCTGCCCGGTGGCGGAGACGCTGTAGGTGGTCGTGTCGAGTTCGGCGTTGTTGAACGAGCCCACGAGCGAGACGTCGCCCGCCGCGTCCATGCGCCCGTCAGTGCTCTCGGGGGTGTAGCCCTTGGCGGCAAGGATGTTGTTCACGGCCTCATGGGCGCCCGTGGCGACGGTGAGGTAGTAGTCGCCGGCGTCGAGCACGTAGGTCTGGGCGCCGTTGGCGTCGTAGCTCGCCAGGGAGCCCTTGTCGACGGTGACCGTCACGCTTTGGCTGGCACCCGGCTCGAGCAGGTCGGTCTTGTCGTAGCCGACGAGCTCCACGGAGGACTTCTCGATGCCGTTCTCCTGGTCGTAGCTGGTGTAGGGCTGCTGACCGTAGACCTGCACGGCCTTCTTGCCAGCAACCTCGCCGGTGTTGGTCACGCTGACCGTCACCGTAAGGCTGTCGCCGTCGTCGACCAGCTCGAAGTCGCTGAAGGCGAAGGTGGTGTAGGAGTCGCTGTGGCCGAAGGGGAAGGCGACGGTGGAGGCGTAGTCATAGTCACCGGCGTTGCCGGCCTCCATCACGTAGTCCTCGTAGCGGGTCTCGTAGTAGCGATACCCCACATAGATGCCCTCGGCATAGAGCGTGTAGTTGCTGTTGGAGGTGCCCAGCTCCGCCTCCGCGACGTTGGTCCAGGATGCGGGGTAGAAGTTGACCAGCGCAGGAGCCGTGGCGTTGTCGTGGGCGAAGGTGTCCACGAGGCTGCCGGAGGGATTCACGTCGCCCACGAGGATCTTGCCCACGGCGTTGAGACCCATCTGGCCCGGGTCGCCGATCCACAGCGCGGCGTCGATGCCGTAGTCCGTGCCGCCGACCGCCGGATCGAGGAAGCTGCAGTCGAGGGCGTTGGAGGAGTTGATGATCACGACGATCCTCGAGATCGTGCCCGCGTCCTTGAGGGCCTTGAGTCCCGCAAGGTTCTCCTGCTCCTCGGGCGAGAGGGCCAGGTAGTCACCGTCTGGGGAGCTCGAGAGGACCCATGCCCGCATGGCGGAGGTCTCGGCCAGGTCGGTCGGGGTGGTGCCGTCGGGGAGGTCGGCGCCCTCGCCGCCGGAGCGCGAGAGCACGAAGATCGCCGCGTCCCCAAAGCTGGCGAAGGAGTCTCCTGCGGCGGTCTCGACCTCGTCCCAGGGAACCTCGTTGGCCGCATACTCGCTCGTCGGCTCGGCGGCGCTCGCGCCAATCACGCCCTCGGGGATGATCCGGCTGTAGTTTGCCTGGATGTCCTCGGAACTGTAGAAGTCCCAGAGCGTCTGGTTCACGCTGAGCCCCGCGTCGGTCAGGGCGGTCATGAACGTCGGCGCCGTCGAGGCGTCGATCTGGCCGGAGCCGGTTCCCCCGTAGACGGGATCGACCGAGGAGTGACTCACGAGGCTCACGTTGGAGCCCTGTGCCAGGGGCAGCGCATCATCGTCGTTGAAGAGCAGGACGGCGCCCTCGGCCTCAAGGCGCTCGGCGACCTCGGCGCTCCGCTCGTTCAGTTCGTCCTCGTTCTCGTAGTCGCTTTTGTAGTATTCGGTGTCCACTCCCTCGTCGTCGCCACGACGGATCTCCGTCGTCGGTGCGTCCAGGAAGGTGTTGATCGCGGTCTCATAGCCTTCCGCCACGAATCGGCCAACCACAAGGCCGACGCACAGCAGCGCGAAGACGACGGTGAGCACGGCCCAAAGGCGCACTCCCCTCCTCCTTGGCCTCTTGTCCTTTCCCTTGCTCATGTGGTGCTCCTTCCTCATGCCCTCATTGCCCGAGCAGCCCGCCTGCCGCCCCAAGCCGCTCCTCTCCAAACACGTCCCCCGTACGTCCGACAACGCGTGTCGGAGTGGCTCGCATGCCCGAACGGGACCACGTCGGCCCCGCCACCCGCATGCGCACCACCTCCATCCGGTCGAACCCAAAGGGAACGAAAAGCCCTGTTCCTAGACCCAATTGCCCCCGGTGTTGGAACCTTTTAGGACGTAGGACGGGTTGGGACGCTCGACACGCCTGAGCACGCAGGTGTCAGAGAGCGCCCCCGCACGGGCCTCGATGGCGTTCTCGCCGAGCGCGAGGGGGACCTTGAACTCGAAGACCTTGTCCGCCGCCTTGGTCGCGACCTCCTCGCCATTGACCAGCAGCGTGACCTCGGGCTGGTTGCTGTAGACCTTGACGGTGGTCACGGCCTCGGGGCGATCGACGTAACGCTTGCCGCAGAGGTGCACCATGGGCTCGGGATTCCACCAGACCTTGTACAGGAAGAAGCTGTCCTTCTTGGTCGTGCGATCGAAGGTGACGAGTCCCTTGTGGTTCATGCCGGGCTCGCCGCCCTGGTCGCGCGCGTCGGCCGCGAAGTCGAACATGTTCCACACGTGCGTCGCCCACAGGTACGGGTGGCGGTCAAAGAAGCGCAGCAGGTACTCGTGGTAGATCGCCTGGTACTCCTCGGTCTGGTCACCGCGACGCGGCTTGGAGGAGTGCAGGTTGCACATGGCCTCGGCCCCATACTCGGAGAGGCCCAGGCAGCGGTTGGGGTGCGTGAGGTGGTAGAAGCCCATCCAGAGGTCGTTGAGGAAGAGTCCGGGCACGTACCAGCCCAGGTAGAGGTTCCAACTCACCACGTCGGTGATGCGGGCGATGCGGTTGAAGGGCCCGCACATGGCATAGCACGCCAACGTGGTGAAGCGCGTGGGATCGAGCTTGTGGCAGAGGTCGTTGAGCCGCGCGTTGTTCTCGAGCATGCCCTTCCTGTCGCGGACGTAGATGGTGATCTCGTTGGAGAGGCCCCAGCACACGATGGAAGGGTGGTTGTAGTTCTGCACGATGAGCTCGCGCATCTGGTGCTCGGTGTTGGCGTTGGCCTCGGAAGTTGACATATGCATAGAGATGTAAGGGATCTCCGCCCAGACGACCATACCGGCCTCGTCGCACAGGTCGTAGAAGGTCTGACTGTGCTGGTAGTGCGCGAGCCGGATGGTGTTGGCGCCGACCTCGCGGATGAGCTCCATGTCCTCGCGGTGCATCTCGGTGGTGAGCGCGTTGCCGACGCCCTTGCGGTCCTGATGTCGGCACACGCCGCGCAGCGGGTACGGGCGCCCGTTGAGGAAGAAGCCCTCCTTGGGATCCACGCGGAAGGTGCGGATGCCAAAGCGGCAGGAGACCTCGTCGATCGTCTCCCCCGCCACCACGAGCGCGAGGCGTGCGACGTAGCGGTAGGGATCACGCGTGCCGTCCCACAGGTGCGGCTCGGCGACGTCGAGGACAAGGTCCTCACCTGTTCCGGACGCGACCTCGACGCCCGAGGCGTCGAGCAGCGAGACGCGGACCTCGGCGGAGGCGGTCGCGGGCCCGTCCACCCAGCTCTGGACCCGCACCTTGTGCGTGTCGCCACCCAAGGCGGGGGTCACGGCAAAGCCCGGACCTCCCCAGTGGTCGAGCGAGAAGTGGGTCGCCGCGACGACCATGAGCGTGACGTCGCGATAGATGCCGCCGTAGAAGGTGAAGTCGGCGCGCTGTGGATAGACGCGGTCGTTGTCGGAATTGTCGGCCGTGACCACCAGCTGGTTGTCATCGAGCAGCTCGTCCGTCACGTCCGTGCGGAAGGTGGAGTAACCGCCGTCGTGGTGGGCGACCAGCGACCCGTTGAGCGTGACGTCGGCAGAGGCGTTGACACCGTCGAATTGGAGATAGACGCGCTCGGAGGCGGGGTCAAAGGAGGGCCGTCCGAAGTGGCGGGCATAGGTACATGAGCCACGCCAGTAGTCACCGCCCCCGTCCTGCCCGTCGATGGCGTTCCACGTGTGTGGGACGTTGACCGACTCCGTGCGCCCATCTGGTCCCGTGAAGTCCCATCCGTGGTTCAAGCCAATTGACGTGCGCACGATGGACTCACCCCTTAGATAGACTGTTATTACAGTTTATCTGCTTTCTCTTCTTCTGTTATGGCAGATCCTGGGAATGCTTGAGTGGTAGCAATCCATCGGTAATCGGTACTTGCGTCTTTGACGTTCAGGGTTTCCAGATTATATGCCGCTTATCAGGTGCTTTATGGTAAGCCAGCTCGAACAGTCGCCTGATGACCCTTTTGCACCGCAGAGGATATTGTTATTCCAGTTTGATGAGACCTTTTTCCCGTGACATACTGTGGCCCGAGCACAGGCAACGCTACCTCAGGCAGGGAACATGACACCGCTCGACGACCTCACACCCCCCGACAAGGACCTCTCTGGCGAGGAGACCAACCTCCAGGTCCAGGCCTTTCGCCTGATACGTCAGGAGATCATCCTCGGCCGCTACCGTCCGGGCGAGAAGCTCACCATCAACCGACTCGTGAGCGAGCTCGGCATAGGGCGCACCCCGGTGCGCGAGTCCCTCGTGCGTCTTCAGGAGACGGGACTCGTCCGAGTCGCGCCCCAGAGCGGGACCTACGTCTCCAGGATCAGCCTGAGCTCGGCCGAGAACGGCCGCTACCTGCGCGAGACGGTGGAGAGCCAGGTGTTCGCCGAGTGCTGCGCCAAGGCCTCCCCCGCCGACATCGATCGCTTCGCCGCCGTCATACGGGAGAGCGAGGAGGCGGCGCGCCTGGAGGACCGGCATCGCTTCTTTCAGCTCGATCGGGACTTCCATCGCATCGCCTACGACGCCATCGGGCGGTCGGAGATCTTCACGTGGCTCAGCTTCGCCACGATCGCGCTCGATCGCTATCGCTGGCTTCGACTGTATGCGGTGGACCTCCCCTGGAGAAGCATCATCGATGACCATCAGGAGATCCTCGACTCCATACGGCGTCGCGAGGTCCAAGAGGCCTCATACCTGGTCTCCCAGCACCTCCACGCGATGCTCTCGGACATCACGAGCGTCACCAGGCGCTTCCCCGATTACTTCGAGGAAGCCGACTGAGCAGGGCGCGTGAGCATGAGCCGTCTCCCAGGCTGAGGGGAGGCCGCCGGCGACCGGGCGTCAAGCGAGGTTTGTGCTGATGCCTGCCAGCCAGTTCGTCGTCAGTGTGGGCGCAAGACCATCGCCATGCATGACACCTCCCTCCTCATGAGCGCCATCAACCGCCGGTGAGTCCCACCGCACGAGGAACTCCACATGGCCGGGACCCGAGCTGGCTGACGTGCCAGGGCACGAAAAAAGCGACCTTCTCAGAGGCCGCAGAACGTACGTTCTCAACCCGATGTGACCAAGAACCCATCGGCGCGCGTTGCGGGCCTTACAGGGCCTCTCAGACATTTGCGCAGGTAGAAGGGGCTCTTTTCACACTCTCCCGGAGATGCTGCGGGTACGGTGTTTCCCCAGTGATGAAACAAGACTCGAAAAACCGCAGGTAGACGTCCCGTAGAAGGGGTGTCCGATCGCCCCGGGGGCGTACAAGCGTCCCAAGGCACCACCTCTGAGCTGCTCGTCCGTGGGGCCAGATACGCCTCCGTCCGCGCCTGAAGGCCCAAAAAACGTCCCCATATCGCTCAGTTAATACAATAGTTGATGAAACTTCCTGGGATTTTGCGAATCGAAGGAAAATATAGGGACGTTTTTTGAGTCACTCGCGCCCATCCGGGCGCGCACGCGCGCCCTTGCCCCAGAGCATCGTCGCCGAGAGTCATCCGCACCTATGTGGGTGCACGGCTGGCAACACCTGCCACGCAGTCCGTCGCCACCCCGTCCGAGACGGCGGACTTCACGCTCGGAGGGGAGAGCATGCCCGCACCGCCAAGGGCAGTGCCCCTGCTCAAGGGCGTCATGGGGCGAATCTGTCGGCCAAGTGCCCGCGGCCGTGCGCCACGACATCTGGTCGCCTAGAGGCACCCACTTCCAAGAAGCAGTGGCGGAGGTCCTCGACCATGCCGCCGAACGTGGCTGCGCCCTCAGGCGAGCTTCCCTGCTCAAAGGCGGAGGGTGCTGGCGCGATGTGTGGTGAGGCGGACGGAGGCGTCGCATTCGGTAGGTCCGAGCCGTCGGCTAGAGCCCACAGGGGCCTGTGGGGAGTGGGTGCAGTTGTCGGCACCCACAGCATCGCGACTCCTCGGATGTCGTATGTTCAAAGTGCCACAACATACACAAACGACGACAACGCAAGGAATCTAAATGGCGCAACACGATATTGACGCACCCGCCCTCGGGAGTGCGGTGGCGAGGTCGCTTGATCGTGGCTCGCACGAGCAGCTCTATTATCAGCTCTACAACATTCTCTTCCAGGACATCGTCGGAAACGTCTATGAGATCGGAGACCGCCTCCCTTCCGAACCCACCCTCATGGATGCCTACGGCGTGAGCCGCGAGACCGTGCGCAAGGCCATGGAGATGCTTGTCGGAAACGGGCTCATCCGTCGGGAGCGCGGACGAGGCTCCACCGTCATCGCCAATCGTTCCTCCTCATCGCCCCAGCGTGTCGTCAGTTACCTCCGCCGCACCTCGCAAGATCGTGTGCGGCCGGTCAAGGAGGTCATATCGAGCTCGTTTGGCCCTGCTGAGGAGCGGGTGGCCACCGCGCTCGCCCTTACGCCCGGCGAGGACGTCTTTTCCCTCGAGCGCCTCCGCACCTCGGACGGCGAGCCCTGCTATCTGGAGCATCTCTTCATGCAGCGCTCGTTCATCCCCGAGGCTTCCGCTCACGACTTCTCGAAGGAGTCGCTGCGTGCCTATGTCGGGGAGATCCTCAAGACCACCTGGTCGAGCGTCAACCAGCGCATCTCCTCGATTCCGGCCGACGAGCATGCCGCGGCCCTGCTGGACATCGCGCCAGGCACTCCCCTGCTGCGCATCGAGAAGGTCTCCTTTGACGTTCGCAACGTCCCGCGCGAGTACGTGGTGACCGACTATCGTTCCGACATGTATTTCCTCGAGATCGGTCTCAGGAGCTAGTGCCGTCGGGGTCAACTACCGTTTACCACCGCTTTCTTACCGTTTGCCAGCCTGAGTAAGCAGCAGGGATTCATTCTGCCCTCTGCCACGCGGCCCGCATATTATATTTCCCCTATATTGTCCGGACATTCGGACAATATAGGGGATCCCCACCACCTTTCCACTCGCGACAGGAGGAAGAATGTACGTAACCCTACGTGAGGTACTAGCCGAGGCGGACCAGCTCAACATGGCCATAGGCGCCTTCAACACCCACAACCTCGAGATGACGTCTGCCATCGTCCGCGGTGCGAACAACCAGCGGACCCCGGTCATCATCCAGACCTCGGAGGGCACCGCACGCTATGTGGGCATGCGCGCCCTCGTGGCGGTGGCACGATCGCTCGCCGAGGAGTACGGCGTCAATGTCGTCCTGCACCTGGACCACGCGAAGGACTGGGACACCATCCGCTCCGCGATCGACGCGGGCTACAGCTCCGTTATGTTCGACGGCTCCTCCCTCCCCTTCAAGGAGAACGTCCTCGGCACGCGTCGCGTGGTCGAGTACGCCCATGCGGCGGGAGCATCCGTCGAGGCGGAGCTCGGCACGGTCGGCGGGACGGAGGACGGCGTCGCCGTGAGCGCACAAGACGTGCGCTTCACCAACCCCGACGACGCGGCCGCCTTCATCGAGCTGACCGACATCGACGCGCTGGCCGTGGCGATCGGCACCAACCATGGCCAGTACAAATCCAAGACCAACATCCACTTCGATGTCCTCGAGGCCATCAAGGAGGTCGCCACCCGTCCGCTCGTGATCCACGGCGGCACCGGCGTCTCGGATGCCGACATTCACAGGGTCATCAAGCTTGGCATCCGCAAGTTCAACGTGGGGACCGAGCTGCTGGTGCAGTGGAACCGCCTGTCTCGCGAGCTGTACGACACCCACAGGGAGAACGTCTCCAACCGTGAGAACGTCGTCCCCGCGCTCGACGCGATCACCGCGATCGTCGAGAACAAGATCGGCCTCTTCAAGAACCTTTCCACGCCGCCACACGCGCAGGGCGCGCCGGCGTAGGCACCCTGCGCGCGTCTCGCGCACACGAGAGGAAGGAGGAGCCATGGCACACGTCACCCGTCTTGACGAGCTGCTCAAGCCAGAGAACGTTCGCATCGTAGACCACATCGCAACGTGGGAGGAGGCCATACGCACGTCCCTCGAGCCCCTGGTCCAGCAAGGGTACGCGGAGCCTCGCTATGCCGAGAACATCATCGAGACTACGCGGAACCTCGGTCCTTATTGGATCCTCACGGACGACATCGCCCTGGTGCACGGTCGTCCGGAGGAGGGGGCACTGCGACAGCAGCTCGCCGTGACCCTTGTGCGTGACCCGGTGGTCTTTTCCGACATGAGTCCCTCGGTGCGGCTGCTCTTCGCCCTCGCCGCACAGGACGCCGACTCGCACATAGCCGCCATCCAGATGATCGCCGAGGTGTGCATGGACGAGGAGCGTCTCGCCGATCTCATACGCAGCCCCACGACACAAGAGCTCTACACGCGGCTCGTCGAGCCGCGTGGCACGACCGGCCACTAGACCATCTGGCACTGATAGGAGAGGAGCAGGCAATGATAAAGATTCTCGTGGTGTGCGGGGCTGGACTGGGTTCGAGCCTGGCATGCCAAATGGCCACCCAGCAGGCCATGGATGCGCTTGGCGTGAAGGCACAGGTGACGCACGCCGACACGAACTCCGCCGGTCCCCTGTCGAAGACGGTCGACATCCTTGTCGCCGCAAAGAACTTCCAGAAGCTCATTGAGGGCAAGCAGCTGGAAATCCCCACGGTCTTCCTTGAGCGGATCGTGGACAAGAAGGAGATCACCGAGAAGCTGGTCCCCGTGCTGAGGCAGCTCGACGTCCTCCAGTAGGGCATCACCGACAGAAGAGAGGAAGCAACCATGATAGTTCTCCAATGGATCATCGACAACATCCTGACCCAGGCAGCTATCGTCATCGGGCTCATCGCCTGTCTCGGCCTCGCGCTTCAGCGCAAGCCTTTGGGCGAGGTCGTCGTAGGCTCGCTCAAGACCATGTTCGGCTTCATGATCCTTGCGGCTGGCTCTGCCGTGCTCCAAGGGGCGCTGTCCTACTTTGGGGCCGTCTTCAACTATGCGTTCAGCCTCGAGGGGGTCCAGGGCGCGGTGACCGCTTCGATCGAGGGCATCAACGGCCAGGCGATGAACGAGCTCGGCCTGGGCTCGGAGATCGCCATCACCCTCGCAGGCATCTTCATCGTCAACATCATCCTGGCCCGCCTGACGCCGTTCAAGTACATCTTCCTCACGGGACAGGCGCTGCTGTGGGAGTCGACCCTCGCGGTCGTGTTCTCGTACTACCTCGGCCTGACTGGTGTGCCCCTCATCCTTCTGGCCTCTCTGGTAGGCGGATGCTTTGCCACCTTCATGCCTGCGCTCGCACAGCCCATCATGCGCAAGATCACCGGATCGGACGACATCGCCCTCGGGCACTTCTGCACCATCGGCTACCTCGTCGCCGCCGGCGTCTCGAAGCTCACGGGCGACAAGAGCAAGTCGACAGAGGACATCAAGCTGCCCGAGAGCCTCGAGTTCCTCAATGACACCTACATGGCCGTCTTCGTGGTCATGCTGCCGTTCTTCCTCGTCGTCGCGGCCCTCGCCGGCCCCGAGAACTGCGCGGCCGTGTGCGAGCAGCTGGGCATCAACAGCGACATCAACTTCCTCGTGCAGGCGTTTCTGCAGGCAAGCACCTTCGTCGTCGGCCTCAACGTGCTGATGCTCGGCGTGCGCCAGCTCCTCGACAATATCGTCCCGGCCTTCCAGGGCATCTCCATGCGCTTGGTCCCCAACTCCAAGCCCGCCCTCGACTGCCCGGTCGTCTTCCCGTTCGCGCCCAACTCCGTCATCATGGGCTTCATCTTCACCACCATCGGCTCGATCATCGGCATGTTCATCTCCCCGGTGACGGGCTACCTCGTCATCCCCGGCGTCATGTCCAACTTCTTTGCGGGAGGCACGGCCGGCGTGTTCGCCAATGCCGTAGGCGGCCGTCGTGGCCTCATCATCGGCTGCATCGCGCACGGCATCTTCATCATCCTCATTCCGGCCCTGCTCACCCCCATGCTGACCGAGATCGGCTTCGTCAACCTCACGTGCACCGACGTCGACACCGTCTTCACCGGCTTTCTCCTGTACGGCATCAGACTCCTGACCGGCGGGATTGGCTAGGACGTACCCACCTGTGCGGGCTGGCGTCCCAGGATCGGGCGCCAGTCCGCATGCCGAGCTGTGACACACACGTTGAGGAGAGGAGATGCGTCACATGTTCGATCTGTTCAAGAAGCGCGCCCACAAGGCACAACGACAAGACCCGTCCGAAGCCACAACTGGCCAAGACGCCGCATCCCAGGCCACAGACGCCGCCTCACACGAGGAGCTCGTCGCACAGGCCGCCGCCCTCGACGAGCGCATCGCCGAGGCGACTGGAACCTCCCTCGCGGACCTTCTCGACAAGAAGGGCGAGCTGCTCGCCCAGGCGAGCGAGACCGACCAAGCCATCGCCGCGTATGAGGCGAGCATGGAGGCGGACAACCGCATGGGGCAGGCGTACCGTGGGCTCACCGCGCTCTATAACGTCAAGCGCCGCGAGGCCGCCCAAGCGGGCGACGAGGCGACGGCCAAGGAGTACCTCGACAAGCTTCAGTCGCTCATGCAGGGGTCCAAGGACCTGCTGCGCGGCAAATAGGAGTCCCCATGAAACGTGTGCTGCTGCTTCTCGCCGGATATCCCGCCACGGGGAAGTCCACCTTCTGCGCGCGGCTGCGCGAGCGCCATCCGCAGGCCGCGACAATCGCGCCCGACGACATCAAAGAGCGCATCTGGGACGAGCGCGGCTTTGACGACGCGGACGAGAAAGCCGTTCTCGAGCAGGACGTGTGGGCCCTGTACTACGAGGAGCTGGCGCGAGCCATGGCAGCGGGAGGACTTGTGATCACCGACTACCCCTTCAGCGAGAAGCAGCGGCCCACGTTGGCGCACCTGGTCGAAGCGCACGGCTACCATGCCGTAACCGTGCGCTTCGTGGGCGACATAGAGGCCATCTACCAGCGGTCGCTCGCACGTGACCTGTCCCAGGGCAGGCACCTTGGGCATCTCATGAACCACTACCACAAGGGAGACCGCCTTGCGGACCGCCAGCATGCCGATGCGCTGGTGACCCTCGACGTGCTCCGCGACCGTTGCATCAGCAAAGGCTATGGCAACTTCCAGCTAGGCGACCTCGTCGAGGTGGACGCAACGGACATCGCCGCCGTGGACTTTGACGCCCTCGTCGACCAGGTGGAGAGGCTCGTCGCTGGGCCGTAGCGTTCGGAAGGCGCCGCGAGGCCCAGGGGACCTCATGCTTGGTCCTCCCAGCACCTTGCGCGCCATGCGCTCGGACATCACGAGCGTCACCAGGCGTTCTCCCGACTACTTCGAGCAGGCTGACTGGCGCTGGCACGACAGAGCCGGACGGGTTCGGCTTACTGACGCCGAGATCCCTGGTAAGCTGAGGGTGGCATCGTCCCGTCCGCGTCGGGCTGAGTTTGGCTCTCGGACAGATGCGTCCAACCCGGATGTGGGCACCTGCGCCAGGTCCGCTCGGCGGAGCTGGCGCAAAGCGGCGCAAGGCCTACCCCACCACCACGACATGAGGAGGCAGCATGGCACGTCCCACGGTAACGGTACACATGAACGTGTCCATCGACGGCAAGATCGACGGCGAGTTCTTCGGTGGCGCCCGAGGAAAGGTCACGTCCAAGCTCTACTCCGACGAGCTCTTCAAGATGGCGACCGTCAACGCGAACGGGGCCATCACCGCCAAGAAGTACCACGCACGTGGCACGCTCGACCTCGCTCGGTTCGAGGAGGCGGCCGCGCAGCTCACCTATGACGACTGGCGCGGGGACGTGCAGAGCGAGACCTGGGACGTCGTCTTCGACCGGCGCGGCACCTGCGCCTGGGAGGGCAACACCTTTGAGTACGGCGGGAAGGTGA
Organism: Atopobiaceae bacterium; assembly: GCA_040268355.1. Classification (GTDB taxonomy): domain Bacteria; phylum Actinomycetota; class Coriobacteriia; order Coriobacteriales; family Atopobiaceae; genus UBA1367. The sequence goes on along the minus strand of JAWRIT010000150.1, from coordinate 14,475 downwards.
GCCGTGTGGTCGAGGTGGTCACCCGCCGCGCACCACTCGCCTACCTGGCCTTCCTACGTTCGATGGAGATTCCCTACCTCGTCTGCGGCGACGACGAGCTCGACTGCGAGATGGCTCTCGAGAAGCTGGGGGACCAGTTTGGCGTGGAGTCGATCGCCCTCGGCGGCGGCGCCCGCATCAACGGCACCTTCCTCGAGGCGGGCCTGGTCGATCGCATCTCCCTTGTGGTGCAGCCCTATGTCTCCGGAAACCTCGAGCGCCGTTCCAGTTTCAACACGCTCGGCCGCTTCGTCGACCGACACTTCTCGCTCGTCGAGGCACATCCACAAGAGGACGGTGGCGTGCGGCTCGTCTTTGAGAACGACGACGAGCCCGACCATGTGGCGCGCCTGGTCGAGGACGTCTGCGACCCCGATCCGGAGTAGGTGGCTGGAGGGACCGGAGACGGAAAGGCGGAGCCCAAGAGGAGGGTCCCGCTTTTGTCGTGCGGGCCTCACCTTCCGGCCCGCCATGCAAACCTCGTTTACGCCTGTCGCGCCGGCCTCACCTATAATGGCGGCATCTCTGACAAGGGCAAGGAGACCCATATGGAACTCTCCAGAAAGGCACGGGCGACCATAGCCGCAGCGCTGTCGGGAACACGACGAGCGAAAGAAGCGGAAGACCGGTCCCCAGACGCCCCGACCTCAGAGGAGCCGCTGCCCACAGAGTCCCAGGCCCAGCCGCGCTACAGCGCCTACCACATCCAACGGCTCATGGGACTCGGCAGGTGCGACTGTCCCCAGTGCCGGCGCATCCGCGCCCGACAGGCAAAGGCGGCACGGTAGCCGAACGGTTCGTCCGCCTGTGACGCAAAGACAGGTGCCGGCAGGCAGTCGCTTGTGAAGTGGCGCTCCATCCGCACCTGTCATCACGGGAGAGGGGAGGGTCTCCGGAGGCCTACCCGCCTCTCACATAAGGCCCTCTGGAAAAGGAGGGGGTCCACGCCTTGCGTGGCCCCCCTGCAACACCTGCACCTTCCCTATAGATCGATCCCTATTCCGCGGCCGTGCGTTCGGAGTCCTTCTTTGGTCCCAAGACGAACACGGCGACGATCGGAAGGACCGTCGCGATGGCCGCGCCGATCACGAGGCCGATGAAGCCCCGATCGATGCCCGCCACAGGATCGATGTAACAGGGCAGGCCAAGCCATCCATTGGCACCAGGCGTGAACCACTTTGCGCCAAAGGCGCCGGCGAAGGCGCCGCCGATGCCAGCGGAGACGAACGTGGCCCACATGAGCTTCCTGCGCGGGATCAGGATGCCGTAGAGGGCAGGCTCAGTGATGCCGAAGACGCTGGAGACAAGGGCGGGAACGTTCAGGGTTCCGTTCTCGTCGGCATCCCTGCACGCGAGGACCATGCCGATGCAGGCTCCCATGATTGCGCCGCAGCCGGCAAAGTTGAGCGGGTTGAGGGATGAGTAGCCGACCGCTCCCATCTCGGCAAACCAGAGTGGAATGATCCCCCAATGCAGCCCAAACATGACGAGCAGGCTCCAAAAGGTGCCCACCAGAAAACCGGCGACCGCAGGCGAGAGGGACAGTGCGGCCCGGATGCCAATGACGACGGCGTTCGCAAGGATGGTGGTGATCGGGCCAACGACGAGCAGTCCGACGAGTGAGGCAATCAAGAGCGTGAAGACATTGGTGAAGATGCCCCGGACGAGCTCGGGAAGGATGTCGGAGAAGAACCTTTGGACCTTCGAGGCAATCCACATGATGGGAATGGAGGGCAGCACCTGGGCATAGTAGTTGAGCAGGATCAACGGGATGCCGAAGACGTCGCCGTAGACGTCGGACTGCAGCAGGGCATTGCCCTCGAACAGGACGCCCGTGGGATCGCCGCTGACAAGCGTGACGAGGTCGGGATAGATGAGCACGGCACCGATGGACATTGCGAGCGCCGGCCTCACACCAAAGCGCTGTCCCGCCGACCAGGCGACGATGATGGGGAAGAACTGGATGACGGAGTAGCCGATGGCGTAGAGCACGGTGTAGGTCGTGGTCTCCCTGAACTCGGGCACAAAGACGTTGACGAGCGACAGTATGGAGACGATGAAGCCACCTGCCATCAGGGTGCCCAGGATGGGCTGAAAGATGGACGATATGAGGCCAAGCAGCCTGGAGAAGGGGTCGCCTCTCGTGTCAGTGAGGTCCGGGTCCTCGTTCACGTCGATCGCGGCTCGGACGGAGAAACCCCCGATCTCGCAGAGCTCGCGGTAGATCTCCTCGACCTGCGGGCCGACGACCACCTGGTATTGATTGGCGCCACGCACGACGTCGATGACGCCCTTGGCCGACCTCAGCACCTCGACATCCGCCTTGGACTCGTCCTTGAGATGGAAGCGCAAACGGGTGACGCAGTGACTCACGTCAGTGACGTTGTCCTTTCCACCCACTCCCATAATGATTGCGTTGCACAAGGTTTCGTATGTCATGTTCTCCGCCTTTCGGGAACGGAGGCTCGAAGCGAGTCCCATGAGCCCTCCTTGTGGGGCGACCCCGTGTCGCCCGCCCCTTACCAAAACTCTATAAAAGCCGCAGGTACGTACCAATTCTTTAGAAAGGGGGATTCTTTCCCAATCGGAATGGCTCGCAGGGGCGGACGCCTAGCCTAGAAGCTTGCTCGCGGCCACGTACTTCTCACAGATAAGCTCGGCGGTGCCCTTGGGAACCTGCGTGTGCTCGGTCTCGAAGGACAGGCCATACTCGCGCGCAGGAAGGAAGTACTCGAAGTAGCCATTGGTGTAGCCAAAGACGAGCCCCTGCACCGGGCATTCGTCCTTCATGCGGACACCCAGATCAGAGCCCATCTCAGACGGGAAGACAAAGAGGTGCAAGCCACCGAGCGCGATCACGGCACCATGGATGTCGAGATGGAAGTCGTCGTGGTGAATCGTGTGATAGAGCGTCTGGACGCGGATCCGGCCGAGCTCGATTGGGGTCTCAACGGGAATGGCCGCGATCTCGGCGGCAAGGCCGGACGAGGCACGCTCGACCTCGGGGATGCCCCGGCCCTGACGAAAGTTGCGATCCGAGCAGTCGCCGGCCGCGCCAACCACCATGGCCGGAAAGTACCCGAGACTCGACTCGAGCTTCTTACCCGTAAGGCCAGCGAGCTCGCTGGTGAGCTCAGTACAGTCGGGACCAACCGTCGCCGAGTGCGTCGCCCAGTTGACGATGCCAGCAAAGGGCGTTCCTGCCTGGTCGCAGAAGCTCACGACGATGACCTCGTTGTCGGCGACCTCTTCGCCTGTGATGCGGTTGCCGAAGTACCCGCGGATGACCTTCTTGCCCATACGAGCATCTGCCCGCCGGGCATTGGAGCGACACTCCTCGAAGGCGCTACAGATGGTCTCGAGCAGCCAGTCGTAGTAGCTTTGGTCAAACTTGCCCGTCCACCAGCTGCGATGGTAGGCGACGATCGAGCTGTGGTTGTGCGTTGCCGAGAGCAGCACGCAGTCACGGTCGATGCCATAGCGGTCGTTGAGAAGCGTCTTGATCTCGTCTGCCGCCATCTCTTCCCACTCAAGGAAGTCCGCCGAGAACACGAATACCTCATGCCCCTCGTCGTCCTGGAAGAGCAGGGCGTTGCCATAGACGTCGTCGTGGATCGCAGTCGTGGGCTCAAGACGATTGGGGAGGTCGCGATATCCGATGAGATACACGTCCCCCTGAGGAGTGAGCTTCCTACGTGCGTGTCCTACGTTCATGAGGCCTCCTTGGGCAGGGGTCGTCTTCTTGGGCAAGGGTCGTGACAAGGTCCATGATGGCCGAGTGGATGAGGTCGGACGAGCCGCGACCAAAGCCGGAGTTCATTGCCTCGTATGCCGCACGGTCATAGGCACGCTCATCGGGCAGGTACTTGTCGCTCCCGTTGACGAGGGTCGCGACGAGCGCGTCCGGGATGTCGTGGCGCAGGCGCGCACCGAGGGTGCAGGAGAGCTCGGGCCTCACGCCGACAAGCGTCGCCGGACCGATGCGCAAGAGGGACACGGTCGTCGTCACGGGCGGCGCGGGCTCGGGGCGCCATGTCAGGGACGGACGCAGATCCTTGAAGTCGCGTCGACACTGACCGGGGAGCACGACGGCTCGTTCGAACGATCGGACGCAGGGGCTCTGGTGGGTCGTCACCTTGGCAAGCGCCTCATCCACCGCGTCAGCAAGTTCGAGACCAAGCGTACGGGCGAGCACGAGACCGTCGGAGAACGCCTTGGGCTCCATGCCGCGCAGCGCCGGCGCCTGATCGCCGGCGGCGCCCTCCAGCCAGAGGGCCACGCACCCCGGATGGCGACGCTCGAGCTCGACGCTTGCGAAGCCAGCGAGGTCGGCGCAGGCGACGCGCGCGCCGTCATCGGCGGACAGGCCCTTTGTCGCAGCGGGCTGCACGTCGGCGGAAAAGACGACGGCGATGGGTCTTCCCGCTTCCGCCAGGACGAACACGGGCACCTCCGGACTCGAGGGGCCCTGGTCATCGCGGCCGAGCCACCAGCCGTCCGGGGTCTCGACGTCACGACAGACACCTATATGGGCAGCGCCGGTCGCAAAGCCCGGAAGGGCTTCCCGCATGGCAGCCACGGCAGCACGGCAGGCCGTCCTGGTGGCATGGACATAGGCGTCGGCAAGCGAGCTGTTGGCAGTCCGCTCACGTCGCTCGATATGTCCTGGTGTGCGCACATGGGGCACCGAGAAGCTGTGGGTGGCCGCAACCCACACGGAATCGACGGCAATCCCAGCCTCCGTGGCCACCGTGGCCCTCAGCTCTGCGGCAAGGTCGTCCTTGAGTGACGTCGCGTCGACGGACACGATGGCCACACGCGAGGGTCGCGCGCGCCCGTCCTCTCCCTCAACGACGAGAGCGCGCACCAATAGCTCGCCACATAGGCCGCCAAAGCCGTCAAGGGGAATGATGCCACCCATGTCGAGGGACGCCTTTGCTGCTCCAGCCAGAAGCATTGCGACCGCTCCCCTTAGGCCACGCCGTAGACGCGTTGTGCGTTGCCACCCAGGATGTTGGCCTTCTCCTCGTCGCTGATGTCAAGCGCCTCGACAAAGGCGGGTCCCTCGGTGAGCCAGACACGACGCACGGGGTAGCTTGAGCCCCAGAGGAGCTTGTCGGCACCGAGCACCTTGACGGCGCACTCGAGCTGCGCCCTGCCCCATGGCTGCGCATGGGAAAGCTCGAAGAAGACGTGGTTCCGCAGACGCTCCTGCACGCGTGCGGTATCGGTGTCAAAGCGACCCCCGGTGTCGGTGGGACTTGGCGTGGGGAAGAGCATCTCGGCAATTGCGAAGAAGCCACCGCCCATCATCGAATGCACGAGGGTCAGGTGCGGATGTAGGTCGAAGAAGCCACTGAACACCTCGCGCCCGACTGCGGTGACCTGGTCCTGGCAGCGTCCATAGCTGCGGCGCAGGTTGTTGTAGGTGACGATGGAGCCGCAGTCTGCGGGTACCGGCACATGATGCACATACACCACGGCACCGAGCGAGTCGAGCTTGTCGAAGAAGCTCGCGAAGCGATCGTCGTCGAGGTACGCCCCATCGTAGTGCGTCACAAGCTGCACGCCACGCATTCCAAGCTCGCTCCAACAGCGGTCTAGCTCGGCGAAGGTCTCAGGCGTGTCTGTTGGCGGAATCACCGCAAGGGGAACCAGGCGGCCACCCGTCTCGCGCGCCGACCGCGCCATGCCATCGTTGAAGATCCTACACATGTCGAGAGACATCCACTGCTGCGCCCCGGGCACCTTAAGCACGGCCTTGTCCACGCCTGCCGCATCCATGTCAGCGATCTGCTGGGAGACCGCGTAGTCGCCCTGCAGGTAGTCAAGGCTCGCATAGCCTTCGGGCATCTCGACGACCACCCGGCGGCGACCACTATCGTCCTTCGCGTAAACCCTTGTGTCAGCCTGTGCGTTCCCCTCGGCAACAAAACGAGCGAAGAGGTCGTCATCGGCAAAAAGCGCCTCTGGAACGTAGTACATGTTCGTGTCGATAATCATCCGAGCACCTTCGCAGTCCTTGGGCTTTGTTTGCCAGAAGTCTACGCAATCCACTCGGCAGCTCCAATTCCGAGCGCGCCTCGATTGTTTCCCGGATGGAATCACTCCAGCACGTGAGCCGTTCCCATCTCCGATCCCGACAGGCTCTTCAAGAATCCGATCGCCTCGCGCGAGAGCTCACCGTCGCGCCTTCGGTACACCGATATCGTCGAGCGCACGGTGGGAACGACAGGGACCGCGGCAACCTCGCCCGTCAGGTAGCGCTCGATCGGCCGCAGCATCATAAGGGAGACGCCGGCGTCACGCGCCACGAGGTCGATGATGTTGCGCGCATGCGCACTGGTGTAGGCCACGTTTGGCACGAAGCCCGCCGCCGCGCAGGCGGTCATGCAGATGTCGTGGGTGTGCGAGCCGGGACCTATGAGCAAGAAGCTCTCGCCGTCGAGCTCGGAGAGCTCAAGGTGTGCTCGCTCCGCAAGGCGATGGGTAGGTGGCAGCACGGCCACAAGCCGATCGCTCGTAAAGGGTGACCGCACGAACTCCTCGCTGTGACTCCCGGCATCCCTCATGAAGGCGAGCTCGATCTTTCCCTGCCGAAGCGCGCTCATCAAGGTGTCGTTGTCACCTTCGATGACATCTACGTCAACAAGGGGATGCGTCTGAGAAAACTCGTGCATGACCTTGGTGATGCCATAAGGCGCCATCATCGGCATCGAGCCAATTCTCAGTGTGCGACGCTGGTATCCTCCCTGCGCGTCCTCAAGATTGCCGGTCGCGCTGTCCCACAGGTGGACGATATGGCTTGCGTAGGGCAGAAGCATGCGAGCGGCAGGTGTGAGCGTCACACGACGCGTGGAACGATCGAACAGGGCGGTTCCGAGCTCCTTTTCGATTGCCGCTATATGCTTTGAGAGTGACGACTGCGAGATGTAGAGCGCGTCCGCCGCCTCGGTGTAGTTTCGAATGTCCGCAAGCGTCACGAACTCGCGCAGATAGCTGATGTCCATCTTTCCCCTCTCGCAGTCTAGGTTCATTATGGCATCTGGTGCGAAGGGGGCAGGAAAGATCGCTTGGGAAGCGGTTGCCAATTTGTCGCTATCGGTCATCACCGATTTGGGCCCGATAGCCTCCGTAGAAGTAGCTGTCCGCCGACGGCTGCTGACAGGCAATCGTGCCACAAGCAGCCTTGGACCACGGGTGTCCGGCAGTATGCGCAGTTGTAGTACCTGTCGCACACGAAGCTGCCGGACACTCTTCGACGGCATGCGCGTCAGAGGACTGTTGAGAGCAACGACAAGCTGATCACGCTTTACGGGCTTGGTCCCACAGGCCGAACGCCGATGCGACGAGGGCGGTCCGCTCCTTTGGCGGAGCACCAGCCGCACGACGGACTCGCCGCCCTCCGCCACACGAACGAGCGCCTGCACCGACAGAAGCCGGTGCAGGCGCTCTGTTGCGAATCGCCTTCTCTGCCAGCGAGGGCAGCTCCGTCTAACGCTTCGTAGCCGTGGTGCCAGCCAGCTCCTTCTCACCGGGACGGGCTGCAGGACCCACCAGCTCATGGGCGCGATAGGGCTCCTCCATGTAGGCGACCTCGTCCGCCGTGAGCGTCAGCTTGGTGGCACGCACGGCATCGTCCACGCGACTCGGCTTGGAGCAGCCCACGAGCGGGGACGTCACGCCCTTGGCCCAGTGCCACGCAAGTGCCACGTCGGCCATAGGAACCTCGTGCTTCTCCGCCACTTTGGCCACGCGGGCGATCACCTCGAGGTCGTTCTCCTTCGTGGAATCGTACTTGCTCTTCATCACTACGTCGGTCTGGGAGCGCTCGGAGTCGCTGTCCCACACGCGGCGCGTGAGGTGCCCCGATGCCAGCGGGCTATACGGCGTGAGCGCCATGCCGTACTGCTTCACCACCGGAATCATCTCGCGCTCGTCCTCACGATAGATGAGGTTGTAGTGGTTCTGCATGGAGGCGAACTTGGTCCAGCCGTTGGCCTCGGCGGCCAGCTGCATGTTGTGCAGCTGGTAGGCGTACATGGAGCTCGCACCAAGGGCGCGCACCTTGCCCGCGCGCACCAGCTTGTCGAGCGCCTCCATGGTCTCCTCGATGGGATGGGTGTAGTCGAAGCGATGGATGATGTAGAGGTCGAGGTAGTCGGTCTGCAGGCGACGCAGTGACCCCTCGATCTCGCGCGCGATGGCCTCGGCGCCCAGGTTGCCTTCGTTGAAGAAGACCTTGCTCGCCAACACCACCTGCTCGCGGGGCACACCAAGGTTCTTCAGGCTCTGCCCGATGAACTCCTCGCTCGTACCCTTGGCGTAGGCGTTGGCCGTGTCAATGAAGTTGACGCCCAGCTCGAGCGCGCGGGCGATGACCTCCTGCGTTGCCGGCTGGTCGATGGTCCACCCGTGCGTGCCCTCAAAGCGCTCACCAAAGCTCATGCCACCGATGCACACGGGACTGACCTTGATGTCGGTAAAACCAAGATTCTTAAGCTCCATAGCTGCTCCCGTCTCTATTCCATTTGACACCATACGCCTTAAAGTATACCTCACCCAACCAACCAACCACCCTGACGTGCTGCTCTTTTCTAGTCAGAGAGTGCTGCCTAGGGCGGCGTGCACGACGATCGGGGCGGACGGGCACGTCGGACACCAGGCAACGGCGTCAGGGGCACCAGCAGAAGGGCCGCCAGCATCCAGCACGCTGTGATGCCCTCTCTCTATCGTTGGGCGATAAGAATAACGACCCCTTATTTCTCTCGGTGCCTAAAAACTCCTGGAAGATTCATCAACTACTGTAGTATCTGCTCATTATGGGGACGTTTTTTGAGTCACAATCCGCCCACCCGGCGGTAGCGACCCTTACGAACGCCCATGTCAGGCGCATCGTTTAAGGGTGCTCTGCGCCAACCGTGGAGAAAGACGCCCTTATTTCAGGCCGTGTAGCTGCGCTTCTACGAGTGCGATTGCGCCACCGGGAAAACACGACACCTCGGCGCCCCTGAGTTCCACCAAGATACAGCTCGTCTACCTGCTCAAATGCACCAGAGGCGATATAAGGGCCGATTCTCGCCCGAATGGGCTTTGGGTCGAGAGGAAGTGAGAACGCGTGTTCTATGGGCCTTCTGTGAGGTCGCCTGTTTGGACCTCCGAACCGGGATCTCCCGTGACAACCGCGGCGAGCAGGACAGCCCGCCATGCCCAGTCCCGTGCCGCCATAAGCGGCCTCCGCTCACGCGCGTGTCGTAGCTGTGGCCTCACGCACGGGCCGATGACCTCGCACGACGCACCTCGTCCGCAGCAGGCAGGGGCTCGACCACATCCCCGCAGCGCAGCGCGACCTCAGTCCCAGCTGGAACGTCGACCTCAAGTTCCACGACACCATCCGTCCGCCGCCACTCGACGACGAGCTCCCCCTGCGGGGTCCGATACGCGCAGCGCACGTGGTCCGTCAGCTTGGAGAAGAATGGGGCCACGACGATCCTGTTCGCCGCCACTGCGTCATCGGCAATCGAGATGCCGCCGAGTGCCTGGTACATCCACTGCACATAGCTCGAGAACATGGCGTGGTCGTAGGACGAGAGGAACGCATGGAATTCCTCGGCCAGAACGCCGCTGCCGCTCGCAAGCATGCGCCTGAAGCTGGGATCGCCGTCAGAGGTGAGCCACGCCTCGGCAACGTCGTCAAATCCGTACCGATGCAGCAGGTCGAAGGCCAGCACGGTGCCGAAGATGCCGCAGGAGAGCACACCATCGTCCTCACGAATCCTCGCGGCAAGACGCACCGTGAGCTCCGCCGCGTCGCCCAGGCCGAGCGCGGCTGCAAAGGCGTAGGCGGTCTGCGTTCCGTCGCCAAAGCTGCCGTCCTCATGACGGAAGCGATCGACGATCTGCGCACGCAGAGACTCCTCGGCCGCCAGCACGTCTCCGGCCTCCTCGCCCAGACGCTCGGCAATCTGACGCAGCGTGTCGAGGATCCAGAGGATCGCGCACCATCCGCAGAGCTCCTTGTCGGGCGTGCCGCCAAAGCCTTGGCTGAGCACGCTGCCATGGTCGCCCAGGCAGTGCCGCGCAAGCTCCACCGGATCGAACGAGAGCACGTAGTCGGCCATGCGGCGCAGGCTCGGCCATTCGCGCTCGAGCAGGTCGCGGCGTCCGTACCACCGGTCGGCCTGCAGCGCCAGGTACGGATAGGCGAGCTGCCAGAGCAGCGGCCCCTCCCCATAGGCGGGGCCTTCGCTGCCGATGCCCATGAAGGGCGCGGTCTCGGGCATGCCGCCGCGCTCGGTCTGGTCTCGCCGAAAGTCCGCGAGCGTCTTGTCGAGCAGCCCCTGCGCATCGTAGAGGTACGCGTTGGACGAGAAGAGCGCGACCATGTCGCCGCCATACCCCAGCCGCTCGCGTGCGCAGTCCTCCCAGATGCCATGGATGTTGTTGAGCTTGGTGCGTCGCGCCGCGTCGAGCAACTCGTCGAGGAAGGCATCGCCCGTCTCGAGCGTCCCGGCGAATGTCACATCGCTGTGCACGTAGATGCCCTCGATAGAGAGGATGTCCTCGGCGGGCACCCCCTCGACCCACACGTAGCGGAACGAGTGCGTGCAGAATTGGCTCGTGAAGCGGCTCTCCCCTTCCACGCAGGTCACAACGTCGCGCTCATAGGCGAGCTCGGGCGCGCCGGGACCACCGGGGCACATGCCGCGCGGCGTGGAGAGGCCCACCAGCCCGGCGAGGTTGGTGTCGTAGTTGGGCTCGTCATTGTCGTCCACGACCTCGGCGAAGGTCATGGTGACCACCTGACCCTCACGCGAGCGCAGACGCAGGTCCACAAAGCCGGCCACGATGCGACCCACGTCCACGAGCACGCCGCCCTCGCGCTGCTCAATGCGCACGGCACGCTCGCGCCCCAGCTGACGGCAGCGCGGGACCACGCCCCGCTCGAGCTCGCGCGTGTTCTCGCGCGCGACGACGGGCATCGGCCCTCCGGCGGTCAGCGTGAGGTCGCGCCGCTCACCCAGGTACACGTTGTTGAACGTGAGCTGACCCAAGGTGTAGGTCCACGTCTCGTCGGAGCGGGCGAGCAGCTCCTCGCCGCGCGTCACCGCCACGAGCACGGCAGGGGTTCCCACCTCGGCCAGGCGCTCGCGCAGGTTGTACTTGCCAAAGAGCGTGAGTGGCGAGGGGTTGTACCAGCCGTTGCCCAGCTCGATCTCGATCACGTTCTCTCCGGGCCGCACGAGCGCCGAAAGGTCGTACTCGTCAAAGTAGACCAGCTTGTCAAAACGCGTCCAGTCGCCGCAGAGCTCCTCGTCGCTCACGAGAAGCCCGTTCACACGACAGGTGCGATAGCCGAGCGAGGCGATCTGCAGCCGCACGCCGTCGGTCTCACGCACCGCGAACGTGCCGCGCACGACATGGTTGCGATGCTCGTCGCCATAGTAGCCGGCGTCATCCGCGCCGTAGTCGTATTCCGCGCCCGAGACCCACTGCGCCGTGGCCAGGGCGACCCTCGTGTTCGTCATTGCTTCTCCTCGAGTGCGGACTTGAGCCGTTGGACGTGAATGAGCAGGTACAAGGCCTCGCTCTCGTCGCACGTCCACGCCCAGGTCTCGCGAAAATAGTCGATGATGTCGGACGTGATGGACGCGGACAGCGGGTAGGCGTCTTGCATGGTGGCGAGCATGGGCGCCATGCCGTCGTCGCGATGCGTCCCGGCGGTCACGCGCGCCACCAAGTAGCGCAGGTGCATCACGAAGCGCGCGTAGGCGATGCCCTCGGTGTCGAGCTCGCAGCCAAGCTGTGTCTCCACGATCCGTGACACGTCATGCACCACGACGGTCGCGGTGCGGGCGTCGTCCACGTCGCCGTGCTCGACCTCAGCATCGATGATGTGTAGGGCGATGTTGGCCGCCTCCGCCTCGGGCAGGTCCACGCCAAGGCGCCGCTCGATGATGCCCACGGCCGTGCGCCCGATGTTGGTCTCGCGCGGAAAGAGATGCCTGATGTCATGGGCGAGCGGCGTCTCCAGGTCGATCCCCTGCGCCACGCGACTGAGGGCAAAGGCGATGTGGTCGGCCAGCACGATGGGCGCGTTCGGATTGAGTTTGACGCCGAGCTGCGCACGCGCAAGATCGCAGATGTCGGAGGACAGCTCCACCAGCTCGTCGGGGATCTCCTTGAGCATGGCCGCCTGCGCCGGCGTCACACCGTAGAAGGTCCGCGACACCCGCGAGAGGTCATCGAGCTCGTAGGGAGCGCGCCTGTAGCCGATGCCCTTGCCAAACACCACAAGGTCGCGCCCGTCGTTGTCTCGCGCCAAGGCGCAGCTGTTGTTGATGCTCTTGACGATCCACATGGGCACTCCAATGTGAGCCGGACGGTACCGGCACCATGATACGTGCGGCGACCTCCGGTGGGGCGGGGCGTCGCTGCCCGGCGACACCCCGCCGGCAGGGCCATTATCGGTACGTGCGCTCGAGCGCGCCCGTCTCCTGGTTCCGCGAGAACTGCCTCAGGAACTCCCAGGCATAGGCGCCCTCGAACTCGTAGTTCCAGTGGGGATACATCTTGATGGCACCAAGGCGGATCAGCTCGCCCTCATCGTCCGAAAGGCTGCCGACCAGCATGTCGCGTGTGCCGAGCTTGACCTCCTGCTGGTTCTCCAGCGCCATGCCGTAGTACTCGTTGGCCTCCATGTCGGGGTTCTCGACGACTTCAAGGCCGCACACACGCTGGTAAGCCTGGATGGCCGGCCAGATGTGCGTGTTGGGGTCGCTCTCCTGCGGGACCATGTCACCTTCCGTGAGCTCCACGAACCCGTGCTCGGAGGAGCCGTCGACCGGAATCATGCCCAGCTGGTCGTGGTCGCCACAGAGGTAGAGCAGCGGTGTCTTTCGCTCGGTGGCGTCAGCGGCCTCCGTGAGCTCCGCGCCCATGTTGTTGACGCCGGAGAAAGAGGCCACGGCCGCGAAGAGCTCGCCAAAGGCCACGCCGTAGTACATCGACTTCGCGCCGCCGGCAGAGAGGCCCGATACGTACACGCGGCTCGCGTCGATCTGCGGGTACTTCGCAAGCAGGCTCTTGACCAGCGCGATCACGCCATCGTCGCCCATCCCGTTGAGTCCGGTGGCGTTCGTGAAGCCCTCGTTCTCGGGGTCGGCGGGGTCGCCACCCGGCATCTGCCACTCGGGCGAGACGACAAGGAGGTTCTCGGCCACCGCCACGTCGGCCCAGCCAGCCGTCTCGACGTTGATGCGTGGGTCGTTGTTGTTGCCGTGCAGCGTGAGCAGCAGCGGGCAGGAGCCGTCCGCGGCGTCACGGGCGCCCTCAGGGACGTACTCGTACCAGGTGCACTCGCCCTCGACGCCCTCAAGGGACTCGTTCACGTGCGCTTCCACGGAAAGGCCGATGCGGTCGAAGTGCGTGACCTTCAGAAGGTCACCGGGGTGATCCGCCTCCTCCAGCGGATTGCCGACGAGGTTCAGGCCGTTGAGGTTGAGCATGTAGAACTCGGTCACCCAGTTGCACTGTCGGTAGTTCTTCTCGAACACGTTGTCCCAGGCGTTCTTGAACGCGGTGGCCAGGTCCTCCCCCTCCGGTCCGACGGCCACGTTCTGCAGCTCGTGCTCGCTCGAGGTGTAGAGCGTCGCGCCGCCCGTCCCCTCCCCCTCGCCATCGCAGGCATTGGCGGTCCGGTAGTAGTCGATCGCGGTCTGCGTCGCGCCGGAGAGGTAGGTGGGCACGGGCACGTTGTAGCTGAGCCCCTCGTCCGTCTCGCCACCAAAGCACATGATGCCCGCGACGTAGAAGCAGTCCTGGGAGAGGACGTTGTTCACGAAGGTGGCACCAGACTCGATGCCGATGAGCTTCACGTTGGTGGCACCGACGCCGATGAGCTCCTTGAGCGCGTCGTTGTCCTCGGGCGCGTAGTCCACTCCGATGGGGTTCACGACGGTGGCGGTGCCGCCCCAGGCGTCGAGGTTCTCCTGAAGCTGGAGCTCGCGTACGAGTTCGTCGGCCTCAGACTGGGTCTTCGTGCCGGCGTAGATGTAGTAGGCCGGCGCGCAGACGTTCGAGTGGGGGAAGGCGAAGTCGTGGACACGATCGATCGTGGAGGCGTAGGAGAACACCTCCATCGGTGGCGCCGGCATCTCTTCACTGGCCTGCCCCTCGGAAGGCTCCTCTCCGGAGTCCGCCGGCGGCTGGTTGCCACACGCCGCGACCCCGAAGAGGGCTGCGGCGCCAACCGCACCGAGGGCAAAGTTCCTGCGTGTCATGTTCTGGCTCATGGTCGTTCCTTTCTCTGGCACGTTGGACAGGGATCGAGGGACGATTCGATGGGCGGACGGAGCCTTCTGCGGGCCTCAGCGCCGAGGCGCGGCCGTAAGAGGCGGTCCGCCCCAGGCGCGAGACGCCCTCCCGCGCGGGGGG
>JAWRIT010000149.1:0-4418 GCA_040268355.1 Atopobiaceae bacterium | reverse complement strand
ACGTCCCGGAGTATCCCCGTCTCCCGTCCTGCTGTTTTCTCGTCTGCTACTCCGCAAGTCGCGGAATTTCACCGCAAAAGTCCGATCTCTAGCCACGGGCCACGTGGAGCAAGGCCCATGCCGGCGCACGGCGGCCTAACGCGCGCCGGCGCACCGGCCCAGGGTCGGGCCCGCAGGCGATGCCGACGGCCCCCATGCGAGCGTGACACATAGGCGCCCCCCTGGCCCTGCCAACGGCCCGCTCCTTCGCCACGGGCTCCGGCGCGTGGAGGGCCTGAAACAGATGGGCCCGCTCGCGCCCACCGCTCCCTTGGCCTCGCCGGATGACCGTATCGGGTCTGAGAGCATGTCCGCATCCTCTTGACGCATTTTGCTATTCTGTATTTGCACGGTGTTACTCCCCGGAGGCATTACGTGCGCCACAGGCCACGTGGGACTGGGCGCATTGTGTCGAGGGAGTATTTTTATGCGCATCCTGAGGGGAATCAACAACAATGCGGCCCTCGCCATCGATGACGAGGGCCGGGAGCTCGTTGTCTTTGGCAAGGGTGTGGGGTTTCCCGCCGGGGAGCATGAGCTCGCCGATCCCTCCGTGATAGACCGGCGCTTCTACAACTTCGACAACACCCTGCTCCCCATGATAGGCACGCTGCGCGAGGACGTCATCGCCGCGTCGAGCGACATCGTGAACATGGCGCGCGACGAGCTTGCCTGCACGCTCAATCCCAACCTCGTCTTCACGCTGAGCGACCACTTGCAATTCGCCATGGCCCATACCAGCGATGGCGTCGAGTTCGAGAACCCGCTCGCCCCGCAGATCGAGCTCGTGTATCCAAGCGAGACGTCCATCGGCAGACGGGCGCTTCAGATCTGTCGAGAGCGGTGCGGCGTGGAGCTCGCCGAGACCGAAGCCCATGCCATCGCGCTGCACATTGTCAACGCCGAGGCAAGCGCCACGGGCCACGGCAACATGGACTTCGTCATCAAGAGCACGCAGATCGTCGAGGACGTGCTGCGTGTCGTGGAGACGTGGCTTGGCGCAGCGATCGACCGGACCTCGTATCCCTACATGCGCTTCGTGACGCATCTGCGCTTTCTGGTGGCGCGGGTCATGGGAGCTCGGGGTATGCCGGACAGTCCCGCAAACGACCGGGCGGCCGCGCTTTTGCCCGGCGTCGTGCGCGACTTCCCCGAGGCGGCGGAATGCGCCAAGGCCATAAACGCATACCTCATCACGAACTTCGACTGGAGCTGCTCGGACGAGGAGCTCCTCTACCTGATGCTCCACACCAATCGGTTCATCACTGGCCAGTGATCGATCGCATGGGCAAGAAGGGCTTCGGCCCAAACTAAGGAGGAGGGACGAGAATGGATCCAAGGAGAACCGCCCAAGAGATCGTCGACGCGGTCGGCGGCAAGGGGAACATCAAGGACGTGAGCCACTGCTTCACGCGCCTGCGCCTCGTGCTCAGGGACGACGCGCGGGCCGACCAGGACAGGGTCAACCATATCGAGGGCGTCATCCAGGCCGTCGTGGCCGGCGGGCAGTTCCAGATCGTGCTCGGCGCCAAGGTGACGAAGGTCTACGACGAAGTGCTCCCAATCTTGGGCATCGAGGGCTCTGGCGAGGTCATGTCCGACGACGACCCGTCGGTGACCGACAGCAAGGAGTCGCTCGGCAATCGCATCCTGCAAACCATCTCTAAGATGTTCACGCCACTCATCCCCGCCATCGCCGCCTCCGGCCTCATCAAGGGCCTTCTCACGGCCGCCAGCCTCATCGCGGCGCAGCAGGGGGTCGACATCGCATCAAGCGACACCTACGTGCTGCTTCTCGCCGCGAGCCAGATCATCTTCTACTTCATGCCGATCTTCCTTGGCTACACGGCCGCCAAGGCGCTCAGATGCAACGAGATCATCGCCATGATCTTGGGCGGCTTCCTCTGCTACCCGCAGGTCGATGCCCTTGTCCAGGACGTATCCACCGCCACGACCATCTATGGGTTGCCTGTCGTCAAGATGGCGTGGACCATCGGCGAGTCCACCAGGGTCTTCAGCTACACCGAGTCGGTCATCCCGATTCTGCTCACGATCCTCGTACTCGCCTTCCTTGAGAGCGGCCTCAAGAGGGTCATCCCCGAGATCCTCCAGATCATCCTCGTACCAGGGATCTCCCTGCTCGTCATGCTACCGCTCATGCTCTGCGCCCTCGGACCCGTGGGCATCATCGTCGGCAACCTCATCCAGGTGGCCTACAACACGCTCATCGGCTTCAACGCGATGCTTGGCGGGGCCGTCGTCGGCGGCCTTTGGGGCGTGCTTGTCATCTTCGGCGCCCACCGTGCGCTTTTGCCCGTCGGCTTGAACGACGTGGCGACCATCCAAAAGCAGAACCTCCTCGCCTTCGCTGGCGCGGCCAACTTCGCACAGGGCGGTGCGGCTCTCGGCGTCATGCTTAAGACCAAGAACAAGGAGCTCAAGGGCGTCGCGGCCTCCGCAGTCATCTCGGCCGCGCTCGTGGGCATCACCGAACCCGCCATCTACGGCTGCAACCTGCGCCTCAAAAGGCCCATGGTCTGCGCCATCGCCTGTGGTGCCATCGGAGGCGCCATCATGGGCCTCGGTGGCGTCTACGGCGACGCCTTCGCCAACAACGGCGTGCTCACCATCTTCACCTACGCCGCCTTCGGCATGACGAAGTTCGCCTTCTACCTCGTCGGCTGCGCCGTGGCATTCTTCGGCGCCGCTGCCGCCACTTACGTTGTGGGCTTCGAGGACCTTAAAGCCTAGAGAGCCCCAGACCGCGAGCACACGTGCTCTCCCACAGCCGTCGGCGGACACGCCCGCCCGAGCCTGCCCGCCGACGGCAACCCGCACTGACAGACGACAGAAGGGACACACATGACTTCTTCGCGCATGATGGCCTGCGCGCCGTTTCCCGAAGACTTCCTCTGGGGCGCCTCTTCCTCGGCCTTCCAAGTCGAGGGAGGCTGGGACGAGGGCGGAAAGGGAATGAGCGTCGCCGACTTCAACTCGTTCAAACGCTCCGACCGACAGGCCGACACGAAGGTCGCCGCGGACTTCTACCACCGCTGGCGCGAGGACATCGAGCTCATGGCGAGCCTCGGCCTCAAGGCCTATCGCTTTTCGATCAGCTGGTCGCGCGTCATTCCCACAGGTGACGGCGCGGTGAACGAGGAGGGCGTCGCGTTCTACGACCAGGTCATCGACTGCCTGCTCGCCCACGGCATCCAGCCCCTCGTGACGCTCTACCACTTTGACCTGCCCTACGCCCTCGTCGAGAAGTACGGCGGCTGGGCCGACCGTCGCTGCGCGCTTGCGTTCGAGCGCTATGCCCGTGTGTGCTTTGAGCGCTTCGGCGACCGCGTCAAGCTCTGGCAGACCATTAACGAGCAGAACCTCATGGTTCGTGTAGACGAGCGCATGAATATCGCCTGCGACGATCCGCTCGAGGCCGACCGCCTGCGTGCGCAGATGGACTACCACATGTCGCTCGGCTCGGCGCTCGCCACGGCCGCCTGCCACGAGCTCGTGCGCGCGGGGCAGGCGGGGCCAGCCGTCTCGTCGTGCTGCACGTATCCCCTCACCAACAAGCCCGACGACGTGTGGGCGGCCCGAATGAACGACTACCTCAAGGCCGTCTATTACCTCGACATGTGCTACTACGGCGAGTACTCAGAGCTCTACCAGCGCTATCTCGACGAGCGCGGCATCGCACCCGTCACCTTCAGCGGCGACGCCGACATCCTCGCCCAAGGGCGCTTTGACTATCTCGCGGTGAACTACTACCGCACGCTCTGCGCGAGCGCCCTTCCCGTCGATGACGAGCATCCGGCGGGATCGCGCGCCTTTCGGGACAACGAGGTCGACTTCGACCAGTACGGATGGTGTCGCAACGAGCGAAACCAGAACCTGGCCGCAAGCGAGTATGGAGCGCAGATTGATCCGATGGGCCTGCGCATCGTGCTGAATGACTACCATGCGCGCTACCGCGTGCCCATGATCATCACCGAGAACGGCCTCGGCACGCCCGACGAGCTCACCGCCGACGGCCACGTGCACGACCCGTACCGCATCGACTACCTGCGTGCGCACGTCAAGGCCTGCTCGCAGGCCATCGGTGACGGCGTGGATCTCTTTGGCTACTCGCCCTGGTCGTTCACCGACCTCTTGAGCTCACACCAAGGCTTCCGCAAGCGATACGGCTTCGTGTACGTCGACCGCGACGAGCATGATCCGCGCGACCTCGCCCGCGTGCCCAAGGACAGCTTCGGCTGGTACCAACGGGTCATCGCCACGAACGGCGCCGACCTCGCGTAACGGGCGCTGCGGAGTGCAGGGGTCAGACGCCAGCCGTCAGCCGCACCATGCCTTGCGAACAGGCATCAGAAGGGCCC
>JAWRIT010000148.1:0-14415 GCA_040268355.1 Atopobiaceae bacterium | reverse complement strand
CCTACGTCTCCGTAGCTCAGAAGGATAGAGCGCGAGCCTCCTAAGCCCGAGGCCCCCGTCTCGAGGTAGACCCACGACTGCGTCGGCGTGACCCGCACCTGACCCAGCCGCCGCTCGCGCGCCAGCGCCATGAGCACCGCCTCGACGCAGGCGTGCCCCGCCTGGGCGGCGATCTTGCCCTTTCGCATCTTGAGGTCGCGCCGCATGACGATCATCTGCTTTGCCTTGTAGGAGGAGACGGGCATGGAAGGCTCCTTGTGAGACGGAGGTGGGTGGGTGCGACGCGAGCGGACGGGCCTATGGGACGAGCTCGCGCCAGGGGCTGAAGCGGTCGAGGTAGGGGTTTATGGTCGGGTCGCCAGCGGCGAGAAAGGTGGCGTGCCGGGACATGAACGCGGCTTTCTCGCGCAGGTAGCGCTCCTTGAGCCTGACGTCGTCCGCCTCGCGCCCGCGTGACGAGAACTCGCGGTGGTACAGGAGCGCGAAGGGGGTGAGCGCCACGGTACGGCCGGCCTCGCCCGCGCGCAGGCAGAAGTCGCCGTCGTTGAACGCGACGGCGAGTCGCTCGTCGTAGCCGCCCAGCTCGTCAAAGAGCGTCCGGCTGACCATCTGGCAGGCGCCGGTGACCATGGGCACGTCGGTGACGACGGCGGCGGAGCACCGGTAGCCTGGCTCGTCGGCAGCGAGGTTCTGGTTGGGATGCAGACAGTCGCCATTGGGGTTGGCGGCGACCCCCACATGCTGCACGAGCCCGTCGCCAAAGAGCAGCTTTGCGCCCACGACTCCCACCTCGGGACGCATGAGGCAGCCAGCCATCTCCTCGAGCCAGTCGTCCGTGATGACCTCGGTGTCATTGTTGAGCAGAACGAGGAGCTCGCCGGTGCTGTGCCGCACGCCGAAGTTGACCAGTGCCGAGAAGCTGAAGCCGTCCACCGCAGCCGCGTCGGCCGTCCAGGTGACCACGCGCACACGTGGGTCGCGGGCGAGCTGCTCGTAGCAGGCGAAGGTCTCGGGTTCGGCGCTGTTGTTCTCCACGAGAACGATCTCGAAGGAGGGGTAGGTGCTCCGCTTAAGGATCGAGGTGACGCAGGTGCGGAGCAGCTCGCTGTGATCCTTGGTGGGAATGACGATGCTCACGTGAGGGGCTGGGTCGGGAAGCGTGTAGCGGATGCGGGAGGTGCGCGGACAAGGGCCTGGCTCGATCGTGGCGTCGATGCCCCGCCTCGCAAGGTGCGCGGTGACGACGGCACGGACTTCCTCGTCGCTGGCGGCGGGTGCGTCGGGCCGCAGGTGGCAGAGGACGCGCGGCAGGTGGGAGACGGCCCGCCCCGCCTCGAAGGCCCAAAGCGCGAGCTGGTAGCCGAGCAGGGGGGAGGGCTCCCGTTCGACCGCATCGAGCAGCTCCCAGGTCGCGCGGTCGGCGACGACAAGGCTGCCCGCGCAGTCGTGGGAGAGCAGTTCGCCGTAGGCGGGGACGCCCCGCAGGATCGGGTCGACGTGGCGTCCGCCGTCCACGACGTCCTCGTCGCAGGTGAGCAGGCCGAGCTGAGGACGCTCGGACAGATGCTGGAAGCAGCTCCAGAGCGCATCGGCCTCAAGGATGGCGCCCGTCCTCACGGCCACGACGTGGGTTCCTGTGACCGAAGCGGCATCGTGTGCAAGCTCCCAGTGGGGGTAGGTCTGTGCCGCGAGCGACGCGCGCAGCTCGTCGGACCCGGCGGTCGGGGCCAGCACGCTGAAACGCGGGGCGCCCTGAGGGAGCGACGCGGCTTGGGCACGCTGTGCGGACAGGGTGCGGGCCCCTGCGCGTCGCGCGGCGAACCAGGCGTCGTAGCGTGGGTCGGCCGCAGGTCCGCCCACGCGTGTCCGCGAGCGCTTGAGGAGGCCGTCTGCCTGATAGGGAAGCAGGCAGCAGAAGGCACGATGTGCGGTGCCGGCGAGCGAGACGCTCAGGCACAGGTGGCGGACGCCCTCGGGCACGAGGGCGGAGAAGCTCACCAGACGGCCGCAGGTCTGCGGAGAGCGCGTGCTCGGCACCAGATGGTCCTCCATGGTGACGACGGTGGCGTCGACGCTGGCTCCCCGACCGTCCCGCAGCTCGAGGGTGACGTCGGCCGCGGCATCGTCGGTGGGAAGCCATGCGCCGACGCGCCAGGCGTTGGTGCCGTCCGCGGCGGGCCAGATGTCGGTGACGGCAATGCGCTCGCCCTCCGCACCCTGCCGGCGTTCGATGCCGCGCAGCTCGCCTGCCAGGGCGGGATTTCGCATGGTGAGCACACGGGAGGCGAGCTTGGAGCCGAGCCGGGGAAAGCTGCCCTTCCAGAGGGTCTCGTGCGTCGAGCGCAGCTCGACGAGCAGGCCGCAGGAGAGCAACGGGAGCACGAGCACAGGATGGCAGCGTCGCGTCCCGTCTGACGGGCCGTCTGCCGCGCGCAGGACGACCGAGCAGGGGACCTGTTCGCCTCGGGCGGTGTGCGCCTGGGCCATGAGGCCGTCCGGGTCTGCCCCCTCGACGGCCAGCGCGACATAGCCGTATCCCTCGCCGCGACAGATGCCCTCGACTCGCACGTGTGCCATACCCTGTCCTTCCATGACGCGCCCCGGCAACAGCAACAGGGTAGCGCATGCCCATGTGCAGATTCGGCAGGCCCCGCTTGCCGCACATTGGTGTCGCGACATTGGGTGGAGGCTGCTACTCTAGAGTGCATGCAGACCCTGTGTCTGCAGGACATCCATACTCGGCAGGGGTTCTTGGTGGCCCTCGTCGCGTCTGTGCAGAAGGAGCCCGGCATGGTCAGGGACAAGAGGGGCTTTGTGGGCGTCTTCGACTCGGGCGTGGGCGGCGTGAGCGTGCTCAGGCACCTCGTGGCCGAGCTTCCGGAAGAGGACTTCCATTTTTACGGCGACTCGGCACATGCGCCGTACGGCGACCGCACGCCAGACGAGATTCTGGAGCTCTCGCGCGCGATCGTCGAGCGTTTCGTGGCCGAGGGGGCGAAGGCCGTGGTCATCGCCTGCAACACGGCGACGAGCGCCGCCGCTCCGCAGCTGCGCGCCGACTATCCCGACCTCCCGATCGTGGGGGTCGAACCCGCCCTCAAGCCTGCCGTCCTGGCCGATGGCGAGGGCCCCGTTCTGGTGATGGCCACCAAGGTCACGCTCGCGCTGCACAAGTTTCAGCGCCTCGCGGAGCGCTGGTCGGAGGGCGTGCAGGTGGAGACGGTCGCCTGCGCGGGCCTGGCCGAGCGGATAGAGCACGGCGACCTTGACGCCCCCGACGTCATCGAGCTCATCGAGAGGCTGGTGGGGGCGTACCGCGGCAAGGTCCAGAAGGTGGTGCTGGGCTGCACGCACTACCCGTTCGTCAAGCGACAGATCGAGCAGGTGCTGGGACCGGTGCAGTTCTTTGACGGGGGCGCGGGCACGGCACGCCAGCTGCGCCGACTGCTCGAGTGTGACGGCCTGCTCGCCGAGGGCGGCCACCCGGGAAGCGTCTCGTTCGCCTCGAGCATCGACACGCCGGAGGAGCTGGGACTCTATCGCCATCTCTTCGAGCAGTGAGCTCGCCTGGTCCGCTCCTGTCCTGGATGGGGCGGCCGATCAGGAGGTCTGCGTCTTGCCGGTCGGCGTTCGCCTTGGATGGACGGCGCGGTAGAGCCGCTCCAGACGTGCCCGGTCCTCGTCGGTGCGCGCAAGCAGGTTCGAGAGTGGGCGCAGCACCTTCTGAAACACGAATTCCTTGGCCATGAGCCCCACCGGGCGCCGCTCGAAGCGAAGCAGCTCGGCGTCGACGGCGTGAAGGTACTCGTCGACCCCCTTGATCCAGGCGCGGGTGTCCTCGATCTCGGCGCGCACCTGGGCGATCTCGCGCGCGAGCTGGGTGTTGCTCATGCGATGCAGGATAACCTCGTAGAAGGGCGTGGAGCGGGCGTGGTGCCAGAACGCGGTGGCAAAGTCGCACTCGGGGTCGTCCCACGGCTTCGAGGGTCCGGCATAGTGCACGATCGCCGGGTCCTTTCGAGCCGTGTGGTAGGCGTCCCGCAGCTCGGGCGTCGTGTAGGAGATGATGTCGCGGATGCGGATGCCCTCCCAGTCGAACATGACGTTCCAGGCCATGTCGACAAAGCGGACGCTTCCTTGGCAGAAGTAGTTGAGCACGTCCTGGTCAAGCAGGTGCCACTCATAGGACTGGGCGAAGCGGAAGACCTCGTCGACGTCGATCCGCGCGCGCCATTCGTCAAGGTTGAACAGGATCGTCCCCGCCTGGAAGTAGTCGTAGGGCCTCTCGATCTTGAGGACCTGGTCCATGTACTCCTTCTTGCCGTCCTGCTCGACCGCGACCGGCGAGCCGTTGTAGAGGCCCGTGGTGTCGGGATCGTGGCAGGCGGCGATCAGGAAGTCGTCAAGGTCGGTGTCAAAGAGCTCCGCCACGTCGCGCAGGCACACCATGTCGGCGTCGAGGTAGAGCACCTTGTGCTGCTCGGGCAGCAGCTGGGGGAGCAGCAGGCGGAAGTAGGTCTCCATCCGAAAGTGCCCGTGCGTGCTCAGCTTGTCCTGATAGGGGGCCATCGCCTCGTTCACGTCGAGGAAGCGGAGCGACAGGTCGGTGCCGGCAAGCTGCTCGGCGAGGATGGCCTGGTGCTCCTCGGTGAGATCCTCCGAGAGCACGAGCAGCTCGTACGGCCGGCCGACGGTGGCATGCGCCGCGATGGAGGAGACGAGCACAGAGAGATAGGGAACGTAGTGGTCGTTGGCTGCGAACACGAGAACGACAGGTTCCTGTGCGGCGGTGGGTGCGAGGGACATGGCTGCTCCTTCGGTGTGCTCGTCGGCAGGCAGGGCCATAACAGGTGACAGTATACCAACGACGGCGAAAGGCCCGTCAGCGTGCCAGAACGCCCGCCACCCAAGCGGATGGCGGGCGTCGAGACGTACGGTGCTCTCGCGTCATGGCGTCTGTGGCATGCGCCAGGACGGGTGGCCTAGCGCACGGCCTCCTCGACGGCGACGGCGCATGCGACGGTGCAGCCGACCATCGGGTTGTTGCCCATGCCGATGAGACCCATCATGTCGACGTGGGCCGGCACGGAGGAGGAACCCGCGAACTGGGCGCTGGAGTGCATGCGTCCCATGGTGTCGGTCATGCCATAGGAGGCCGGACCGGCGGCCATGTTGTCCGGATGCAGCGTGCGGCCGGTGCCGCCGCCGGAGGCGACGGAGAAGTACTTCTTGCCGGCAAGCGTGCGCTCCTTGAAGTAGGTGCCCGCGACGGGATGCTGGAAGCGGGTCGGGTTGGTGGAGTTGCCGGTGATGGAGATGTCGGCGTTCTCGTGCCACATGATGGCAACGCCCTCGCGGACGTCGTCGGCGCCGTAGCAGTTGACCTTGGCGCGCGGGCCGTCGGAGTAGGGAATCGTCTTGACGACCTCAAGCTCGCCGGTGAAGTAGTCGAACTTGGTCTGGACGTAGGTGAAGCCGTTGATGCGGGCGATGATCTGGGCGGCGTCCTTGCCCAGGCCGTTCAGGATGACGCGCAGCGGCTGCTTGCGGGCCTTGTTGGCGTTGTTGGCGATGCCGATGGCGCCTTCGGCGGCCGCAAAGGACTCGTGTCCTGCGAGGAAGGCGAAGCACTCGGTGTCCTCACCGAGCAGCATGGCGCCCAGGTTGCCGTGGCCCAGGCCGACCTTGCGGTCCTCAGCGACCGAGCCGGGAACGCAGAAGGCCTGCAGGCCGATGCCGATGGCCGCTGCGGCGTCGGAGGCGTTCTTGACGCCCTTCTTGACGGCGATGGCGCAGCCGAGGGTGTAGGCCCACTTGGCGTTCTCGAACGCGATGGACTGGATCTCCTCGGTGATGTCGTAGGGGTTGAAGCCCAAATCGGTGCAGATCTTGAGGGCTTCGTCGAGGTCGGCGATACCGTATTCAGCGAGCGTCTTGTTGATCTTGTCGATGCGGCGCTCGTAGCCTTCGAACGTGACTGCCATTAAGCTCAGCTCCTTTCCTCTACTCTTCGCGGGGGTCGATGGTCTTGGCCGGGGCGTCCCACTGGCCGTAGCGACCGGTGGCAGTCTTGATGGCCTCGTTGGCGTCGACGCCGGCCTTGACGTCGTCCATGAACTTGCCAAGGTTCAGGAACTCGAAGCCGATGATCTCGTTGTCCGCGTTGAGGGCGAGCTTGGTGACGTAGCCCTGGGCGAGCTCGAGGTAGCGGGCGCCCTTGGCGGAGGTGCCGTAGGTGGTGCCGATCATGGAGCGCAGCCCCTTGCCAAGGTCGTCGAGGCCAGCCCCGACGGGCAGGCCGTCCTCAGAGAAGGCGGTCTGGGTGCGGCCGTAGACGATCTGCAGGAACAGCTCGCGCATGGCGACGTTGATGGCGTCGCAGACCAGGTCGGTGTTCAGGGCCTCGAGGATGGTCTTTTTGGGAAGGATCTCGGCGGCCATGGCGGCGGAGTGCGTCATGCCGGAGCAGCCGATGGTCTCGACGAGGGCCTCCTCGATGACGCCCTTCTTGACGTTGAGGCTGAGCTTGCAGGTGCCCTGCTGCGGTGCGCACCAGCCAACGCCATGGGTGTAGCCGGAGATGTCCTCGAGCTGCTTGGCCTGGATCCACTGACCCTCCTCGGGAATCGGTGCAGGCCCGTGGTATGCGCCCTTGGTCACGGGGCACATCTTCTCCACTTCAGACGAATACTGCATGAATGCTCCTCTCCATCACATCACGCACGTCCCCTCTTGTGGGCACGCACTGAAGTCCGATGTAGCACGGTGGCACGGGGTGGCCTCACGCACCCCACGCGACCACTCTGCCGCCCCCGCGACAGAATACGCACATAGTGTACGGCACCACGCGCGGGAGTGACGGGGCGGATGCGTGGGCGTAACCACTTGTTCGGGAAACGTTCTCACATAGGCTGTGCTGCGCCAAGGTGGCGCGGTGCAGAACATGGCACCATCTGCCCATTGTCGGGCGTGCGGGGAGGGCGTCGGAGCTGGGGCCACAAGAACGTATAATCATACGAATGCGACGAATGGATGCCAGCGAGGGAGACCGCCCATGATCAGCGAGACCGCACTTGCGCGAGCCTGCCGTCCCGCCATCTTCGAGCGGGCGCGCATGATCGCGCAGCGCGAGGGTCGCATGGGGGAGCGCGCGTGCACCTACGAGGGGCGCCTCACGCATCTTTCGGCGAACGTCGACAGCTCGTCGGGTCGGCCCGGCAGCTACGAGGCCTCCATCATCATCGACGAGGTGGCCGACGAGGTCTTCTCCTGTTCCTGCAGCTGCCCGGCCGCCGCGCGCTTCCCAGGGCCCTGCAAGCACAGCATCGCCGTGGCGCTCGACTTCAACCGCCATCCCGAGCGCTATGAGGGCATGGACGAGCGGCGCCATGCCGCCACGTCGTCGGCGATCACGGCCTATCTCGACCGCGTGGCGCGCCAGTCCCGTCCGCGCATCGTGCGCGAGGATGCCACCGATGCCGGCACGGTGCGGGTCCTTGCGCGCCTGCTGCTCGACCGTGACCTGTTCCTGAGCCTGCGCGTGGCCGGTCCGCGCGGCTCCTACGTGATTCGCGACCTGGGCGAGTTCGAGTCCCTGATAAGCGAGAGGGCCTACCACGAGTACGGCAAGAACCTCGGCTTCGTGCACGAGACGGGCTCCTTTGCCAAGGAGTCGCGTGCGCTGGTGGCGTTCGTGTGCCGGTGCGTGCGCAACCGACGCTCCTTTGCGGCGGGACGGCGCTTCGGCCATGTGTACGCGACGTCCGGCTCCACGACGCTGCCCGGCAAGGAGTTGCGACTCTCGCCACCAGAGATGGACGAGCTGATGGAGCTGCTGGTGGGGAGGACCGTGGGCTTCGAGGTGGCGTCGCCCGCCGGAGGCCGTCCGGCGGCGCAGGGGGCGTGGGCGCAGGAGGTGCTGGTGGCCGACGGTGACCCACGGCTCGCCCTGGAGGTCGTCGCCTTGGGAGATGACGCCTATGAGCTGGTCCGCCATGGGTCCGCCGTTGCGTTCTCCTCGGCGGAGCGTCTCTTCGTGCTGCAGGATGGCGTGCTCTTGCGCTGCTCGGAGCGGCTGTGGGGCGCCGCGGCCTTCCTGCAGCAGGTCTACTGCAGTCCGGCCACCCAGCTCGTCATGACGCATGAGGACGCCCGGCGCTTCGTGCTCGGCGCCCTGCCTTCCCTCGAGCGCTCCCTTCCGGTGACGCTGCCCGCCGAGCTTGACGCCCTGCGCCCCGAGCCGCTGCGGCTCACCTTTGCGCTCGATCGCTCGGGCCGCTCGGTCACCTGCGACGCCAGGGCCACCTATGGCGAGCGGTCCGTGTCGCTCTTCGACCGCGCTCAGGGCGACGAGCACCTGTGGCGCGACGGCGTCGCGGAGGCGCAGGCCCGCTCGGTGGTCCTGCGCTACTTCACCACGGCTCGCGAGGGCGGGGCCCTGGTGAGCCGACCCGATGCGGAGACGGTAGCCCGTATCGTGTTCGAGGGCGTCGCCGAGCTACGGCGGCTCGGCGAGGTCCGCTCGAGTGAGGCCTTCCTGCGGCTCGCCCCTCGGACGCGCCCGCAGGCACGGGTGAGGGTGTCGAGCCATGGCGGACTCATCGACCTGACGGTCGCCACCGACGACCTGCCGCCTTCCGAGCTGCGTGCCGTGCTCTCGAGCTACCGCCAGAGGCGGCGGTACCACCGCCTGCGCGACGGCTCGTTCGTGGACCTTGCGGACGCCGACCTGCGCGAGGCGTCGCTGGTGGCGGACGAGCTGGGCCTCTCGGCGGCAGAGCTTGCCGCCGGCACGGTGCGCATCCCCTCCTACAAGGCGTTCCTGTTGGACGCGCTCGTCCCGGACGAGAACAAGGACGCCTCCTTCGCGGCCTGCCTGGAGGGCTTTCGCTCGGTCGACCCGGACGCCTACGAGCCGCCCGCCGAGCTTGCCGGTCGCCTGCGCCCGTACCAGGTGACGGGCTTCAAGTGGCTCTCCTCCCTGGTGGACATGGGCTTTGGCGGCATCCTCGCCGACGAGATGGGACTGGGCAAGTCCGCGCAGGTCATCTCGCTCGTGCTGGCGCGTCGCGGCCAGGGTCAGACGCTGGTCGTGTGCCCGGCTTCGCTGGTGTACAACTGGGTAGCCGAGTTCGCGAAGTTCGCGCCGGAGCTTGACGTCGTGGCGGTGGCAGGAGACGCCGCCGAGCGCGAGCGGCTGCGGCGGCAGGAGGGCCATGAGGTGCTGATCACCTCCTACTACCTGCTTCGTCGCGATGTCGAAGCCTATGCGTCAAGGCGGCTGTGGTGCGTGGTCGTCGACGAGGCACAGTTCATCAAGAACCATCAGACGCTCGCGGCGCGAGCGGTCAAGACGCTCGACGCGCAGCATCGCCTGGCGCTCACGGGAACGCCGGTGGAGAACCGGCTTTCCGAGCTGTGGAGCATCTTCGACTTTTTGATGCCAGGTCTTCTGGGCGGCTACGAGCGCTTTCGCGACCGCTACGAGCAGCCGATCGAATATGGCGACGAGGAGGCGGCCCAGATGCTGCGCGCCGCCGTGGGTCCCTTCGTGCTGCGGCGCAGCAAGGCCGACGTCCTGGACGATTTGCCCGACAAGCTCGAGCAGGTGGTGAGCTGCCACATGGAGCACGAGCAACGGCAGCTCTACGCGGCACGGGAGCAGGCGCTGCGCGAGTCGCTCATGGGCGACGACGCGCCACAGCTCGGTTCCGGACGCATGCAAGTGCTCGCCGAGCTCACGCGGCTGCGACAGCTCTGCTGCGACCCGAGGCTGGTCTACGAGGACTACGACGGTGGCAGCTGCAAGCTCGACGCCATCTGGGAGCTCGTCTCCTCGGCGATCGACGCGAGTGCCAAGGTGCTGGTGTTCTCGCAGTTCACGGGCTTTCTCTCGCTGGTGGCGGAACGCCTGGAGAAGGAGGGCGTCACCTTCTACACCATCACGGGCTCGACGCCCAAGCAGCGACGCGTCGAGCTGGTCGACGCCTTCAACGCCGACGAGACGCCGGTGTTTCTCGTGTCGCTGCGCGCTGGCGGCACGGGCCTCAACCTGGTGGGGGCCTCGGTGGTCATCCATGCCGACCCATGGTGGAACGCCGCCGTGGAGGACCAGGCGACCGATCGCGCGCATCGCATCGGACAGACGCGCGACGTCGCGGTGTACAAGATCATCGCGCGGGGCAGCATCGAGGAGCGCATCTGCCGGCTGCAGGAGTCCAAGCTCGACCTTGCCGGTCAGGTGGTGGGGGAGGGCGGTGGCCCCGCGACGCTCGCCTCGCTGCGCCGCGAGGACCTGCTCGCCCTGCTCGGGGAGTAGCCTGCCGGGACGGGTGAGGCGGGACGGGAGAGGCAGGTCCCCTTGCCCGAGACGGTGGGGGCGCAGGCTCCGGCCATCCCCTCGCTAGTGCGTGCTCACGATGCGAAACTCGTAGTCGCAGGTGTGCCGGGTCGTCGAGAACTCGAAGGGCGTCCCGTCATCCAAGTACCCCACCTGCCGTACTTCGAGCAGGGGAAGATCCCCCTCCACGCGCAGCCACCAGCGCTCGTCATCGGTGGGAACCACGGCGCGTATGACGCGGTGGGCGCTGGCGATCTTGAGCCCGAGGGCGTCCTCGATGTAGGCGTAGATGGAGCGGTGCAGGTGTTCGTTGCGCAGGCCGGGGATCAGCTCGATGGGCATGAACGTGTACTCGACGTTTTTGGGGACATCGTCTACCACGCGCGTGCGACAGATGGCGTACACGAAGCTGTCCGGCTGGATGGCCAGCCCCTCGGCGACCTCCTCGCTGGGATGCACGATGGAGAAGTCATTGACGACGCTGGTGACGGTCTTGCCCTGTGCGGCGAACTCGGCCGTGAGGCCCGCCATCTGTCCCGAGATGCTCCAGCTGCCCTGCAGGCCAAAGATACGGGAGGTCTCCTTGACGTACACCCCCGAGCCACGGCGTCGGGCGACGAGCCCCTCCCGCTCGAGCTCGTCCATGGCCTTCTTCACCGTGGTGTTGCTGACGTGGTACCGGTCGCACAGTTCGGGCGTCGTGGGCAGACGCGTGCCCTGCCGATAAGTCCCATCCAGAATCGAGGCGCGGATGGTCCGCGCCAACTCACCGTATTTGCTCATGCCCACCCCTTCTGCCCCTGGGACCTAATAGTATCGCTCGCGCGCGAGCTACTCCGTTTACCGAAACAAGAACGACGCTTGACAGGAAAAATGGAAAGCGCTTGCAAAAAAATTAAGAGCGCTTAATCTGAAATCGATACTGATGCCGAGGAGAGAGGGCAGACATGAGCGCGACGCGCACGCTCCCCGAGGACTTTTTCTTTGGTGCGGCCATGTCCGGCCCCCAGACCGAGGGCGCCTGGCGCGCCCACGGTCGGATCGAGAGCATCTGGGACGAGTGGTCGGGACAGGACCTCGGTGCCTTCCACAATCGTGTGGGATCCTACGGCGGCAACGACATGGGACGTCGCTTCTCCGAGGACTTCGAGCTCTTGGCATCTTTGGGCCTCACGTCCGTGCGCACGTCCATCCAGTGGACGCGCCTCATGGACGCCAACAACCGGCTCAACCAGGAGGGCGCGGACTTCTATCACCAGCTGCTCGCCGCCGCGCGCGCCGCAGGCATCGAGCCGTTCGTGAACCTCTACCACTTTGACATGCCCACGTATCTGTTCCGTCGCGGCGGGTGGGAGAGCCGCGAGGTGGTCGAGGCCTATGCGACCTATGCGCGTGCGGCGTTCACGGAGTTCGGCGACGAGGTCAAGGAGTGGTTCACCTTCAACGAGCCCATCGTCGAGCCCGAGGTCCGCTACGAGCATGGCAAATGGTGGCCCTTCCTGCGTGACTACGCGCGGGCGCGCGCGGTGCAGTACGGCGTCTCGTTGGCGCACTCCCTTGCCGTGCAGGCGTTTCGTGAGCTGCAGGCCTCAGGGTCCGTGCGCGACGACGCCCGCATCGGCCTGATCAACTGCTTCACGCCACCCTACACGCGCGGTCGGCCCACCCCCGCCGACCTCGAGGCCGTTCGTATGACCGACGGCCTCTCCAACCGGTGGTGGCTCGACCTGGTGACCACCGGCACGCTGCCTGTCGACGTCATCGACACGCTCGCCGAGCGCGGCGTGCGCCTGCCTGCCCGTCCGGGTGACGAGCAAGTGCTGGCACAGGGCGTGGTCGACTGGCTGGGCTTCAACTACTATCAGCCGGCACGCGTCCAAGCTCCGGACGCGCCGACCGACGAGCTCGGCAACCCCGTGTTCGCAAAGCCCTACGTCTGGCCGGACGCCGTGATGAACGAGTCGCGCGGCTGGGAGATCTATCCCCAGGGCATCTACGACTTTGCCATGAAGATGACGCGTGACTACCCGGACCTCGAGTGGTTCGTCTCGGAGAACGGGATTGGCATCGAGGAGGACCACGCGCCGCGCGACGCGCAGGGCCGCGTCGAGGATCCCTATCGGGTGGCGTTCGTCCGCGACCACCTGGCCTGGATTGCGAGAGCCATTGCCGAGGGCGCGAAGTGCCGCGGCTACCACTACTGGGGAGCCATAGACAACTGGAGCTGGAACAACGCCTTCAAGAACCGATACGGCTTCGTGGAGGTGGACCTGACCAACAACTACGAGCGCAGGCTCAAGGCGTCGGCCGCCTGGTTGCGCACCGTGGCGACGACCCACGAGCTGGATCTAGACGGCGACTAGCGCGCTCTGACGCTGGTCGCCACAGAAGAAGCGATCGCCCGTCTTAGGCCAAGCGATGCCGGATGGCTGCCTTTGGGTGGCCCGCTCGGCCAGGACGGAACGATATCGGGGCCGGGAAGGGCCCCTGGCAGCGATGGCCCTCCCAAGGTGTGGGCGATTGACTGCCAGTTTGTATACGTGCGCTTGGATGCGCAGGGAAAGGAGGAGTTCCATGGCAGAGGCAACAGCGTCAGGGCGTTCGTTCCTTGACAGGTTTGCAGAGATATCGGGCCGAATCGGATCGGAGGTGCACCTGCGGTCCCTGCGCGACGCGTTCGCGACGATCATGCCCCTCTACATTCTGGCGGGCATCGCCGTGCTCATCAACAACGTCGTGTTCCCGCAGTTCCTGGCAGATGAGGCGCTCACCAACGCCCAGTACTGGGGCAACGCCCTCGCGCAGGGCACGCTCAGCATCTCTGCCATCTTGCTGTGTGGTGCGGTGGGCTATTGCCACGCCCATAACGTGGGGTTCGAGAAGGACATCGCCTGCGTCGTGGTGTCTCTGGCGTCGCTGTTCGTCACGCTGCCCCAGCAGGTCGAGATCCCGATCGACCAGTTGGAGGGCGCCACGCAGATGACGGGCGGGGTCTTCTCCACGTCGAGCACGGGAACCAACGGCCTGTTCGGCGCCATCATCATCGGGCTTCTGGCCACGATGCTCTTCATCAGGCTTTCGGGCGTCGAGCGGCTCAAGATCGACCTGGGCGAGAACGTGCCGCCCGCAGTCGCCGGCTCCTTCAATGTCATGATTCCCATGCTACTCACGCTCTCGGTGTTCGGCCTGCTCTCGGCGGTGCTCTTCGTGGGCTTCGGCACCAACCTGGCAGAGATCATCAAGATCGTGGTCCAGACG
Source organism: Atopobiaceae bacterium (assembly GCA_040268355.1). Classification (GTDB taxonomy): domain Bacteria; phylum Actinomycetota; class Coriobacteriia; order Coriobacteriales; family Atopobiaceae; genus UBA1367. The sequence goes on along the minus strand of JAWRIT010000148.1, from coordinate 818 downwards.
CCACTGCAGGCGCTCAACACCAATATCTGGGGCGTCGTCATCATCTACACCTTCGCCAACCTGCTCTTTTGTCTGGGCATCCACCAGTCGGCCATTAGCGGCGTTTTGGCTGAGCCCATGCTCACCATCCTCATCACGGAGAACATGACGGCCTATGCGTCCGGCGGCTTTGCGGCCATCCAGCCTGACCACTACATGAACATGCAGATCGTGAACACCTTCGGGCTCATCGGCGGCTCGGGCTGCACGCTGTGCCTGCTCATCGCCACGTTCCTGTTCAGCAAGAACAAGACGAGCAAGTCCATCGCGGCGCTGGCCACCGGCCCAGGCATCTTCAACATCAACGAGCCGGTGATCTTCGGGTACCCGATCGTGTACAACCTGCCACTCATGATCCCGTTCGTGCTCGTCCCCAACCTGTTCATGATCATTGCCTACTTTGCCACCGTGGCAGGGCTCGTGAACCCCTGCGTGGCCCTGGTCCCCTGGACGACGCCGGTGTTCCTCTCGGGCTTCCTAGCGACGGGCGGCGATGTGCGTGCCATCATCCTGCAGGTCATCCTCGTCGTTCTCGGCGTGCTGATCTACCTGCCCTTCATGAAGGTGCATGAGCGCGTTCAGGCCCAGCAGGCCGCCAAGGAACGCGAGATCGAGACGGCGTAGCGACTGCTTCTGCCTGCTTCCGCGAGCCGAATCGGACGGGTGCTCCGAGCCCGGCCAGGCGCCTAGGGTGCGTCTGGCCGGGTTCGGTCGTCTCATGGCGGATCGGGGCTGGCACGGAGGGACACGGGGGAAGAGGCCCCTATGTGTCGCTACTG
>JAWRIT010000147.1:0-18945 GCA_040268355.1 Atopobiaceae bacterium | reverse complement strand
GGGGGGGGGGGCGGTCTGGGCGAGGTCACGCTCGGTGAAGAGGTCGGTGGTGTCCACGACGCCGTCGCTTGCGGCATCGGTGGTCGACGCGGCGCCGTCGTCTGTGCCCTCGGAACTCGTGGTCGCATCGTCCGTCGTTGATTCGTTCGTCGTCGTGTCCGTCGCTTCTGGCACGGACGGCGCACCGCCCGACGAGCCGCAGCCTGCAAGCGAGGCCGCCAGCGCGACGGCGATCAGGCCGCCTCCCAGCACTGTGATGATGTGTCGATGGTCTCTCATGATGATGCACGCCCCCTTCGGTGGTCGGCTGTCACCCGCCATCTTTCAGAGTACGCCGACGAGCTGTGTCTTTCCTGAAAGGAAGCGCCATGCTCACAAACCGACCCAGACGCTGAGGGCCTTTCAGCTTGCCCTGCCGAAGGGTGGAGCGTGCGGCGACCTACTGCGCGGCGGGAGCGCCGGACAGGTGCTCGAGCACGGAGCCGAACTGCTGCACGATCTCAAGCGTCCCGAGGTAGGCGTCATCATCTCCGTAGACCGCGAGGTACAAGACGCGCACGGGGTTCGTTGGGTTGGGCGTCCACACCTCCATGTGGTCGCGCCGGTGCGCCTTGAAGTCCTCGATCATGGCCTTGACCATAGGGATGATCTTGGGCGGGTGACAGCTCCACACATCCCGACCCAAGCAGCTGAGCGGCCGGGCGAACACCTTCCCCTCGTTGGTGAAGAAGCGGGTCGTCTCCTGCTCGTCAATGAAGGTGAGGTCGACGGGCAAAAGGCGCAGGATCGCCTCGAGTTGCCTGACCGTGAGCTCTCCGGTGGGGAGGCGAACCGTGCCGTCGGCAGACAGGCCCTGCGCAGATGCCTCCTGTGCCTGTTCGCTGATCCACGCCTCCGCGTCGGGCCAGCTGACCGGCTCGCAGCCAAAGGCCCACCCGAACTCGTCGAGGTCGCGATAGACGGCGTACCACTGCTCGCGTGACAGGTGCTCGAGGCAGAGCGGCAGGAAGATGCGCTCCTCCTTGAAGACCATCTCGCGCATGCGGGCGAGCAGGGCACGGGTGCGCTCGAGGTGCTCGGAAAGATCGTCGTCGGAGGCCCGTCGCACCTGACGCGCGAGGGTAGAGCACTCGTGCAGGATCTCGTCGTCCACGCCCCACATGACCTCCGAGGGACCCGTGAAGCCGCGCTCGGCGAGCAGCGGCATGAGTAGCTCCTCCTTCTTGCCGTAGTGGCGCTTGAGCTCCTTGAGGCGGAGCAGCTCGTCGGACAGGGCAGCGGCCGTCACGCCGGACGCCAGCTGTGGCTCGAGGCCGTCGAGCAGCGCGCACAGGGCGACGTTCTCGCGCTTCAACGCCGAGACGGGATGCCCCGCCGGAAGGTCGCCTCGGGCGTCGTCCGTCTCGCGGACCTCGTCGTCGGTGCGCCCGTGGAAGAGCGCCGAGTGGACGTCGCAGAGCCGCTGGACCTCGGGCACAGGCATGCCGTTCGAGATGAGCTGCTGTTCCGCCTGGGCGATCTCCTCCGCGCCCACGCTGGCAAAGTCACGGACGAACTCCGCACGCACGGCCTCCAGGTCCTCGCCGTCGCTCAGGCGCAGGACCAGGCGCTCGAGCTGGCGCTGACGTGCCTCGGGCGTCGAGAGGTCGGGTCTTGTGGTGGCATTTGGTTGGGTGTCCATGTCGCTAGCTCCTTTGCGATGGCTGGGTTTCGATTGAGTTCATCTTAGCTAACTTATTGCCAGGAGCCGGTCGTTTGCACAATAAATCGGAAGCGCTGCCTCAGATACCGAACGCTGCGTTCGATAGAATGGGTCATGGTGACGGCGACATCCCGGTCGGACATGGGACGTTCGCCAGACGACGTTCGGACGGAGGCGGAGACGCCATGGACCGCAGGCAGCGCAGGACCCGACAGGCGATCTACCGGGCCTTCGAGGAGCTGGTCGCAGACAATCACTACGCGAGCATCACGGTGGCGCAGATCATCGAGTGCGCCGGCATCGGTCGCAGCACCTTCTACGCGCACTTCGCCACCAAGGACGCCTTGCTCGACCAGATGTGCGCAGAGATGTTCTCCCACGTGTTCGAGGGGGTGGAGACCGACCCGCACACCCACGAGCGGCTCCAGGAGCCCACGCTCGAGGGCATGCTCACCCATCTGCTGTGCCACCTCAGGGACAACCACGCCGGCATCTGCGGGAAGCTGCTGGCGGAGGGAGAGCCGCACTTCACGGGCCACTTCTGCGAGCTGCTCGCCGCGTTCTTCGACCCGCGCCTGCCCGAGCGCAGCAACTGGGTGCCCCGCGACCTCATGCGCTCGCTGCTCGTGAGCGGCTTCTGCCAGAGTGTGGCCTGGTGGTACGGCCAGCGCTTCGCGACCTCGCCAGACGAGCTCGCGCACTGGTACGTGCGTGCGATGGGATGGCAGACGAAAGGCGCCCGCACACCGCAGGGGGCCGCGGATGGCGACAGGCCCCCGTGCGGTGGCGGTGGCCTCGGCTAGAGTTCGAGCCTCATGAGGCGTGCGATCGAGACGATGTAGATCTCGAGGGCGCGCTTGAACTGCGCCTCGGAGAAGCCCTCGTCGGCGGCATGCTCGGCGCCGACCCACGCCGGCATGGGATCGAGCGGGTCATTGGGTCCAAAGGCCCCCGAGCAGGCGAAGTGACGCGCATAGGTGCCCCCGCCGATGCAGTAGGCCTGCTCGTTGCGGCCGGTGAACTCATTGTAGGTGTCCACGAGCGTGCGGATGGGCGCCGAGGTGGGCGACTGGTAGGAGGGCACCATGTCCAGATCGCAGGTGAGCGTGGCCCCGTGACGTGCGGCGAGGGCGCCCACGGTCGCGGTGATCTCGTCGCCGGTGATGGACTCCGGGTAGCGGCTGTCGATGGTCTGCTCGAAGGCACCGTCGGTGGTCCGGATGGTGCCTCCGATGCAGGTCAGCGCTCCCAGGCGATCGTCGGAGCTCTCGATGCCCAGCGTCGAGCCGTCGGTGGAGGCGAACACGAGCCGCTCGAGTTGCAGGAAGCGCCGCTCCTCCGCAGAGCAGAGCTCGTGCTCGAGCAGGTAGTCGACGAGCAGGCCGATGGCGTTGATCGACCCCTCGGGCGTCGAGGCATGCGCGGCGACACCGTGGGCCGTGAGGCGGGCAAGCCCCTCGCCCGCCGCCTCGATGTCGATGCGCTCCGCTGCAGGCAGCGCGCTGGCATCGGCGCGCACGAGCACGGTAGCCTCGCCTGGCACGGCGTTGCCGGCGGTGCCGCCGTCAAAGTCAACGATGACGTCAGAGATCGCGCCCGAGCGGATGGTCGCGGAATAGCCGCCCTTCTCGCCGCAGATGAGCGGGAAGTCGGCGTCGGGGGTGAACAGGAAGGCCGGCTGCTCGTAGCGCTCGAGGTACCAGTCGACGTCGCGCATCTCGGTCTCCTCGTTGCTGCCGATGATCACGCGGATCGTGTAGGGGTTCGGCTCGCCAGTGCGCTCCGCCTGCTCGGCAAAGAAGCGCGCCGCGTAGAGCGCGAGCACCGTGGGGCCCTTGTCATCCAGCACGCCGCGCCCGATGAGGTAGCCGTCCTTGCGCGTGACCGCGTAGGGGTCATAGTGCCAACCGGGGCCCTCGGGCACGACGTCGGTGTGGCCGATCATCGCGATCTGGGCGGGCGATGCGCCCGCGAGGTCGGCGTATCCAATGTGCCCGTCACAGTTGTGGGCATCCATGCCCATGCGGGCCGCTATGTCGACCGCAGCCTGGAGCGCCTCGAAGGGACCGGGGCCATAGGGCTTGCCAGGTTCCGCATGTGCCAGATCCTCCACCGATCGGATGGAGACCAAGCGCTCGATGTCGGCGACCGCATCCTCCCAGATACGCTCGACATACTCGTGAGCGTCGCGCTTGAGCTTCTCGTCTGCCATGTGGTGCTCCTTATCTACGCATGAAATGGACTCAATTCTGCATACATGGGTAGAGTAACACGCAAGAAACACTTTGACACCGACACCCGTTCGTCGCACAGGGCCGACCGTCTGCCGCCCGTCCGCACACGTACGCCGGGGGCGGGACGACCTGCCCGTGCCTCTGGCGGCACAGGTGGCGTGCCCTGCCCCCGGCGTCGCGAACGACACGCCCCGCTCCCGTGTACAGGGCGGAGCGAGAGCATGCGAGCTCAGCAGTCGATCATGGTCCTTCCCTCGCCCACCAGGCCGGCGAAGTCGGACGAGAAGGCGTCGATGGCGGCGTCGATGGCGGCATTCTTGACCATGCCCTCAATGATGTCGGGAGCGACGGTAACGGCCTTCGTGCCATACGTGGCCAGCTCGAGCACCTGCTGGCTGTTCTTGAAGCTGGCGGCGAGCAGGCCGGAGTCGAGCCCGGCGGCCTCGATGGCGTCCTGGATGTCCATGGCGACCTGCACGCCGTCGAAGCCCATGTTGTCGATGCGGTTCACGTAGGGGGCCACGTACTCGGCGCCGCACTTGGCGGCGAGCAGGCCCTGCATGGCGGTGTAGATGGCCGTGCCGATGAAGCGGATGCCCTCGGCCTCGAGCCGCTTCATGCACTTGAAGCCCTGCGGGGTGCAGGGGACCTTGACCAGCGTGGTGGCGCCGAGCACCTCCACGATGTGGCGGGCCTCGGCGACCATGGTCTCGGCGTCTGGGGCCGTGACCTGCACGAAGAGCTCGCCCTCCTCGCCAATGACCGCACGGATCTCACGCAGGACCTCAAAGGGTGGCCGTCCGGTCTTGGCGAGGATGGAGGGGTTGGTGGACACCCCGTCGATCGGGAAGAGGTCATACACGCGACGGATGGCCTCAATGTTGGCGTCATCGATGCAGAGCTTCATGATTGCGTCCTTTCCTTTGGGCCTTGCGCCCGTCCCCTTACGTCTCTGACCTGCAGTATGACAGATGTGATTTCGTTATGCAAGGTAATCTCTTACATTCGTAAGCACCTCACTCCCCTGTCCGTGTCACCCTAAGTCGAAGAGCACGGGTTCCGCGCCGTCGCCGATGGTGAGGCCGGGCGTGTCCTGGGCCTCCTCGCCAAGCAGCGACGACATGACCTGGCAGGTCGATCCAATCAGGTCCACCGCGGGGATGCGCATCGTCGCCAGCGCCGTCCGCAGGTCCTCGCGCATCCGCTTGCTCAAGACGGTGTGAAACACCGCCGTCGGTCGGGTGGCGCCACCCTGTCCCTCGATGAAGTCGATGACCTGCTGGGCGCTTTGGACGCGTTGCAGCACCTTGATCTGCACGCGACCCTTCCCAAACTGTGCGGAGGCCCCGCGCACCACCCGTGTGGCGGTCTCGCCGCTTCTATCAGAGACGGCGTACACGACGCAGCCCTGCTCCTCGGTTCCCATCTGCTCTCTCCTCTCCCCTCGCCGTAGCGAGGAAGTCCGCACGTCACGGGTGGTTCGCGACCAGGCGAGACGCACCTTCTGGGGGCGTGGCCGACGCCTGACCTAGAAGAAGGCCTCGACGCCCTCGTCGAGATACACCTGGCGATAGTCCACCAGGTCCTCGGGATGCAGCCCCACGGCCCCCTGGAAGGCGTAGGGCATGTCCAGCTGCGCGTACTTGCTCTCCCCGAAGTTGTGGAACGGCAAGATCTGCACCTGCGTGGCGCCGATCTCGCGCAGGGCGCGTGCCATGGCGCGAGCCTCCTCGGGACGGTCGTTGAAGCCGGGGATGACCGGCGTGCGTACCAGCACGTCCATGCCCTGCGCGACGGCCCAGGCAAGGTTCTCGAACATGAGCCGCCCGTCGACGCCCGTGGCCATCCGATGCTTGGCGCAATCGACGTGCTTGAGGTCGAACAGGACGTGGTCGAGATGGGGCGCCACGCGCCTGAACTGCGCGGCGGGAACGTGGCCCTCGGTCTCGACGCAGGTGTCCACCCCCTCCTCGTGCAGGCGGACCAGCAGCTCCACGCAGAAGTCCGGCCAGGTGAGGGCCTCCCCACCCGAAAGCGTCACGCCCCCTCCGGACTCCTCGTAGAAGGGCTTGTCCTGCAGGCACTCCGCAAGGACCTCTTCCACGGTCTTGGTCTCGCCCACGCGGCCAAGCGCCCGCACGGGGCAGGCCTGGATGGCGGCGGTCGCCTCGGGGGAGTCGCCGCGCAGGTTCCTGATGTCAACGTGGCGCTTTCCGGCCCGCTCCACCGAACCCGCGTCGGGTGCCGCCTGCACGCACGCGCCGCAGCCCACGCAGACGCGCTCCTTCCACTCGACCTGGGGACCGCGCCGCTGGCTCTCGGGGTTGGCGCACCAGGTGCAACGCAGGGGGCATCCCTTGAGGAAGACGACGGTCCGCACGCCGGGCCCGTCGTTGAGGCTGAACTTCTGTATGTTGAACACCGTCGCAGACCGCATCGACACGCCCTCTCCTCGTCACGGCGACATCATCTCATATTTTCGTTCGTAAGTAAACTAGTATCTTTTGAAATTCTTTGCGTCCCCACTCGCTGCGAGGCGGCTTGATGCCGACACCACACTCGCTTGTCCGCATCGACCACGACGGGTAGACTCCGATCCATGCATGAGACGGACCGTACCGAGGAGGCACGGTGAACACGTTCGAGGCCATCCTTGCACGACGCAGCTACCGCTGGGACTTCCTGCCCGACCCCGTACCCCGCGAGGACCTCACGCGCATCATGGAGGCAGGGCTTGCCGCCCCCTCGGGCTGCAACAAGCAGACGACGAGCCTTGTCGCCATCGACGACCCCACGGTGCTTGGGCAGCTGAGAGGCGTCATCACACCGCACCTCAAGCACGAGAACGCGCCGGCGGCCATCTGCGTGCTCACGCAGCGGGTGCCCGCCTATCGCGACAAGTGCTTCGCCGTGCAGGACTATGCCGCGGCCATCGAGAACATGCTCCTTGCCATCACCGAGCTCGGCTACGCGAGCTGCTGGTACGAGGGCCACATCACCGACGACGACCGGCTCTGCGACGCCATGGCCGAGGTGCTCGGCGTGCCCGAGGGATACGAGCTCGTGTGCTACCTGCCGGTGGGCCGCCCCGTTGGCGAGCCCCGTCCCCTGGCCAAGCGACCCTTCGAGGAACGCGCCTGGTTCAACCGCTTCGGCGGCGAGGCGTAGGGACCACGGGCGACACGGGGGAAGAGGCACTTATGTGTCGCGGCGACGCCGCGCGCCCGCGCGCATGGGGCACCGCGACGCTAGGGGGTCACCACCTCGACGCCCTGTCCAAAGAGCTCGTCGCGCACGTCGTCGGGAACGCGCCCGTCGGTCACCACGGCAGCGATCTTGGTGCCAATGCCGAGGGAGATGACGCCACGCTGGGCGAACTTCTCGCTCTCGGTGAGAACGACCACACGGTCGGCCTGGGCGGACATGTCGCGCACCGCCTGGGCACGCATCAGGTCGGAGTTTGCGAAGTCTCCCCCACCCTGGTAGCCGTCGGTGCCAATGAACATGAGCCCCACGTGGAAGTTGCGGGCGCATACGCCCACGAGCGGGCCGACCGTCACGAGCGAGTCGGTCTGGACCTCACCGCCCAGCAACACCACCTTGGTACCGGGATAGTCGCGAACGAACCCGGCGATGAAGGAGCTGTTGGTGACGATCGTCACGTCGTGCCGTCCCTCGGCGATCGCGCGCGCGAGCAGGGCGCAGCAGCTGCCATTCTCGATGATGACGGTGGAGCCGTCGTCCACCATCTCGACGGCGCGCTGAGCGATGGCGAGCTTCTCCTCGTAGTGGCGCGCGAGACGGCCACGCACGTCATCGGGGCTCCTGAGCACCGCCGCGCCATGCTCCCGGTAGATGACGCCCCACTCCTGCAGCTCGTCCAGGTCCTTGCGCACGGTGACCTGCGAGACGCCGAGCCGCCGGGCCAGCTCGGCAACCTCCATCCTGCCTTCGGCGCCAAGGACCTCAAGTATCGCCGCGTCGCGCTTGCCCATGTCCCGTTCCTTTCATCGTTCGTTGCGAACGTAAGTCTACCATCTTTGTTCCTAAACATCCTCCGGATCGAAAGCAATGTGCTGTTGCTGTCTCTCCCATGAGGCTTTCATTCGTAACTATTTTCTTGACATTAGCAAATCTTCTTGTCATACTAGGCTCGACAGCGGCTTTGCGAGCGACGCCACCAAGGAGGCAGCCACACCATGGAGAACCGTGAGCACTTCGGACACCTGACCGATCGCATGCAGGCCTATCGCGAGAGCGTCATCGACCAGAAGCCCATGATCGATGCCCAGCGCGCCGTCCTGGCGACCGAGTCCTACCGCCAGACCACAGCGCTCCCCTCCGTCATGCGCCGCGCCCTGATGCTACGACACATCCTGGAGCACATGGACATCTACATCGAGGACGAGACCGTGATCGTGGGCAACCAGGCGGGATCCAACAAGGCCGCCCCGATCTTCCCCGAGTACACGCTGGGATTCGTCCTCGACGAGCTCGACCTCTTCGAGAAGCGCGACGGTGACGTCTTCTACATCACCGAGGAGACCAAGCGGCAGATCCGCGACATCGCACCCTTCTGGAAGAACAACACCCTGCGCGACCGCGGCATGGCCCTCATCCCCGACGAGGTGCAGGTGTTCATGGAGACCGGCTTCTTTGGCATGGAGGGCAAGCTCAACGCCGGCGACGCCCACATCGTGGTGGACTACCCCACGATGCTCGAGGTCGGCCTCAGAGGCTACGAGGAGCGCGCCCGCTCCCTCAAGGAGGGCCTCGACCTCACCGAGGCCGCCTCCATCGACAAGTACCAGTTCTACAAGGCGGTCCTGATCACCATCCAGGCCGTCCGCGACTTCGCCGCGCGCTACGCGGCCCTCGCCCGAACGAAGGCCGAGACTGCCGACGAGCCACGCGCCGCCGAGCTCCTCGAGATCGCCCGTATCTGCGACAAGGTGCCCTACGAGCCCGCCGAGACCTTCCACGAGGCCCTGCAGGCCACCTGGTTCGTCCAGCTCGTCCTGCAGATCGAGTCCAACGGCCACTCGCTCTCCTTCGGCCGCGTGGACCAGTACGCCGGCCCCTTCCTCGACGCCGACCTCGCCGCCGGCCGCATCACGGAGGACGAGGCCGTGGAGCTCCTCACGAACCTCTGGATCAAGTCGCTCACCATCAACAAGGTGCGCAGCCAGGCCCACACCTTCTCCAGCGCCGGCAGCCCGATGTACCAGAACGTGACCGTGGGCGGCCAGACACCCGACGGCCGCGACGCCGTGAACCGTCTCTCCTTCCTCATCCTGCGTTCCATCGGCCAGACGCGCCTGCCGCAGCCCAACCTCACCGTGCGCTACCACAGAAACCTCGACCAGGCCTTCATGGACGAGGCCCTAGAGGTCATGAAGCTCGGCACCGGCATGCCCGCCTTCAACTCGGACGAGGTCATCGTGCCCTCCTTCATCGAGAAGGGCGTGGCCCCCGAGGACGCCTACAACTACAGCGCCGTCGGCTGCGTGGAGACGGCCGTGCCCGGCAAGTGGGGCTACCGCTGCACCGGCATGAGCTACCTGAACTTCCCCCGCATCCTGCTGGCCGTCATGAACCGGGGCGTCGACATGACCTCCGGCAGGCGCTTCTTTGACGACTTTGGCGACTTCCGCCAGATGCAAAGCTTCGACGAGCTCATGGAGGCCTGGGACAAGGCCATCCGCGCCATGACGCGCGCCTCGGTCATCATCGAGAACGCCGTGGACGTCGCCAGCGAGTGCGAGGTGCCCGACATCCTCTGCTCCACGCTCGTGCAGGACTGCCTGGGCCGTGGCAAGACCATCAAGGAGGGCGGCGCCGTCTACGACTTCATCTCGGGCCTGCAGGTGGGCATCGCCGACATGGCCGACTCGCTGGCCGCCATCAAGACGCTCGTGTTCGAGGAGGGACGTCTCACGCCCGACCAGCTCATGGACGCCCTCGAGAGCGACTTCGCCGGCGAGGAGGGCGAGCGCGTCCGCCAGATGCTCGTGAGTGACGCCCCCAAGTACGGCAACGACGACGACCGTGTGGACCTGCTGGTGGTCGACGCCTACAACGACTACATCGACGAGATGAAGAAGTACCCCAACACGCGCTTCGGCAAGGGGCCCATCGGCGGCATCCGCTACGCCGGCACCTCGTCCATCAGCGCCAACGTGGGACAGGGCTTTGGCACCATGGCCACCCCCAACGGACGCCACGCACGCGAGCCGCTGGCCGAGGGCTGCTCGCCGGCGCACTCCATGGACACCCACGGCCCCACCGCCGTCTTCAAGAGCGTCTCCAAGCTGCCCACCCATGAGATCACCGGCGGCGTGCTGCTCAACCAGAAGGTGACGCCCTCCACGCTCGCCTCTGAGCGCAACACCAAGAAGCTCGAGATGGTCATCCGCACCTTCTTCAACCGGCTCGACGGCTACCACGTGCAGTACAACGTGGTCGATCGCGCCACGCTCATCGACGCGCAGAACCATCCCGAGCGCCACAAGGACCTGATCGTGCGCGTCGCTGGGTACTCCGCCTTCTTCAACGTGCTCTCCAAGGCCACCCAGGACGACATCATCGGTCGAACCGAGCAGACGCTGTAGCAGGAGGCGACACGATCCCCTTGCGGCCTGTCGGCCCCTGCCAGGGACTTCCCGGCAGGGGCCTTTTGCACGAGCGACTTCCCAGCAGGCGCGCACCACCCGCATGGGCGACCCGTGGGGCCGCAGAAGGTGGCCTCTCTTCGCGAATGAGGCTCTGCTAGACTCGTCTGATTCCGATCGTCAGAAAGGGTCCCTGTGAGCAGCGACGCCTCCTCCTTCTGGCCGCCCGCCTTCGAGGCGGCCATCTTCGACTTCGACGGCACCATCGCGGACACCGCCTGGATCTGGGAGGAGGTCGACCGGACCTTCCTCGGGGCGCGGGGCATCCCCTACACCGAGGAGTACGCGCGCACGCTCTCGGCGCTCGGGTTCGCGGCCGGCGCCCGCTACACGATCGAGGCCTACGGGCTTAAGGACGAGACGCCCGAGGAGATCGCCCAGGAGTGGACCCGCCTCAGCCAGGCGCTCTACCACACGCGCGTCGTGTTGCGTGCGGGTGCCGAGCGCTACATCCAGAGCCTGCGGGCACAGGGCGTGCCCACCGCGCTGGCCACGGTCAACGAGCCGGAGCTCATCCTGTCGATACGGCAGGTCGACGTCGAGGGGCTCTTTGACGCCCGCGTCCACGGACGGGACGTGGGCGTGGCCAAGGACCAGCCCGACATCTACCTCGAGGCGGCGCGGCGGCTAGGCGCGCGCCCCGAGCGATGCATCGTGTTCGAGGACGTGGTCCCCGGGATCCGCGCCGCGCGCGAGGCGGGGTTCATCACCTGCGCCGTCCGCTCCCCCGACGACCTCCAGCCACTTGACGAGGTGCGCGAGGCCGCCGAGCTCTACCTGCACGACTGGTCGGAGCTTGCCTGACCGGGGCCACCGCGACAGTCCGTGGCGCCAGGACACGCCTGGGCCCCGCACGCCTCAGGCGAGGTCGAGCCGCATCAGACGGGCGATCGAGACGATGTAGATCTTGAGCGCCCGGCGCAGGACCTCCTCCGAGACGCCCTCGTCTGGGCCATGTTCGATGCCCACCCAGTCGGGGTCGGCCACGCTCGGGTCATGGGGGCCAAAGGCGCAGGCGCGCGGGAAGTGCCGGGCGTAGGTGCCCCCGCCGATCACCTGGGCGCCCGCGTCGGTGCCCCGGTACTCGTTGTAGGTGTCGAGCAGGGTCTGGATCTCGGGCAGCTCGGGGTCCATGTAGAAGGGCTCCTTGGCCATCCCCGCCTCGAAGGTGCACCCGTGGGGCGCCGCCAGCGCCTCGAAGGCGCCGATGACCTCGGCCGAGGAGATGGAGGCCGGGAAGCGGACGTCGACCGTGATGGTGCAGCTGCCGTCGGACTCCGTCCGCATCACGCCGGCATTGAGCGTGAGCGGCCCAAAGATCTCGTCAGCGCTCGCGATGCCCACTGCGCTGCCGTCGCTGGTGCGCGTGAGGGTCTCGACGAGCCGCAGGAACGCGTCTGCGCCCTCGCGCGGGGCAGAGGACGTCTCGCCGCCCGCCAACAGCAGGCGCACCAGCTTACCGATGGCGTTGTCCGTTCCCTCGGGGAAGGCCGCATGTCCGCCGATGCCGTGGGCCGTTACGAGCGTCAGGTCCTCTCCCGCCCCCTCGAAGTCGATGTCCTGCTCGTCGCGGACACGCAGTGCGTCGGCGAGCTCGGCGCGCACCAGCGCCGTCGCCCGGCCGGGGATGGCGTTGGCCACCGTGCCGCCGTCGAGCTCGACCAGCGGGCAGTCCCCGCCCACCACCGGAGCCTTCGTGCGGAACAGGCCATGGAAGATGCCCTTCTCGCCGCAGATGAGCGGGAAGTCGGCGTCGGGCGTGAAGCAGAAGGCTGGCGCGTCGAAGTGCTCGAGGTACCAGTCGACGTCCGCCATCGTGGTCTCCTCGGCATTGCCCACGATGCAGCGCAGCGTGTAGGGCAGCTTGGCACCGCTGCGCTCGACCTCGCGCACGAAGAAGTGCGCCGCCCAGAGCGAGAGGACGAAGGGACCCTTGTCGTCGAGGACGCCGCGGCCGAGCAGGTAGCCGTCACGCCGGGTGACGTCGAGCGCCGGCACCGTCCACCCGAGGCCCACCGGCACGATGTCGGTGTGGGCGATGGTCGAGATCTGGGTGGTCGAGGCGCCCGGGAGGTCGGCGTAGCCGATGTAGCCCTCGCAGTCGTGCGCGTCGAGGCCGAGGCGGCGGGCGATCTCAAGGCCCGCCACCAGCGCCTGGTGGGACGCCGGACCCCACGGCATGCCCGGCGCTGCGGCGGCGAGGTCCTCCACGGACTCTATCCGCACGAGCGTGCGGATGTCCTCGACGACGTCCTCCCAGACCTCGTCCACGTATGCGTCCACCCGTTCTTTGAGCTCAGCGTCATCCATCCCATGACCTCCCTTGTCCCCGTCGGGCCCCGTGAGGCCCACCGTCCCAAACAAAAAAGGGGACCACCGAAGTGGCCCCCTCATATCGTATGCCCAAGTCTGTCTAGATCTTGCGGACAGCGGAGGCCTGGAGCTTGCCGTTCTGTCCCGTGGTGATCTCGAACTCGACTGCCTGCCCCTCGTCAAGGGTCTTGAAGCCGTCCATCTGGATCTCGCTGTAGTGGACGAACAGGTCATCACCGTCCTCGCGAGAGATGAAGCCGTAGCCCTTGTCGGGGTTGAACCACTTAACAGTACCCTGTGCCATGACGTGCCTTTCTTTCCTGCCCTCTCGGGCATGATGCTGCGCTTTCGCGCGATACATGCGGCGCTTTGCCACGAGGGCTATTCTACCCCAACCTCATCGACGCATGCCCGGCGATTTGCAGGTAATTGACACAGCCGTCGCATGGGGCGGCCGGTGGGAGGGCATATGCAGGCCGAAAGGACGCTTATGCACGCCTGCCGAGGCTCGCACGCGGCGGGCACCGATGGCCTGTTCCGGACGCCTCGTGACGCCCTCAGACGTTCATCACGATGGGGATGTGATCGAGGCGAGAGGCGGCCTCGCGGGGGACGTAGACCGCGACCATGCTGGTGGTACTCGCCGGGAAGCGACCCATGCCGTCCTGGTCGATCACGACCTCCGCGACATCGCCCAGCACCGAGCGCCAGGTCTTGCCCGCCTGCCGCACGCCAACGTACATGTCCTTGGCGGGACGGTCGTCCTGTGGCGCACCCTCGGTCGCCTCGGGACGCTCCGCCCCCTCCTCCTGCGTCGGCTCGCCTTCCGGGGCAGGGGCGCCCTCGCTCGCGGCGGGGTCGTCCTGCGCACGGCTGCAGAGCACCACGGCCACACCGGTCGCCTCGTTCTCCTCGGTTCCCTCGCGCGTCCAGCCCGCCAGGTCGGCCTCGTCCAGGTAGTCATGCTGCGCCCCAAAGGCGAAGCGGCGGCGGACCTCCATGAGCAGCGGCAGCTCCGCCACGACGGGGATCGCGTCGCTCGGCAGACCAAAGAGGTCCGCGAAGAAGACGCAGGGATAGCCCGCCTCGCGCAGCAGGATGATCGAGTAGGCGACCGGCTTGAACCACGACTGCACCGTCGACTCGAGCGCCTGGTTGGGCTGGGTGTCGTGGTTGTCGACGAACGTGACCGCATGCACCGGGTCCGCCGTCACGAAGGCGCCGTCGAGCATGTGGGCGAAGTCGATGTGCGCCCGGTCGACCGACGCCTGGTAGAAGGCGAAGTGCAAGGGCACGTCGAACAGGCTCATCGCCTGCTCCTCGCCCAGGTAGCCCACGAGGTCGTCCACCGACGGCGACCAGTACTCCCCCACGCAGAACAGCTCTTGGCCCGTCGCCTCGCGCAACTCGGCGAGCCAGCGGAGGTAGAACTGGCGGCTCATGTGCTTGATCGCGTCGAGGCGCACTCCGTCCACCCCGCTCGCCTCGAGGTACCACTGGCCCCACTTGACAAGCTGCTGATAGACCTCGGGGTCGTCGACGTCGACGTCCACGCCCATGAGGTAGTCGTAGTTGCCCATCTCCGCGTTGACGTCTTGGTCCCAGGCCTTGCCCTCGAAGAGCCAGACGCCGCTCCGCCCTGTGGCGGCATCGTAGTCGACGCCCTTGAAGTGGTGCCAGTCCCAGCGGAAGTCGTCGAGCACGCCGGCGCGACCCGGGAAGGTGAAGCGCGTCCAGGCCTCGATCTGCTCGAGCGGGCCCAGGTCGTGGAGCCGGTTGTCCAACGCCACCGGACGCGCCATGACCTGCTCGGACTCGTCGGCGCCCATCTTGTGGTTCAAGACGACGTCGCCGAGCACGTCGATGCCGGCCTGCTGGAGCGCCACCACGGCCGAGGCGTACTCGCGACGCGTGCCGTATTTGGTCGCCACCGTGCCCTTCTGCTCGAACTCGCCGAGGTCCCACAGGTCATACACCCCATAGCCCACGTCGACGGCGCCGGCCTGCCCCTTGTAGGCGGGCGGCATCCACACCGACGTGATGCCTTCGGACACCAGCCGGTCGGCCATCTGGCCCAGGCGGCGCCAGTGCTGGCCGTCAGCGGGCAGGTTCCAGGAGAATCCCTGCAGCATGGTGCCATTCAGTTGCTCTGCGTTCATCGGAGGCCTTCTTCCGTCCCTCTATGCATGCGCGATACGGGGAGCCGCGCCCCCCGCCGCGTCATATGTCGTCTCGCTCAGGCGCCGTCGCGCCACGCACCGGGAAGGGAACGACCACATCCCGATCGGTCCCCCAGGATGCGGTCGTTCGATCCCTCATGTCCCACCAGCATACCCCGGACGCTATCAAGACATTGCCCATTAATGCCACACGCCGCAAGATACGCACGAGTCGTTCCATAGCCCTGCTCGATGCGGTCGAGCACGAACTCGACGGCCTCCTCGCGCGATGGCAGCGGGCTCCAGGCGCCCTCGACCCCCGTGAGGCGCCGCTTCTCAAAGACCAGCCGGTCGACCTCCTCCTTCGAGGCGAAGGAGTAGAGGTAGTCCGCCACGACCTGCGCGCGCGGCACCTCGGCGAGACCCAGCAGCAGAAGCGCGACCATGCCGGTGCGGTCCATCCCAGCCGCGCAGTGGAACAGCACGGCGCCGCCGTCGGGGGTCTGGGCGAAGAACTCGAAGATCCTCCGTATGGCCTCGTGGTTGGAGAGCATGGTCACATAGCCGTCGATGAGGTAGTTGCCAGCGGGCGTGCTCGTTCCTGCAAGCCGTGGGTCGGAGAGGTCGTAGTCGAACAGCGGCACGTTCTCCCACGCCACCCGATCCTGCCGGACGAAGCGGTCGGTGGAGCGGGGCTCCTCGAAGGCGCTGCGCAGGTCGAGCACACGGCAGACGCCGTAGTCCTTGAGCCGCTCGACGTCGGCGAAGCTGAGGCGCGCGGTCGAGCCGGCGCGCACGAAGCGGCGGTAGCGCGTCGGGCCGTGAGGGCTGTCGTAGCCACCCAGGTCACGGTAGTTGTCGCCGGTCGGCACGTCCAGAAAGCGTGCCTCGACGAGCGGGCCCGCGCCTCGACCCAGTCGATCGGAGAAGCTCATGCGGAACCTGTCGAGGAGGCTCACGGCCCTACGCCTCCGCCTCGAGGTCCCACAGGCTCACCTGGGCGCCGGGAGCCACGACCTCCACGGAGTAGCTCTCCGGGTAGTAACGCGACGAGAAGGTGAGCTCCCCGTCGTTGACGAAGACCTCCACCGAGGAGACGTCCCCCACCACGCGCAGGTCGCGCAGCTCGTCCAGGAACTCGAAGCGCGAGCGGCGCCCGGCCCCCACCGACTCCATGCCCTCGTCCAAGAAGCGCATCTCGAAGCGCCGGTCGCGCCAGGTGAGCTCGAGCTCGCCCGCGAGCGAGACCGTCATCGGCTCGTCCGCGTCAAGCTCGTCGATAAACAGGTCGAACGCGCGCGAACCCACGACCTGGAGGCTGCCCTCGCCCGTGCGGAGGTTCGTGCGGTACGCCTCCAGCTCGCGCACCGGCCACTGCAGCACGCGCCCGTTGTGGGCGGAGACCTCACGCGGCACGGTGAAGCAGTGCTGCCACCCGTCGCGCACCGTCTTGTTGGTGTAGGTGTGCTCGTCGGGCATGCCCATCCAGCCGATGAGGATGCGCCGTCCGTCGTCGGCGCGGAAGGTCTGGGGGGCGTAGAAGTCGAAGCCGGCGTCCCAGAGCGCGAAGGGCATCAGCGTGCAGGTGCTCGTGACGTCGCCGAGCAGCACGAAGTAGCCGGACTGGTAGACGTTGCGCCGGTCCCAGTCGCCGCCGTGCAGGCCCTGCGGCGAGACCGAGAGCACCTGAACGCGGTCGCCTCGGGCGAACTCGCCGGTGTCGTCGAGCACGAAGTAGTCGGGGCACTCCCACATGTAGCCGAAGCGCGTGTTGGAGGTGATGCGGTTGCACAGCTTCCACCGCACGAGGTCGGACGAGGAGAAGACGAGCACCTCGCCCGTGTCGTCCTTCTTGCGTGCACCCTGCACCATGTAGTACGTGTCACCCTCGCGCCAGACCTTCGGGTCGCGCACGTGCGCGGTGTCGTCGCCCGGGTAGTCGGTGTTGTTCATGACCAGGCGCTTGGGCCCAAAGTTCACGCCGTCGGTGGAGGTGACGTGGATGGTGTTGGCCTCGCGCCCGGCCGTGACGTAGTCGTAGTGGTCCTCGTCCTCGCGCTTGACGTTGCCGGTGTAGAAGACGTGCATGACGCCGTCCTCCACATAGGCGCAGCCCGAGTAGACGCCGCCCACGTCGACCGGCTGGTCGGGGTAGAGTGCCGTGCCCTCGTAGGTCCAACGCACCATGTCGTGGCTCGTGGAATGGCCCCACATCTTGACGCCGCCCTCCGCGGAGAAGGGCGAGTACTGGAAGAACGCATGGTAGGTGTCCCCCAGCTGGCAGAGACCGTTGGGATCGTTGAGCCAACCCACGGGCGGCACGAGATGGAAGGTCTGGGCAAAGCGTCCGTGGCGAGCCGTGCGCTCCACGGCCTGACGCAGGATGTCAAGGTCGCTGGCGAGAGGGTTGCTCATATGCGTCTCCTTGAGGCATGGAAGGGTGTGGTGCGACTCACCTCATGATACCAAGACGCACCTGGTCGATCGGCATTCTGGGAGGCGATCGACGGCAGGAGGCAGACCTGCGGGGGCGAGCTGTCCTGTGCGCGGCCCACCGCAGGCCCGTCCGCTGACCGGCCCATTGGACCAGCGAACGTCGCGCGGGGCGGGAGGGCGGCGGGCGTGTGGCACACTGGGAGGGCAGGCCGCATCAAAGGGAGAGGGGTTTTCTATGCTCAGGATCGGAATGCTCACCAGCGGTGGCGACTGCCAGGCGCTCAACGCCGCCCTGCGCGGCGTGGCCAAGGCGCTCATCCACAGCAGCACGGAGCCGGTGGAGTTCTACGGGTTCGAGAACGGCTACCAGGGCATGATCTACGGCGCCTACCGTCAGCTCGCCGCAGGCGACTTCCACGGCATCCTCACGCGCGGCGGCACCATCCTCGGCACCAGCCGCACCCCCTTCAAGCTGCTCGACGAGCCGACCCCCGAGGGCATCAACAAGGTCGAGGCCATGAAGGAGACCTACCG
Organism: Atopobiaceae bacterium; assembly: GCA_040268355.1. Taxonomy (GTDB): domain Bacteria; phylum Actinomycetota; class Coriobacteriia; order Coriobacteriales; family Atopobiaceae; genus UBA1367. The sequence goes on along the minus strand of JAWRIT010000147.1, from coordinate 896 downwards.
CAAGCTGCAGCTCGACTGCCTGGTCATGGGTGGTGGGAACGGCTCCACCAAGACGGCCAACCGGCTGCACGAGGAGGGGCTGAACGTCATCGCGCTGCCCAAGACCATCGACAACGACACCTGGGGCACCGACCTGACCTTTGGCTTCCACTCCGCCTTGGGGATCGCGACCAAGTGCATCGACGACATCCACACCACGGCCAGCTCCCATGGCCGCGTGTTCGTCATCGAGATCATGGGCCACAAGGTGGGTTGGATCCCGCTGTATGCCGGCGTCGCAGGCGGCGCCGACGTCATCCTGCTGCCCGAGATCCCCTACGACATCGACAACGTCATCAGGGTCATCAAGCGACGCGACCAGGAGGGCAACCGCTTCTCGATCATCGCCGTGGCGGAGGGCGCCATCTCCGTCGAGGACGCCCACCTCAAGCGCAAGGACTACAAGCAGCGCATCGCGGAGCGCACCTCGCCCTCCATCGCCTACGACATCGCCGCGGAGATCATCGAGCGGACCAACCACGAGGTGCGTGTGGCCGTGCCCGGGCACACGCAGCGCGGCGGGGTGCCCAGCCCCTACGACCGCGTCTTTGCCACGCAGGTGGGCGTCGAGGCGGCGCACGGCATCCTGGCGGGCGAGTACGGCTTCATGGTGGCCGACCACAACCGCGAGATCGTGCGCGTGCCCCTCGACATCGTGGCAGGTCGCCTGAAGACCGTACCGCCCGATCACCAGCTCGTCCGGCAGGCCAAGCTCATGGGCATCTCCTTTGGCGACGAGGGCGTGGAGGGCGCCGTGAACCCCATCCTGAAGCCCCGCAAGGAGAAGTCGAAGAAGTAAGTAGCTGGCTGGATCGCGCCGGCACGGGGGAAGAGGCACTTGTGTGTCGCTGCTTTCA
>JAWRIT010000146.1:0-4743 GCA_040268355.1 Atopobiaceae bacterium | reverse complement strand
CTGTCGCGATGACGAACTTCCTTGTCCTGACGAGCGGGTGGAGCGCCGAGGACGGCAGTCAGACAGCCGTTTGCCTCTATAGCCCCAGCCCTGCGGCCCCTACCACCGGACCCGCGAGCTCAACATGAGCCGCATCCCATTGAGGATCACGATGAGCGCCACGCCCGTGTCGGCAAAGACGGCCGCCCCCATGCCTGCGACACCTGCGATGACCAGCACGAAGACCAGCGCCTTGATGCCAATGGCAAAGGCTATGTTCTCGCGCACCACTCGCATGGTCTTGGTGGCAAGCGCGAAGAACGCCGGCAACTGCGCCAGGTCGTCGGAGAGCAGCGCCACGTCGGCCACCTCAAGCGCCGTGTCGGAGGCGGCGGCACCCATCGTGATGCCCAGGTCGGCGGTCGCCAGCGCCGGCGCGTCGTTGATGCCGTCACCGACCATGGCCACGACCTCGCCCGCCTCCTGGAGCTCGCGGATGCGGGCGGACTTGCCCTCCGGCAGCAGCTCGGCGGCATAGGTCCCCACGCCCGCCTCGGCGGCCACCGCACCGGCCGCGTGGGCGTTGTCGCCCGTCAGCATCTCGGTCCCCCCTATGCCCTTCTGCGTCAGTTGGGCGACGACCGCCGGGGTGGTGGGACGCAGGGCATCGGCGATGCCGATGATGCCCGCCACCTGGCCGTCCGCGCAGACCACCAGCGCCGACGCGCCGGATGCGCCCAGCCGTGCCACCTCCTCGCCGACCGCACGCCCCACCCGGGCGTGCTCGCGGGCAAAGGCCAGCTTGCCCACGAGGTAGCTCACGCCGTCCACCTCGGCGCGCATGCCGGAGGCGGTGACCTCCTCCACCAGCTCGGGCGCGGCGACGGGAATCGACAGCTCGCGGGCGCGCAGCACCACGGCGCGCGCCAAGGGATGGGTGGACGAGGCCTCCAGGGTGGCGGCGATCTGCAGGACGTCGCGCTCGGTCGCGCCACCACACCCGATCACCTCGATCACCTGCGGGCGCCCCTCGGTGAGCGTGCCGGTCTTGTCGAAGGCGACCGTGGTGACCTTGCATGCGATGTCAAAGTAGGCCCCACCCTTCACGAGTACGCCGTTTCTGGCCGCCCGCGTGAGCGCCGAGACGAACGACACTGGCGTGGAGATGACGAGCGCGCAGGGGCAGGCCACCACGAGCAGCGAGAGCGCACGGTAGACCCACTCGTGCCACACGGCGCCAGAGAAGCCCGCCACCAGACTGACGCCCAGCGGCACGGCGACGCCCACTACGGCGGCGCCGACGATCACGATCGGGGTGTAGGCGGCCGCAAAGCGGTCGACGAAGCTCTCGTAGGGAGCCTTCTGCGCCTGGGCGCCCTGCACCAGCGAGACGATGCGCGCCAGCGTGGTGCAGTCCTCGTCGGCCGTGACCTCGATCTCGACGGCCGCGCTCGTGTTGAGCGAGCCGGCAAAGACCGACGCCCCGACGCCCTTGTCCTTTGGGATGCTCTCGCCGGTGACGGGAGCCTCGTTGAACGACGAGGAGCCCGCGAGGATGGTGCCGTCGAGCGGCACGCGCTCTCCGGGCAGGATGCGAATGCGCTGCCCCTCCTCGACGTCGGCCACCGGGACGTCGGAGGGCTGACCTCCCCCGCCGACCAGGTGGGCCACCGAGGGGGCGAGGTCCATGAGCTCCTGGATGGAGCCCGAGGTCTTGCGCATCGACCAGCCTTCGAGCCACTCCCCCACCTGATCGAGGAAGATAACGATCGCGGCGTCGCCAAAGACGTCCGTGTCGCCTAGAAGGCCCAGGATAAGACCGCCGATGACGGCAATGCTCATGAGCACGTTCATGTCGGCCGTGCGGCGACGCAGGGCCGCGAGCGCCATGGGCCCGATGAAGACGAGCCCCGACAGGGCGGACAACACGTAGAGGGGGATGGCGTGTGTCTCGGCGTGCATGATGTGCTCGGCGACAAGCCCCGCCGCCAGCGAGACGCCCGAGACGCCCATGAGGATCCGCTCGCGATGCTCCACATACCAGGGGCGCTCGGCCTCCAGCCGTGCCCGCTCGGCATCGCCGAGCTCGAGGTCCTGTCCGCGAGAGCGCACGCAGGCGAGCACCTCGCGGCGACAGTCGTCGAGCGTCACGCGCTCCTCGGCCACGACCTCCAGCGTCGCGGTCGCATACACCAACCGCGCGTCCTCCACACTCGACAGCGCACGCACGGCATGCTGCGTCTGCTGGGCGCAGCTGGGGCAGTCGATGCCCAGCACGTGGTAGGAGAAGCTCGGGGCCACCGTGAGCGCGCGGTCCTCCTGCCGCTCATGGTCGCACCCACAGGTCCCGTGCTCGTGGGCACCGTGCTCGTGGACGGAAGCGGAGGCTCCCCGCTCCTGCGCGGCGCTCAGCTCTCGCTCAAGCGTCCTTTGTGCCATGTCCCTCACTCCCCCTCGACCGCGGCCGCCTCGGCGGCGTGCTCGAGGCCCACGCGGATGAGCGTGGTCACGTGGTCGTCCGACAGGGCGTAGATGACACGCTGGCCCTCGCGGCGGGCAAAGACCAGGCCCCTATCGCGCAGCAGGCGAAGCTGGTGCGAGATGGCCGACTGCGTCACATGGCACTGGTCCTTGAGCTCGCTGACGCTCTGGCTCCCAACACAGAGCGCCGAGAGGATCTGGAAGCGCGTGTAGTCGGACAGCGCGTCAAAGATCCGGGTCGCCTCATAGACGATGTCGTCATTCTGCAGGTAACGCTGGAAGAGGGCGTCCGGCTCGACGGTGTGCTCTTCTCTGGACATGGGATCTCCTTCCGGATGGCGTATCGTTAGTATATGAGCATCTGTTCATATGTTCAAGCATGAATTAGCAACATTTCGAAGATTCTTGTCAGCGAGGGGAACGCCAGTGTCCGGTCGGTGACAGACTGGCCCGCCGATGGGGTATATACCGTAATACCATGAGGACAAAAGCCACCATAGTCCACCTTGCGTTCCTGCTGGCCGAAGCCGCCTTCCTCGTGCTGTTCCTCGGATCGTTCGATGCGAGCGTCCAGGGCGAGGGCATCCTGGCGGCATCGGCCTGCGTCGCCTCGCTGTGCCTGTTGGCGTCTGTCGCCATCCTGCACGTGCGCTTCGTGCGCACGTCTTCGACCATCCGGCGGCAGGAGGTCATCCACCGGCAGGAGACCATCCGGCAGCAGGAGGCGGCCCTTCGATCCGCGCGTGTGATAGCGGCACCACCCGCCGAGGATGGCTCACCTGCCCCCGACGCCCATGCCGCCATCGAGGCGGCTGACGAGGCCCCGCCCCTGCCGCCCGCAGAGCCCGACGAGCTCACGACACCCGAGGCAGCAAGCGAGGCGGAGCTTGCGCCTGCGCCCGAGGCCACGCCACAGGTGGCGACACCGCACCATCGCTCCGTCCTCGACTTCGCCGCCCTCTCCGACCAGCTCGCCCAGTCGTCGGACCCCGTGGCCGAGCTCAAGCGCTTCGTGGGCGACGTCCGCACGCGCGAGGCCGCGGCCGCCTCGACGCCCACCAGCCCCGACGACGCGCGCGACGAGGGCAAGGCGGGTCAGGTGACGGAGGCGCCCAGCGAGCTCGAACGCTACGCGGCGCGGATGCTCGAGGAGGCGGGCCTGTTCTCCGCCGACGTCGAGCTGCCCCAGATCACGGTGGTCAGGCCTCGCGCCTCGCACATGGTCTACCTGCGCATCGGTGACCCACAGATCCCCTACCTCGCCAAGCTGCGCGTCATACGGCTCGAGGCGGCGCTCAACGCCGTGCGCTTCGCCTGCTCGTCCCTCGATGCCGCGACCGCGACGCAGGAGGACGCCTACCGCCTCAACCAGGGGCTCGCCCGCTCCATCGTGGCGCAGGCGGCGGCCATCGACGAGCCGCTTGAGCTGGAGGGCGTCACCCGCCCCGACGGCGAGTGGGCGGTGCGCTACGGCATCTCGCAGGCCGTCGAGACCCTCCAGCTCCCCTACCGTCTCACCACCCGCTTCCGCACCAACGTCGCCTCGGGCAACGTGGCCATCGAGTTCGACCTCACGCCAGCCGACGCCTTCCCCTCCTCCTGCTTCGACGACGAGCTCGGCATCGTGGCGACCACCGGCGACCTGCGCCAGCGGGCGGCCGCGGACTACGCCCTGCGCCTGGCCCTGCTGCTCGCCGCAAGCGCCTTCCGCTGCTCCGAGCGCGTCCGTCACGTGTGGGTCGCCGCCGTGCACGAGAACGCGACGCGGCGCACCTGCTACCTCTCGGTCGACTTCGACCGCTGGCGCCTCTCCCAGCTCGACCTCTCCGACGTGGGCGACCTCACCGAGACCTACCGCGCCTTCGCGCCGGTGCTGCGCTACGAGGACGGCTGGCTGCGGCCCGTGCGCCAGTCCTTCCACCTCGGGGAGGAGCGCTTCTGCCCCTCCGAGCGCTTCATGCCCGTCTCGCTCTCCTCGCGCCGTCTCGCACCCGCCGTCGCCGACTCGCTGGGAACCGACCACGTGTCCGGCCTTTCCATCGAGGAGGCGGACAACCGAACGCTCGTCGCCAACGCCATCATGCTGCGCCTGGCCCCGCCAGATTGCGAGGACGCCACGCAGAAGAACGTGCGGACCGTGATGGAGCTCGCCGGCGACGACCCCGACCTCACCGTGCGCAACGCGGCCGAACGGGTCATCTCCGGCCTCATCGACGGCACGCTCGACGAGAGCCCGCTCGCCGTCGGCGAGGAGTTCGTGCGCGGCGACGCGCTCTCGCGCGC
>JAWRIT010000145.1:0-7705 GCA_040268355.1 Atopobiaceae bacterium | reverse complement strand
GGAGCGGGCCGGCCAGCAGCTTGGCGCGCTGGCAGCGCAGCAGGGCCCCCATTACCTCGGGCCCGCCCCGCCGACCGACCCCCACCAGTACCCCTCCAGGCCGCCGCGGGCGGCGACCTCGGGCGAGTCGGCGGCGGCGTGCGCCCCGCCGGCGCCGCGGCTCATGAGGACGTAGCGGGTGGCGACGCGCTCCAGCTCGGAGAGGATGTGGCTCGAGACGACTATGGCCCTGCCGCCCCCGGCGCACAGCTCCCGCAGGAGCTCGCCCACCTCCAGGGCGCCCCTCGGGTCGAGGCCGTTGATCGGCTCGTCGAGCACCAGGACCTCCGGGTCGCCCAGCATGGCCACCGCGAGGCTGAGACGCTGCCTCATGCCGAACGAGAACGCGCGCACGCGCTTGCCGCCGACGTCCGCGAGCCCGACCCGCTCGAGGGCCGCATCCACCGCCCGGCCGGCGGGGAGGCCCCACTCGGTGCAGCGCACCTCGAGGTTCTGCCGGGCGCTCATGTTGAGGTACAGGGAGCACTCGTCCGGCACGTAGCCCACGCGCGACAGGCCCTCCCGGAAGGCCCTCGGGGCGCTCTGCCCGAACAGCGAGACGGTGCCCGAGGTCGGGCGCGCGAGCCCCAGCAGGATGCGGATCAGGGTCGACTTGCCGGCCCCGTTCTCCCCGATGAGCCCGTATATCTCGCCGCGCTCGAAGGAGATCGTCACGTCGTCGAGGGCGCGCTGCCCCTGGTAGACCTTCGAGACGTGGTCCAGCTCGTAGCATGCGTCGCCCACGACGCCCCCTCCCGGCAGACAGGCGAACAGGGTCTCTTGGAAGAGCCGAAGTGCTTACGGTGCCCACTGTATCAAATCAGGGGGGGTGTCCATGCTAAGTAATTCGACAGATTCGGTGTTGCGTAGCATTTCTATGGCCTGCGGCCGCATCGGGCCTCTCCAAGCGCAACGCTACCTGCGGGGATGATCGGAGACTCGCGCACCACAGCGGATGGCTCCGTACGCGCCAACCAGTCCCTTGGGGCATGTCGAGGCGTCTTCGGTTATCCTCGCCCACGCGCTTAACCGAGGACGTCCCACAGCGTCGAGTCCTTCCGCGCGGCGGCGAGCTGCTCGTCGGTGATCGTCACGTCCCACCAACCGCGCGACATGCGACCGCTCTCGTCGCTCAGCCACCAGTTGATGCCCAGGTTGGGCTTGCCGTTGCCATCGATGAACAGGCAGGTGTACACACGGCCCGCCTCCGCCAGCTCTCCTTTGCCTTGCAGGGCCTCGACCAGCGCCTCCCGCCCGACGATGGAGACTATCCTGCACTCGTCGTCGGTGATCACGCCATCACCGTCGCTGTCGGATCCCATCGCCTGCACGATGCCGTCCACGAACGAGGAGGCGACCGGCTCGTCAACCGTCAACACGTCATCCTGCATATAGGCCTCCCCCGTCCGCAGGTTGATGTTGACGGTGCGCAGCTGGATGGTCTCGGCGCCTATGGATCCTACGAAGCAGCTATCACTGAAGCACACGGAGAGCAGGTCCTCGCTGTTGTAGCTGATGGCGTAGTTGACCTGACTGATGAGCAGCGCGTGGATCGTCTCCGACTCAGAGCTCTCGAGCATGCGCTCGATGCTTTGCACCGTCTCCTCGCTCGGATTCTCGTAGTAGGTGCGCACCGTCGACATGGCCGCTCGCTCAAGCAGCTCGTTTATCTCGTCCAGATGCTCCAGGTCCCCCACGAGCTGTGGGTAGTGCACGTCGAAGTCCAACTCGACGTCGCGCCCGTAGGCGTCGACGTGCTCGGTACCCACCTTCTCCCAGCGCTCGTCGCCTATGGTGTAGGACACCTCGACCGTGCGCCCGTCGTGCAGCTCGCCGTCGTCGGCGTCCACCGGGGCATCCGACAACGTCGGCGGGTTGACGTCCAGGTTGTACTCCTCGAAGCTGACGTCCGTCTCGTCCGTTTGAGGCTCCTCGATAACCTTTGGTTCCGGGTCGGTGGGCTCGCTCGTCGCCCACACGACCGAGAACACCCGGAGGAGCCAGATCCCCATGAGACCTATGAGCACGAGCAGCACCCCGATGGCGGTAAGGGTGGGATTGTTGCCAGTACGACGACCGTCTTGGTAGGTCATGCAAAACCCCTCCTTACAGGAGCCTGAGAACGCCACGTACCAGGCGCTCGAAGTTGTCCGCGTGCCGGGAAGCCTCCTCTAGCACGCTCTGGTGCGTGACCATGGCGTCGCCCGCCTCGTTTGCCGCCAGCGTCAGGCCGAGGACGTTCATGCCAAGCGCCTGCGCCATGATCACCTCGCAGACCGTGGACATCCCCACGTAGCTGACGCCCATCCCCCGTAGCATCGCCACCTCCGCCGGCGTCTCGAAGCATGGCCCCAGCACGCCGGCGTACACGCCCTCCTCGACGGCGATGCCCGCGTCGTCGGCGACGCCACGGGCGATCGTGCGCAGGTAGGGAGAGTAGGCGTCGGTCATGCCGACGAAGGGCGTCTCCACGTTGCGCAGGTCGGCGGCCTCCACCAGGGGGTTATGCCCGGTGAGGTTGATCTGGTCGGTGAGGATTCCCAACCCCACGTGCGCGTTTCCGCCTATGGCGCCCGTCGCGCACGCAAAGATGATGTCGCGACAGCCCACATGGTGCGCGTGACGCACGAGGGAGGTGATCTCCGAGGCCGAGTATCCCTGGTAGAGGTGGATGCGTCCCGAGTAGACCACGACCGGGACCTCGTCGATCGTGCCCACGATAGCCTCGAAGTCGTGTCCGGGAACCGGACGGGCACCGGCGGGAAAGCCGTCGATGTCATGGTAGGAAATACGCCGGACCGGACGCACGAGCGAACGAAGGTGTCCCAGGCCCGAACCCAACACGATGGCCACCGGATGCTCGACCGATGGCTTGCAGCTCTCGACAACCTCTTCGGAGACCACGCAGATCCCCTCCTCTCTCAGCAGTGCGGCGAACACGCCGTCTGCGGCCCGCACACTGCCCGTGAAGCTTCCATCGTAGACGAGACCGCTTCCGCACGACGGGCTACGTGCCTTGAGCACGGCCAGGCGCACCCCTGACGCACGCGCCTGCTCGAGACAGGCCGCCGCACCCCGCTCGAAGTCCCGCGTCACGTCGGTGCCGTCGCACTGCAACACCGCCGCGCCCACGATCTCGGCCGGCAGGCGGGGAATCGCAAGGCCTCCGGCCACCTCGGGGCAGACCGCATGCGAGCGGACCTTGCCGGCAAGCGCGCCGACCGCCGCCGAGCGGCTGTGTCCGCCGTCGTAGCGGCAGTGACGTCCCAGCAGGCAGGCGCTCACCAGCACGTCCATGCCCCGGCCCCTGCCTGCCGCTAGAGGACGAGCGACGAGAGCGTCATCTGGGCCTCCGAGAGCAGGTCGTTCACGTAGGCCGACCACTCGCGTTCGGCCGCGTCAGCGAGCTCGCCGCGCTGCTCGACGGCCACGTAGTAGGCCGCGCGGGCGGCGTCGTAGGAGGCGGCGTCGTTGCGCACGTCAAAGTCCTTGAGCGCCGTGGCGAAGGCGCCGTCCTCCCTTGCCCATCCGTTGGCCTCGCTGTCCCACTCGTCGCCGGCGAGCTCGATGATGTAGGCGGCGTAGTCGGCGTTCGTCTCGTCGGCGTTGTCGTCCTGCGGGGCCGCGGGCTCCTCCAGCGCATCGGCCGGCTCGGCCGTCACGACCTGCTCGCGCAGGGCGGCTATCGCGGCCGACTCGCCGAGCCGCTCGCGCACGGTCTGCTCGTCCATGCCGTAGGTCTCGGCCAGGCTGGCAACGTCGGCGGTCCCAAAGGTCGCCTCCACGTAGGCGGCGAACTCCTCGTCGCTCACGGTGATGCCCCGCTCCTCCACCTCGCGCATGAGGATCGCCGTGCGCGCCGCAGAGAGGGCGTCCTCGGCAGAGGGCATGACATAGGACCCGTCGTCGTTTTGGGCGCCCTCGAGCGAGCTGCCCTGCAGGATGGCGTCACGAGCGGTGACCTCGTAGGTCTCGTCGCCCAGCGTGTAGGTGGCCACAGGTCGGTCGAGCTGGCCGGCCGTGAGGGAGACGGCACCCTCGAGCGGGCCAAAGCCCACCACCTGCCGCAGGTCGACGTAGTCGTGCGCCACGTAGCCACCCACCAGGGCAAGCGCCACGAGCAGCACCCAGACCGGCGTGGGGATGCGCCGGCGGGGGCGGTCATGGTCGCTCTCAAGGCCCTCCACTGCTGCGAACTGCTCCGCCACCGCTACCGCCCTCCCTTGGCCGCCGCGACGATCTGCGCCGAGTAGGCCTTGATGTAGCTCCTGCCGTTCTCGGCGTCGAAGGAGATGCGCCCCACCAGCGCCTCGCGCGCGGCGTCGGACAGCTCGCCGCCCGCGAACTCCAGCAGCGCCACGAGCATGTCATGGTACTCGGGGTCGCCGTGGTAGCACTGCACGGCCTCGTCGAGCAGGGGCCACACCCTGTCGGAGCGATCGGAAGACGAGGCGCCCAAACCGCACAGGAACTTGAACGCCGCCAGGCGCACCGTTGCCGAACCCTCGTCGAACAGCGACGCCTCGGCGCCGTCATAGCCCGACTCGACGGCGGCGGGATCGATGCGCACCAGCTCGCCGAGGGCGTCGAAGATCTCCCAGCGCGTCTGCGCCTCAGGCCGGTAGAGGGCGTCCACCAGCGCGTCCACATGATCGAGCATGCGATGGGCGTCGTCGTGGGCCATCAGGGCGACCTTGTGGGCGGCGTCCTGACGTGCCCTGCGGCGAGCGCCCCCGAGGGCCTCCATCAGCTCGGCGAGCTCGTCGTCACGAATCTCGTCTGCCATAGGTTCTCCTACCTTCCCTACTCCGCGAAGCCGTCGACCATGATGGTCCCGCTCCGCTCGTCCTGATGAATGTCTATGAAGCCCAGCTTGGAGGCCTCGCGCAGCAGCATCGAGAAGGAGCGGTAGCCATAGCTGCGCTCCGAGAACTGCGGCCGCTTGCGCTTCATGGTGTCCTTGAGGCGCGAGGCGAGGATGGCGCTCTCGCTCTCTCCCTGCAGGGCGTCGATCGTCTCGAAGAGCAGCTGGTAGCAGGCGTGCTTCTCCTTGGCCACCTTGCCCTCGAAGGCGGGGATGCCCCCGGTGCTCACGATGTCCTCGTAGAAGATGAACTCGTCGCAGACCTCGGTCAGAAGGGAGCTGGTCGCCTCCTTCATGCCCACGCCGATCACCGTCTTGCCGAACTCCTTGAGCTTGGAGACGAGGGGCGAGAAGTCAGAGTCGCCCGAGAGGATGGCGAAGGTGTCGATGTGGTCTTTGGTGAGGCAGATCTCCATGGCGTCCACGGCCAGGCGGATGTCCGCCGAGTTCTTGCCCGTGAAGGCGCGGTCGGGGATCTCTATCAGCTCGATGCCCAGCTCGTGCAGGGGCGTGATGGCCTCGGAGAAGCGCTGCCAGTCGCAGTAGGCGCGCTTGGCGGTGATGCGCCCCTTGTCGACCAGGCGCTCCAGGATGCGCTTGACGTCGGGCATGGGCCCGACCTCCTGGTGCCCGTTACGCTTGCGCCGACCGGTGCCCAATGCCAGGTTCTCGAAGTCGATGAGCACCGCCATCGAGCTCTGGGTCGAATCGTTCATGTCGTATGTGCTTCCTTTCTCGCGCGCCGTCATGGTCGCGCGGGTCCAGCGAAAGAGGCCGTGGGCCTACTGGCGTGTGTTGATGAAGTAGCGCTGGCGTGCGTCGTTCTCCGGCGCGGGGTCGGGCTTTGCCAGCGACCAATCGAGTCCCGCCGCCGTGCAGGTCGCCTCGTCGGCGTAGAGCAGCGTGAGCGCCTGGGTCCCCAGACGCTCGCCGCCCACCTGGCAGAGCAGGTCGACCAGGTTTGACGCCGTCTGCGTCTCGGGGAGGGTGAGCTCGAGCTCGTCCGCCTCCTCGAGGGCCAGCTCCAGGTCCTTGTGCAGATGCTGCGCCAGGAAGCCGGGGGCGTAGTCGCCATCGAGCGCCTTGGACGCGACGCGGGAGAGCTGCACCGACCCACCCATGCCCGCGCCGATCATCCCTGCCACCTGCGCCACCGAAAGGCCCGCCTGCTCGGCCACGGCCATCGCCTCGGCGGCGCCGGCCAGACACCCTGCCAGCGCGACCTGGTTGCAGAGCTTGGCGACCTGTCCCGCGCCCGGCCGATCGAACCAGTGGATCTGCGAGGAGAAGGTCTCGAGCAGCGGCGTGACGGGGGCGGCCTCGCGCTCCGAGACGCCGGCGATGAGGGTGAGCGTGCCGTCGCGGGCGCCCTGGTCGCCACCGGTCACCGGGCAGTCGAAGGCGTGCTTGTCCTCGACCTCGGCCGCATCGTGGATGTCGCGCGCGAGCTGCGGCGAGCTAGTGGTGAGGTCGATGAGCCAAGTGCCGCGCCGCGTGGAGGAGAGGATGCCGCCACTTCCCAGGTAGACGTCCTCGACGTCGGTCGGGTAGCCCAGCATGGTGAAGACCACCTCGGCGTCGCGCACGGCCTCCTCGACGCTGTCTGACCACCGCGCGCCCCGCGCGACCAGTCCCTCGGCCTTCTCGCGCGTGCGGTTGTGGACGCACAGCTCATAGCCTGCGTCAAGCAGATGTCCCGCGATGGGCGCACCCATGATGCCGGTCCCGACAAAGGCGACCGTACAACCTCTTTTGATGGTCATGCAGCGGTTCCCTCCTGTGTGCACGCCTCGGATGGCGCAGTCTCCGCACGCATGCCCGCCTTGGCGTCCGAGCGAGCCGTATGCCCTATGCGGCGCCCCGGACCCTGCGTGCGATGCGGTCGGTCAGCGACAGCTGCTCCCGGCGATCGGTGCCCCAGAAGGCCACCGCGACCATGCCGGGGCCTACGTGGCACCCGATGACCGGCGAGATGGAGCTACGAATGATGACGACGTCCTCGCAGCCCTTCTCGCGACGGATCTGCGCCTCGAGCCAGTCGGCGTCCTTGTCCGCGTCTGCCGAGGCGATGGCGATGGGCAGCGACGACTCATGGGCGTAGTTATCGCGGAAGTCCTGCAAGATGGCCCGCAGCGCCTTCTTGCGCCCGCGGCACATGCCCCGCAGCGCCAGCGCCCCCGTGCGGTCGTAGGTCAGCTCGGGCTTGATGTCGAGCTTGCCGCCCACGTTGGCGGCGGCGGGCGGAATGCGCCCGCCCAGGCCCAGCCAGTGGAGGCTGTCGAGAGTGAAGTAGCCCTGCACGAAGTAGCGGGCGTCCTTGGCCCAGGCGTAGAGCTCCTCGGCCGTCAGGCCCTCGGCCGCCTGGCGCACCACCTCGATGGCCAGCAACTGGGCCGCAAGCGAGGGGCACAGGTTGTCGAGCACGTAGATCTTGCTCTCTGGATGCGCCTCCATCACGGTCTTGGCGGCTTGGCGGGCCGCGTCGATCGAGGACGAGAGGCCACCGGTGAACCCCAGGTAGAGCAGTGGGAGCCCATCGGCGATCTCCTCCTCGAAGACGTCCATGTAGCGCCCGGGCGTCACCGCCGACGTGGTGATGCGCTCGTCGGGGTTCTTGCGCATGAACTCATAGAAGTCGTGCGGGTCGCGCGACTGCCAGCAGTCGTCGAGAAACTCCCCGTCCGAGGTGACGTAGGAGAATGGGATGACCCGCACGCCCAGAAGCTCGGCGATCTCCGGCGTGAAGTCGGCCGGAGAGTCGACGAGGATCTTGCAGGTGCGCTTTCTGTGATAGGCCCGGGG
>JAWRIT010000144.1:0-9511 GCA_040268355.1 Atopobiaceae bacterium | reverse complement strand
CGGCCTCCACCTCAGCCCCGCCAGATGATCATGCCGTGTCCAAGAGAGCGTCCGGACCCCCGCCCGTGACACACAGGGACCCCTCTTCCCTCTGTGTCGATGCTCCGGCAGGTCGGCCGAAGCGGGGAGGGACATCAGACGTACAGCACAAACGCCAGCACGACCATGCCGAGCGCGCCAAGCACGATCGTGCCCACACCGACGCGCCTTACGGCGTTGGTCTCCTCGCCGAACTTCGCGACGGCCGCCTTCTTGCGGCTCAGCTCGGCAAGCAGGTAGCCGATGGTGCCCACGGACACGCCCACGGCAATGTTGGAGGCGAAGAACGTCCCGGCCACGGTGGCCAGGAAGGCCGCAGCGTCGCTGAAGCGCCGCCAGTCCATGCCCGCACCGAGCGACCGCAGCGCCATGTTGAGCCCCACGAGCATCATCACGACATCGGCGACGGCGAACCCTGTGTGCGTGAACAGTTGCATCACGAAGCCGTAGTGCCCCACCATGTTGAAGGTCACGTCGTACGAGGTCACCGTCGCGAAGAAGAAGGGCACGACCCAGACGAACGCATTGACCAGAAAGCCGATGGCGCAGACAACGGAGGACAGGCCGGAGCGGCCACGGTCCTCGGAGCCGGCGTAGGACTCCGGCGCGATCGTTACGGGGGAGGCACCGAGCACGGGGGCGAGCACGTTCGTTCCCGCATTGCAGGCGAGCGCCATGCCGGTGGCCCGCTCGTCTGAGAGGACCTTGCCCGAGGCGGCCACCGCATCGAGCGTCGCAAGCGAGCTGGCAAGGCAGGCGACCACGTAGGTCACGATCGTACCGACGAAGAGGAGCGCCACGTTGCCGCCAGCCGCCGTGAAAGCGCTGAAGTCCAGGCCGTCGGAGAAGATCGTGCCGATCGAGAGGTTCGAGAAGACGGCCCCGGTGATCACGTGGAACTCCATGGCGTCGTCGCCACCGGCCATCCACAGGCGTGCCCACAGAGAGTCGGCCGAGAGCCTGCCGTTGCCGAAGTTGTAGCAGACGAGGCCCAGGTACAGCACAAGGAACACCACGGTGCCAATGACGAGCGCGAAGCCATAGGGACGACGGCTGCGACGCTTGCCGATCACGAACGCGACGATCGTGACGACGCAGGCGATGGCGCTCACGAGCAGCAGCGGGTGATACCGGTCGGTCGTGTGGCTCAGGTCGCCCCAGGACAGCAGCCTCGAGACGCCCACGGTGTCGGCGGCGTCCTCAAGCACGGTGCCGGCGCCATAGGCGGCGAGCGCGGAGCCGTTCACGGTCACGAGACCAGAGAGCTGCAATGCGACATAGGCGACGAGAAGGCCCATCGCGGCGGGCAGGGCCATGCGCACCGACGCTGGTATCGCACCGAGGACGAGCTCCCGCACCCTGGGCACCCCCATGAGAGCGGCATACACGATCGCACCCACGAAGCTCAGCAGCAGGACGTTGGCGTAGGTGAGGCCCGTCGCCACGCCCATGATGGAGACGAGCACGCTTGAGAGGCCCAGGCCCGTGGTCTGCACGAGCGGCAGGCGCGCGATGAGGCCGATGAGCAGGCTGCCCGCGAAGGCCACCATCATCGAGGTGAACCACAGCGCCGCGATGATCTCGCCGTTGGCGGCCACCTGGGCCTGGGTGGCCTCGGCATAGGGGCCGCTGATCACATACTGCAGCACGAGCTGCATGTTGACGAACATGCCGCAGACCGAGAGCGCGCAGACGCTCAGGCCAGAGATGATCTCGTCCGACGTCTTGGCCTTGCGCTCGCGCATCCCGAGAAGGGACTTGGCTTCAGCCATGTTGTGCTCCTCTCGAAAGAGAGATGGAAGGGTCGGGGCACCTCCGCCTAGGGAGCGGGGAGGTGCCCATAGGGTGCCTGGTGTGACGGAGTGGTGCGAGAGGCGCTCCCCCGGCCTACTCGTCAACGAGCTCGACTGTGGTGGTCTGGGCCGTCGCAGCGTCGACGCGGTCCTCCTTGCTCCCCGGCGCCGCCGTGACGGATGAGCCGTCGAAGTCGGGATCCTCCCACATCGAGGTCGTGGCCTCGGTGAACTCGGAGGAGGGCTCGGCGTCGGTCAGCGTGAACTCGAGCGCCTCGCTGGGCTGGGAGTCGCTGATGAAGTCGTAGTCGCTCACGGCCGTTGCGGTCACATAGTAGGTGCCGGGATCGAGCGTGTAGGCGTAGCAGTCGTTGATGAAGCCGATCTGCCAGGTCTCGCCCTCGTCAGACGTGTCGCCACCAAACATCGACATGATCGGCTTGGTTGACACGTGCCAGCGCACGACGGAGGCGTCGCGGG
This sequence comes from Atopobiaceae bacterium, assembly GCA_040268355.1. Classification (GTDB taxonomy): domain Bacteria; phylum Actinomycetota; class Coriobacteriia; order Coriobacteriales; family Atopobiaceae; genus UBA1367. The sequence continues at coordinate 7,199 of JAWRIT010000144.1, read as the reverse complement.
CCTCGCCCCAGATGTAGCCGGTTCCGGGAGGGTTCTTCTTCATGGTGTCCAGCAGCCCGCGCGTGTCGACCAGCTCCTCCTGCACGACCTGCGTGCACTCGGCGTCGGAGTAGAACGTGAACTTGACCTGCGGCAGGTACTGGTAGGAATTCCAGTCGCACAGCGTCCACCAGTCAAGGACGAGCTCGACCTGGTTGCCGCTGGCCATGAGGAGCAGTTCGGGGCGCTCGAGCGTGCCGCCGACGCCTCCTCTGACGGTCAGGGTCACGGGATCGGAGGGCTCGTAGTCGGTGCCGGCTGCGGCATACGACATGAGGTTCACGTGATACTCGCCGTACGAGAGGCCCGAAAGGTCCACAGAGCCCGACATCTCGCCTGTGGAACCACCGGTGATGCGGCCCGAGGCGGTGACCATGTCGTCGACCTCCTGGCCGTCCTTGATGGCGTACACGCGCACGTAGTAGTAGCCGGTGTTTTCGTCTGTGGCCGTGAACGTGAAGTCGCCCGTCGTGGCGTCGAACGTGAAGTCCGTGGGCTGCTGTAAGGTGGCGACACCCTCCGAGCTCGTGGTCTCCGTCGTCTGGCCGGTCTCACCCGAACAGCCGACCATCACGGCGAGCGCCAGGGCCGCACTTGCGAGCAGTGCCACCACTGTTCCCTTCTTCATGGTCTCCTCCTTTTGGTGTTGGTTCTTCGTCCTTTGGGTGCCTGGGTGGTCGGCCGCGCCGGACACGCCGTCCGTCGCATCCGGCGCGGCCAGGCGTCACAGCTGGGACTCGTCCTCGTCATCCTCGATCGCGGCGGCCGTGGCTGCGTCGGCGCCCGCGGAAGCCTCCGCCTTCGAGGGAGCCCCCTTCTTCTTGCGTGCGAAGAGGACGCCGGCCCCGACAAGCGCGGCGATGCCCACGGCACCACCCGCGATGCCTGCGACCGGCACCCCGCCGGCCGAGCCTGCGGCCGCACCTCCCGTCGAGACGCCGCCGAGCGAGTTGCCCTCGGAGTCGACGGTCTTGGTGCCGCAGTACTGGAAGAGGGCGTTGCGCATGATGCGATGGAGCTGGTAGCGGCCGAGCACCGTGGCAGTGGCGTCACCAAAGGAGGCCACCGTCATGGCGTCGTCGGGGTACGCGTTGAAGGCGAGCATGCCCGTCTGAGAGGTCAGCGCGACCTGGGCGTTGTTGTACACGTCGCCGGCGGCACCATCGGAGTCGGTGACGAGCATGCCGTTGAAGTTCCACTCGTCGCGGATGATCGTGTTGTAGAAGCCATAGTGGAACCAGCTCAGGCCGACGCGGTTCATGGAGCCCATGATGCCGTTCATTGCGTACTTCTTGACCGCGATCTCGAACGGCCTCTGATAGATTTCGCGCACGGCCTGCTCGGAGACCCAGGTCGTGTTGCCGCCACGGTTGGTGTCGCCGTCGTTGCAGCCGCTGTGCTTGGCGAAGGTGCCGACGCCCGTGGACTGGACGCCCGAGACGAAGGCGCCGCCGATCTCGCCGCCGATCACGCCGTCCTCGGCGTAGTACTCGTAGTTGCGGCCACCGAAGGGCGAGCGGTGCGTGTTCATGCCGGGCCCGTAGGTGATGGCCACGTTGAAGAGCAGGTCCTGGTGACCGTGCGCAACCCCCAGGCTCTGGACCAGGCTGCGGTTCCAGGTGCAGGACTGCACGACCTCGCAGGGGAAGAAGGTCCCGCCGGCGTTCTTGCCGAGGTTTGCCTCGGATGGGCCGTCGTTGCAGTTCTGGGCGGCCTTGCCGACGCTCGCCACGGCCGGCACCTGCCAGCCGCAGTTGCCCTGGACCTCAAGCGCCTCGGAGAGGCTGGTCTGGTTGGTGAGCTTCTCCCACAGGGCCAGGCCCTCGTCGGTGGTGATGGTCACACCGGCCATGTCGTCACAGGAGAGCTGGTGGTAGGAGCCGCTCGTCGGCTCGGTGTCGACGACCTTGGGCAGGCCGTCCTCCTCCTCCTCGTCCTCGATGACGTAGTACACCTGCTCCCACAGCGGGTCCTCGAGCAGGTCGACGGACTCGCCGTTGGGGAACTCCGTGGCGAAGGGCATCATGTCGTTGCCGTAGCAGTAGAGGGTCTTGGAGAGCGTGGTCTTCTCGCCCTTCACGTAGGTCTCGAACTCGTAGTCGATCGTATCGGTGCCCGTGACGGCGAGGGCCGCGACGGCCTCGTCGCGAAGGTTCTCGTTGGGCTCCTCGTCGGAGGTGTGTTCCATGATGGAGGCCATGCCGCCCGCAAAGTCCGCGCGCGACAGGTAGCCGTCGAGCATGCAACCGTCGCCCGCCGTGACCTCGTCCATCACGTTTCGGGCAACGACGTGGTCAGAGCCGCGCGCCCCGGCGTAGCTCGCGCCGCTCACGTCGCCCTCGTCGTCGTAGATGACCGGGGCGTCGAGCGTGGCCGTGACGGTGGCCTCGGGCGCGTTGTCGGAGCCCTCCTCGCCCCACATGTGGGCGTTCCTCTGCACGTTGAACTTGTAGTCGCCCTGCTCGAGCACATAGCAGCCCTGGCCGAACACATCGTAGGACGCAAGGTCATCGGTGTCGAAGCTCAGCGTGACGTCCTGCGAGGCGCCGGCGTCGAGCTCGTCCGTCTTCTCGAAGGCGACGAGGACCACCTTTGACTTCTCCAGGCCCACGCCCTTGATGCCGAAGTTGTCCGTGTCGGACTGCCAGGGGGCGTCCAGGTACAGCTGGACGACGTCCTTACCGGCCACGCTGCCGGTGTTGGTGACCCTGACCGTGATGGTGTTGGTGCCGTGCGGCTCGAGTGCGATGTCGGAGTCCACGATCTCCTGATCGAAGGTCGTGTACGACAGGCCATAGCCGAAGGGGTACTGCACGACCTGGTCGTAGCCTGTGGCCGTCCCGTTCTTGAACTCGTGTCCCGTGAAGTCCGAGGAGTCGAAGTAGCCTGCGGCATCGGCGGTCTCGAAGAAGCGGTAGCCGACGTAGATGCCCTCCTCGTACTGGTAGAAGGCCTGGTTGCCCGTGTTCGTCGAGCAGTTGGCGTAGCGGTTGTCGTCGGTGTTGTAGTAGGTCGGGTTGGTGGTCACGTCGTAGGCGTAGGTGTCCACGGTGCGCCCGGAGGGGTTGTTGCGTCCCGTGAGCAGGGTGCCCACGCCCACGATGCCCGCCTCGCCCGGCTCGCCGATCCACAGGCAGGCGTCGACGTTGTACTCGTCGGAGTCGACAAAGCCAAGCTCCATGGTGTTGGGCGAGTTCACGAGGAGAATGGTGTGCGCGTAGTTCTTCTTGGCGAAGGCCAGCAGGTCCTTCTCGGCATCGCCGAGCTCGAGGTAGGTCGTGCCCGTGAGCGTGGAGCCGTCACCGTCGAAGTCGAGTGAGGGGGAGGCGCCCTCGGCGCCGTTGCGGGCGACGGTCACGATCGCGTAGTCGGTGTAGCCGTCGGCCGTGAGGGCGGACTCTCCGGACTCATAGGTGCTCGCCGGAAACTCGTGGAGCGTCGAGTAGCCCTGCCAGCTCGAGGACGAGGCACCGAAGCTGCTCGAGCTGGTGCCCTCGGTGTTGCCCGGGTCCTTCTCGTCGACCAGGCGAGAGCCGCCGCACTGCTCGGCAAGCCAGTCCCAGCCCTCGGCGTTCACGTCGAGGCCGGCCTCGGCGAACGCGTCGTTCATCATGACCGTGTCCTGGTCGTCAGCACCCTGGCCCGAGCCGCCGATCACATAGTTGTAGCTCATGGCGCCAAGCAGGGTGACCTTGGTGCCCTCGGCGAGCGGCAGCGTGTCGTCCGCGTTCTTGAGCAGGACCGAGCCCTCCGCACACACGTTGACGCAGATGTCGTAGCCCTCCTGGTAGCAGGCCTCGCCGTCGTAGGTCTCGGTGGCATCCGAGTCGGTCTCGTTGTCGACGGCCAGGGCCTTCCGCGGCCTTGCCATGCCCAGCCCCAGGCCGAGGGAAGTGGCGCCTGCGGCGCCCGATACCTTGAAGAAGTCCCTTCTCGTGATCTCCATACGAACCCCCACATCTCTTATGGTTCCATTGTGTCCGGGTGTCTGTGGGTAGTCCCCAAAGGGACCAGGGACTCCCCCTGATGGCCCCATGCTATGGGCCAGATGGCAGGATGCGGGCGCTTTGGCGCAGGTTGTGCGGGGTGCGTCGCAGGTCGGGAAGCGGCGTGCCCAAGCGGGGGCGCACGGACCGCTGGGGACGAGGGGCGGACAGATTACGACGGAAGGCGTGCAGCTTACGACAGGGCGTCGGGCATAGGGGTGGCAGGGGCATCGTCAAATGTGGGAAGATGGGATTATCGGACGGTGACGCTTGGCACCACGAAAGGAGTCCTGGCATGTATCACGTCGTCTTGGTCGAGGACAACGTGGTCGACGCCGAGATCCTGCGCCGTCACCTGGAACGTTATGCCAAGGAGACGGGCTTTGCATACAAGCTCACCTGGTTTCGCTCCGCCACCGAGTTCTTGGACAGCGCACCGCCGTGCGACCTCATATTCCTTGACATCCAGATGCCCGGTCTTGACGGCATGGAGGCAGCCTCGCTTCTGCGCACGTACGATTCCGAGACGCCACTGATCTTCCTCACTGCCCTCGCGTCCTACGCCATCAAAGGGTACGAGGTCGATGCCTTGGACTTCGCCGTGAAGCCGCTCGGATACCACGACTTCGTCATGCGGATGCGCAGGGCGGAGCGCATCATGCGTCGCAACTCCGGCAGCACGATCCACATAACAACGCGGGAGGCCCTCCACGTGATTCATGTGGCCGACCTCGCATACGTCGACATCACCAACCATGACCTCTCCTTCCACGTCGGCGGCCGCGAGCCCATCGTGTGCCGCATGACCCTGCGCGAGGCGGAGTCCCTGCTCGACCCGCAGGTCTTTACCCGGATCTCGAACAGCTGCATCGTGAACATGGGCCACGTGCGGCGGGTGCTCCGCGATGGCTTCGAGATGACCTCCGGGGAGACGCTGTACTTCTCGCGCAGCCGCAAGAAGCAGGCACTCGAGGACATCGCAGGGTATCTGGGCAGCGGCGCATGATGAGCGCGCTGTTGGCAGATGCGGTGGCCGGTGCCGCGACGGCCCGCCACCCGTACTTCCAGGCGACCTCCGTCTGGGACGTCCTACTGTCGGCGGCCATCGTCGCCGCACAGCTGGTCCTGGCGACGCACCTCTTTGCCCGGAGCCTGCCGCACCGTTCGCGGCACCGTCTGCGTGCGCTCCTCGTCCTGTTTGCCGTGAGCGTCGTCACGCTCGTCGGCTCGCTGTTGCGGCCCTCGATCGCCGAGCGGGGCAACGAGATGCTTGTCCTGGCCGAGATAGCGCTGTTTTTCCTCATGCCCTTCGTGCTGGCTGCGGTGGTGCTCTGCTGCCGGAGCACCACCGCGTGGGTCGCGCTCTTTTGTGGCGTGTCCGCGCACCTGATGCAGAACATCGCAAGTGGCCTCGAGGGGCTACTGCGCTATGCGGCGATGCTGCTTGTCGAGGCGGCGGGCGCTGCCCAACCCGCGAGTCCGACTGAGGCGGTGACCGTCGCCCTTCTCTCCACCTCGATCGTCTATACGACCTGTTACCTCACGTTCCTGCGAACGATGGACAACAAGGACCTCATCCCCACCGAGGATCGCAGCGTGCTCGTGGTGTTCGTCGCCGAGACGCTCGTGAGCGTCCTGCTTGACATGATCATCAAGACGGTCCCCGATGCGGTGAGCGTCACGTACCGCAACGCCCTGCGCGTCGTGCACCTGGTGTTATGTGCGTTCATCATGTACTGCATGTACCAGATGCTGTACAACAAGCGGCTTCAGTCCGATGTCGAGAGCATGTCGCAGATGCTCGCGGCAAGCGCGCGCCAGTATGCGTTCAGCCGAAGGAGCGTCGAGATCATCAACCGCACGTTCCATGACCTCAAGGCTCAGATGCGCAGGCTGTACGCAGGCGGTGCGGGCGGGTCTGATGATGGCATGCTCTTGGGGGAGCCTGGAGACGCGGAAGCCCTCGAAAAGGCAGCGAGCAGGTATGACGCAGTGCTCCACACGGGCAACGAGGCCCTCGACGTCATCCTGACCGAGAAGTCGCTGCTGTGCGAGGACGAAGATATCACGCTCAGCTGCATCGCGGATGGCAGCACCTGGGACTTCATGGCCGCGACCGACCTGTACGCGCTCTTCGATGGCGCGCTCGGTGCCGCCATCCGTGCCGTGCGCCGCGTTGGCGACCCGGAGCTGCGCACCATCTCGCTGACGTCACGACAGCGCGCGGGTGTGGCAATCGCGCACGTGGAACACTACGGAGCACTGGACGTGGACCTACGTGTCGTGCGCGCGATTGCCGAGCGGTATGGCGGCATCACCTCGGCACATGTCGATGCGGGCGTAAGCCGTCTGGATGTCATGATTCCCGTGCCTCCGTGCTGACGCGTCCTGACACAGCTAGGCATCGACCTCTGCCGCAGTCGTTTGGGAGCTGGCCTGAGAGCCGGTTGAGAACCCAGCATGAAGTTGTCGGACGATCGAAAAATGACCCTTGAGTTCTTGGCGAAAGAGTATTAGATTGATTACTTGCGCGGCGACAGTCGCGTGACAGAGCGGGTGGTGGCGCAGTTTGGTAGCGCACTTGACTGGGGGTCAAGGGGTCGCTGGTTCGAATCCAGTCCACCCGACCAGAAAATCGCAGGTGGGATGGGGTAAACCCGTCCCACTTTTTTGTTCGGCATCTTCAAAACCGCAATGGATCACAAAGCCGGGTTATAGGACAAAACGCAAAAGGCGGGGATTGCGTGCGCGCCGGTGAGCGTCTCCATGAATCCTGCCGAAGCTCCCTGACCGATTGTAAAGGCGAGGGCTTCCGGCTCCAACACGACCCGTGGAACTTAGGCGCGATGACATGTGCCCTTGCGTGCGGCGTGTGGCGTCACTCGAACCCACTATCCATCCCCCTAGACTGCCTGTAGACCTACGGTAGCTGGTGAAGCCCCGAAAAACGTCCCCATAAGTTCGATATGTCGACCATCTTTGATATGCCAACTGGGGCGATGCGGGGCGTCTTCGAGATATGGGGACGTTTTTTCGGGCCGGATGTCGCGTTCGGGCGCTACGGCGCCCCGGGGACGCGCAGGTCAGAGGGGCGATCTCGGAGGCGGGTGTCGCCACGGTGGGGCGCGGGCAGCGAAATTCGGCCCCACTGACCTGCGCCTCTCCGGGTGACAA
>JAWRIT010000143.1:0-5210 GCA_040268355.1 Atopobiaceae bacterium | reverse complement strand
GAGAAAACAGCAGGACGGAGGACGGAGATACTCCGGGATGCCCGAAAAAACACCGCAAAAGTCCGATCTCTAGCCACGGGCGCCCGACCCCCCGCGTCCCAGGCAGAAGGGAGCCCGACGGGGCGCAGGCCGGCCGGCCGCTTGCTTGACATAGCCCGCCACACGCCAGGGCGGCCCTACGGGATGCGATATGCTGAAGCCTTGCATGCTGCCCGCCCGCGTCTGTGAGCGCTTTTCTAATATGAGCAGGACACTGTCAAGTGACAATGTTGGGCCAGGCCCCGATAACGGCGCCTGGCCCTTACCATCTCAACCCTTCCGCGGCGGCCGTGGCGTGTCTTCCGACGCCCGTCTTTGCAGTTTAATATCCGCCCGTGGCGCACCAGCGCTGGGCAATCCGTTGCTACGGCTGGGGCCATCTCGTCTGCTGACAGTCTTTTGACGCGGGTGGCGCCCTGCGGCGCTCGCGAAGAAAAATGGCTGGAGTTCGCCCCAACGGCCTCGGATGCGGCCGCTTCCGGGATGCGTGGCCTATGTTGGCCGGCCCGCCTTGCCGGCTACGCCCCCTCGACCATCGTGCCTATCGCCCAGACCCAGCAGGCGAGCTCCCTGGCGGTGGCGACGTTGGCCTTGTTCTTCTGCACGCCGCGGGCGAGCAGCGACTTGCGCCTCTCGACCAGGCGGCGCACCCCCTTCGCCGCGTGCCTCCTGGCCGCCGGGTCGGGCGCCTGGCCGCCGGCGAGGTCCTTGGAGTGCGGCGAGCAGCCCAGGTAGTGCCAGGCGGACTCCACCAGGTCGCGCCTGAGGTGGCGGTTGCCGGCCTTGGTGATCCCGCCCCTGGCGACGGTCTCGCCGCTCGAGTGCTCCGAGGGCGTGAGGCCCACCCAGGCGGCGAACGACCTGGCGCTCCTGAACCGCGGGAACTCGCCGGCCTCGAACGTGAGGTCGGCGGCGGTCGCCACGTCGATGCCCTTGAGGCACCGGATCGAGTCGACCCTGGCCCTCCACCTGGGTTTCGACGCCTCCGCGGCGACGAGGCGCTCGAGCCGCGCCTTCTCCTCGCAGGCCTGCCTGACCCGGTCGACGTAGTAGGCGAGGACGTCGTCGTCGGCCCCCTCGGCGAACGAGATCCCCTTGATCCACGCCCAGTGGGCCCTCGTCCAGTTCTTCCTCCTCTGGCCCGAGGGCGTCACCTCGTCGAACACCAGCCCGTGCCTGAGCAGGAACTTCGACAGCATCTGCTTCGAGCGCGTGCACTCGTCGCGCGCGTCCTCGAGGGCGCGGGTGAGGTCGCGGGCGGCCTCGCACTCGTCGTCGGGCACCCAGACCTCCACCACGTTGCCGACGGCGAGTGTCCTGGCAAGGAACTCGGCGTCGTTGCGGTCGTTCTTGCGCCCGCGGTCGGCGGCGGGCTTGATCATCTTGGAGACCGCGCCGACGACGCAGTCGACCCCGAGGGCCGCGAGCTTCTTCTGCAGGTCGAAGCCGGTGGGGCCGGACTCGTAGACGCATTTGGCGCCAGGGTCCTTCGCCCTGACCCATTCGGCGACCGCCGGCGCGTCGTAGCCGAACGTGGCGCTCGCGACCTCGCCGGTCATCACGTCGACGGAGACGGCCTTGATCGAGCGGGCGTGCACGTCCAGGCCGACGAAGGTGGTAGCATTGCTCATTGGGAGCCCCTTCCATGAGTGTGGCGTGACCGCCACGGTGAACTAGACACTCACAATTGTCGGCCTAATCCACGGGTATGCATGCAGGAGGGGCTTCCGATTGCAGTGTCCTGCTCATATCGTCTTGAGGAGGCTTCCATGGCGAAGGTCACGCCGGGGTACCGGCTCTATCTCTACCAGCTGCTCGTGCGCGAGGTCGGCGTGGGGGTCCAGACGCTTCTGCCCCAGGTGGAGGAGGTGCTTGCCGCCGACGGCATCAAGCCTGTCGACCTCGAGTGCGAGACGGTCCAGGAGCTGGTGGAGGCCTGCCCTGACTTTCTCAAGCTGACCGTCTTCAAGAAGGGCCGAGTCTATGCCACGCTGCTGCGCCGCGAGGACTGGGACCAGCTGCTCTCCGATGCCGCAGACAACACCACAGACAAGCAGGCCAAGCGGCAGGCGAGCGGTCCCAAGAGCTGGAAGAAGCGCAAGAAGGGCGGAAAGGCCAACTTGAAGCCTGTGAAGCCCGGCAAGCGGCGGCGGGAGCGCGAGGCGGCCGAGCGCGCGGAGGCTGAGGCGCGGGCGGCGGCCAAGCATGCGGAGGCGGCGCAGCGGGCACGGGAGCGGGCCGCCGATGACGGCGAGGCGAGCTCCACAGCCACCGTAACCGAGCCTGCAGCCGCCACCGTGGCAGAGCCGGAGCCTGCGGTCGTCGCGACCGAGCCAGAGCGGGTGGCACCTGTGGCGGACGGCGGAACCGAGGCCGCGCCGGAGCAGACGGCACCGGCACCGACGCCGGAGGACGTGGACGCGTCGGCATCGGAGCAGACAGCCGCACCAGCGCCGACGCCGGAGCCACCGGCCGCACCAGCGCCGGCCCCCATCTCGCTCACGGTCACCTACGACCCCTACGACGACATGGAGCGCGAGCTCGCCCGCCAGCGTCGCGAGCGGCAGGCCGCCGACGCCCAGGACGCCAGCACGGCAGTGCGGGCTGACAAGAGCGGCTCCACCGCGACGTCCGCCTCCCCCACGCCGTCCGCGCCCGTCGCCCCGGCGGCCCACGCGCTTCCCGCCGAGCTCCCGCAAGACTTCGGGGCCGAGGTCGCCTGCACAGACGCCCTGCTGCGCGCTCTCTACCAGCTCCTCCCCTACGACGTCGACCCGCTGACGGTGCTGGACGAGGACTGGAGAGTCGCCCGCTCCACCGGCGACCTTGCGGGATCACGCAGCCGTGTGAGCTTCCCCCTGCGCTACCTGCACGAAGACGGCTCTCCCCTCACGGTGACGCTGCGCAGGACCGCGCGCAGCGCCTCCGGAAAGCGCTGGAGCTTGGCCTTGGTCGACGGAGACGACGGCAGCGGCGCGACGCATGACTCCGTTGGGTTCGAGGGGCTGCCCGCCGCGGACGAGGGGGCTTGGAGCGACCTGTCCGAACGGGGCGCGGCGCAGGTCAATCCCGTCCGCGAGCTGGCGCAGGAGCTCATGCTCGGCAGCTGGGAGCGCACGCTGGGCTCCCTTGCGACGATGGCCGCACCCGAACGCTGGAACTACCCCGGGGAGGGCGTGGGCCAGGCGAGCCGCTATGGCATCCTGCGCGAGTACCTCGCCTGCACCTTCCATCGCGCACGCTGCCAGGAGCGCGTCTCCCACGCGTCCGACGGCTCGTTCGCGGCCTTCGACACGGGCCTGCTGACGCCCTTCGGTGAGGACCTCTACGCATGCCTCACCCCGCTTGACGGCGACATACCGTGGAAGCTCGCAGGCTTTGCCACTGCCGGCTCGGGGGATCTCGGCGCGCGCCTCGCCGCCACCATCGCGGAGCTGCCTGAGCCTCCCTCCTACCTCTCCACGGTGGAGAGCGTCGTGCCCGCGCACGGGCGCATGGTCATCCTCGACCACGCCGCGATCCTCACCCGGCAGATCGGCCGACTCCCCCGCGCCTTTCTCGCCGAGCGCCTTGAGGGCAACGCCCAGGCGATGGCGATCCTCGCAGGTCATGAGCGGCTTTCCGCACAGCAGCTCACCGATCTGGCACGACTGGCGCAGGCGGACGGCAATGCGTCGCGTCGCATGCGGCGTTCCTTGGACGACGCCGTCCGCCAGGCGATGGTGCGGGTCCGTGCGAGCTACCGGCTTGCCGTGCCCGTCTACGATCCCGCCGAGAACCGCACGAAGCTGCTCGTCCCGCTCTGCCTGGTCGAGGACGGACGGGTCGACTGCGCGCTCGTGCTGGACCTGCAGCCCTCGGGCGCCTATCGCGCGGCCACTGTGCTCTCGCTCCCCCGCGCCTACGCCTGCGCCCGCGTCATCAGCCGCGAGCAGCCCAGCTGGTTGACAGCAGAGCGGGCGCTGGGGTAGCTTGTCCGGCCCCCCAACGCCCGCGCTTTGGGCCACACGTCCGGACCCAACGCCCATGCGACCTCGGCGCTATGCCAGGTCGGCTCCGTTGCTCTTGATGACCTTCTGGTACCAGAAGAAGGAATCCTTGCGGTAACGCTTCAGGTCCTTGAGGTCGAACTCGTCGCGATTGACGTAGATGAACCCATAGCGCTTGACGATGCCCTCATGCGTGGAGATGAGGTCGACGGCGCTCCAGGGGTTGTAGCCCAGCACCTCGACGCCGTCGGAGATGGCCAGCTGCATCTGCTTGATGTGCTCGCGCAGGTAGTCGATGCGGTACGGGTCGTGGATGGAGCCGTCCTCCTCCAGCGTGTCATAGGCGCCCAGCCCGTTCTCGGTGATGATGACGGGCAGGTGGTAGCGGCCGTACACCTCGCGCAGGGTGTTGCGGAACCCGATGGGGTCGATCTCCCAGTTGAACTCGGTGCGCGGCAGGTGCGGGTTCTGGACGCCCTTGAAGAAGCCGGCAGTGGTGGTGGCGCGCTGCTGGTCGCCCGACGTGTTCGCCTCGTCGTCATCCGGCATCGCGACCGTCGCGGTGGAGTAGTAGTTGAAGGCGATGAAGTCGGGCTTGGCCGCCTTCATGATCTCCATGTCGCCGACCTCGATGTTGTCCGGCAGGGCATCCTGCTCCTCCAGCCACGACCAGACGATGTGGTTGTAGATGCCAAAGACGGCCATGTCGAGGTACAGCCAGTTGCGCAGCGCGTTGAAGTTCTGCGCGGCCAGGATGTCCTCGGGCCGGTCGGTCTCGGGGTAGACCAGCGCGATGTTGGGCGCGGGACCGATCTTGGCGTCGGGGAGCATCGAGTGGCACAGGCACATGGCCTTGGCCTGGGCCAGCAGCATGTTGTGGTTCATCTCGTAGACGTACTTGTTGGGGTTCTCGAGCTTCGAGAAGTCGACGCCCATGACCGCCCCGGCCGCCAGCGTCATCATGTTCTGCTCGTTGATGGTGAGCCACCACTTCACGCGGTCCCCGTAGGAGCGGAACATGAGCTCGGCGAACTCCACGAAGGCGTCGACCGTGGCGCGGTTGGCCCAGCCGCCCCGCTCCTCAAGCGCGTTGGGCAGGTCGAAGTGATACATGGTCACGAGCGGGGTGATGTCGTGCTTCAGGCACTCGTCGATGAGGTCGTTGTAGTACTGGACGCCCTC
>JAWRIT010000142.1:0-8949 GCA_040268355.1 Atopobiaceae bacterium | reverse complement strand
CCTTGGGGGGCCGGCCTTTCTCGCGACGCTCGCCGACGCGACCCGACTCGAGATCGCAGCGTCCCTAGGTGCGTGGCCCTCGCAGGGAAGAAGGCGCGCTCCCGCTCGCGCCCGGCCCCTGTGGATTGTCCGTTCTGCGGTTTTGTGGACGCGTCGTTTGGGTAGAATCTCGCTCGTATGTCTCGATGGGGTGTACCCCGGTTCACAGGAGCAAGCACGTATGGCAGCAATGAACGAGAAGGACTACTACGCCATTCTCGGGGTCGACAAGGACGCCACGACCGACGAGATCCGCAAGGCCTTCCAGCAGAAGGCCCGCACCCTGCATCCGGACGTCAACAAGGAGCCGGACGCCGAGGAGCGGTTCAAGGAGGTCTCCGAGGCCTACGCGGTGCTCTCCGACGACGACAAGCGCCGCCGCTATGACGCGATGCGCGCCGGCTCTCCGTTTGGGGGCGCCGGTGCCTACGGCAGCCCGGCAGGCACGGCAGGGCCGTCCTCCGCTGGCGGCGACCCCTTTGCGTGGGGCTTCCCCTTTGGCGGGTCCTACACGAGCCGACGCACGTCAACGACCCGCTCTCGTGCGTACAACCCCAAGGCGGGGGCAGACATCGTCTTCGACGTCACGCTCGACGACGAGACGGCCGCACAGGGCGTGCGCCGTGCGGTCACCTACCAGCGCTACGTCTCCTGCGACGTCTGCCACGGTCAGGGGTCGGTCGCGCACACGCACGCGGTCACCTGTCCGACCTGCGGCGGAAGCGGACACATGCAGGTCGACCTCGCCAGCCTCTTTGGCTTTGGCGTCATAGACGTCACCTGCCCGGAGTGCGAGGGGGCGGGTCGGGTGGTCGAGGACCCCTGTGCGAACTGCGGTGGGTCGGGAAGGGTCCTCTCCGCCAGCGAGATCGTCATCGACATCCCCGCCGGCTCGCATGACGGCGACATCGTGCGCATGGAGGGCATGGGAAACGCCGGGACCAACGCAGAGGCCGCCGGCGACTTCCTCTGCCGGGTGGCGCTGCCCTCGGAGCGGCTGGACACCACGCAGTCGATCGGCTTCTGGCTGCTGGGTTTTTGCGCCCCGTTTCTCGCCCTGTCTGTCGCCTATGGCAGCGTCGTGGGCGGCATGACGATCCCGATGCTGGTCATCGGGCTGTTCCTCGCCTTCCGCTCGGGCGTGCGCAAGAGCGCCCGGTGGTGGCAAAACGGTGGCGCCTCGTTCGTGCGCGGTGCGAGCAACGGGCTTCTGTGGGCGGTCATCGTGATGCTGCCCTACGCGTGCATGCGGCGGTAGGCGGACGCGCGAGGCTTCAGGCAGGTTGGATGGTGTGATTTGAGGTACGTGGGGGTTTAGTGAGCGTGGAAGCGACGAAGGACTACTACGAGGTGCTCGGAGTCGAACGTGACGCCGACGCAAAGACGATCAAGCGGGCGTTTCTGCGCAAGGCGCGCACGCTTCACCCCGACGTCAACAAGGAGGCGGGCGCCGAGGAGCGGTTCAAGGAGGTCAACGAGGCCTACTCGGTCCTCTCCGACGAGCGCAAGCGCGCGAACTACGATCGCTACGGCGACCCCAACGGTCCCGCCGGCTTTGGCGGGGACTACGTCGACATGTCCGACATCTTCGGTGGCGGCCTCGGCGACATCTTCGAGACCTTCTTTGGGGGCGGGCGCTCCGCCGACGCGCGCCAGCAGCGCACCCGTGGGCGCGACATGGGCATCGCCATGCGCATCACGCTTGCGGAGGCGGCCGCCGGCTGCAGCAAGACGATCTCCTACGATCGCCTCGCGCCCTGTGACGACTGCAGCGGCAGCGGGGTCGCCGAGGGCGGCCATGAGACCACCTGCTCCCACTGCGGCGGCACGGGGCGGGTCGTCGAGGTCCAGCGCACCATCTTCGGCCAGATGCAGTCGCAGAGCACCTGTCCTGTCTGCGGCGGCTCCGGTCGCGTGGTGGACAATCCCTGCGAGACCTGCGGGGGGCAGGGCCGCGCGCCCGAGCACGAGACGGTCGAGGTGACCATTCCCGCCGGCATCCACTCGGGGCAGAGCGTGCGCATCGAGGGCAAGGGCGAGGCCGGCGTCCGGGGCGATCGCTCGGGCGACTTGGTGGTGCGCGTCGACATTCTGGCGCACGAGCGCTACGAGCGACAGGGGGACGACCTCTTCTGCCGGATGGAGGTCGACGCCTTCGAGGCCATGCTCGGCACGACGCGCTCCATCCCAGGCATCATGGCCGACGAGCAGGTGGAGGTCGAGATTCCGGCAGGATGCCAGTATGGCGAGCAGGTGTTGGTCGAGGGACGCGGCATGCCGCGCATGGGCACCTCGGCACGCGGGAACCTCATCGCCATCGTGGACGTGCGCGTCCCTGACGACCTCACCGACCAGCAGCGCTCGCTGCTGCGCGAGCTCGTCTCCACTCGCGAGGACACATGAGCGCAGCTGGCGCGCTGTCGCCCGCCCGCGTCGCGCTCGAGAACCTCGGGTGCCGCGTGAACCACGTCGAGCTGGACATGATGGGCCGTGCGCTCCTGGAGCGCGGGGCGGCCATCGTGGCGCCGCGCGAGGCGGACGTCATCGTCGTCAACACCTGCGCCGTGACGGGAGAGGCGCAGGCCAAGACACGCAAGGCCGTGCGCCGCGCGCTCGGGCGGCACCAGCGCCCCTGGGTGGTGGCGACGGGATGCGTGGCCTCGCTCTTTGCCGACGAACTCGCGGCGCTGGGAGAGCGGGTCGTCGTCGAGGCCGACAAGGCGCGCGTGGCCGAGCTCGCGCTCTCGCTGGCCACAGACGCTCGTGCCCCGCTTGGCTGCGGGCTCGTCCAGCAGGCTGCAGACGGCGTCCGCGCGACGACGCCGACCGGCCGGACGCGTCCGGGCGTCAAGATCCAGGACGGGTGCGACAACCGCTGCACCTTCTGCATCGTCTGGCGGGCGCGGGGTCGCTCGCGCTCGCGCGCGGCCGACGAGGTCATCGAGGAGGTGCGCTCCTCCGTCCGGGACGGCGCGCGCGAGGTCGTGCTCACGGGCATCAACCTCGGTGCCTACCGCGACCAGGCCACTACCTCGACGCTCGCCCTTCCGGGACTGCTGCGGCGCATCCTCGCGGAGACCGACGTCGAGCGCCTCCGCCTCTCGTCGATCGAGCCTCCCGACGTCACCCGCGAGCTTTTGTCCGTGATGGCGCAGGCACCGGAGCGCGTGGCGCCCTTTTTGCACATCTGCCTGCAGTCCGGCTGCGATACGACCCTGCGCCAGATGGGGCGGGTCTACGACACGGCAGACTTCGCCCGCACCGTCGCCGAGGCCCGCTCACAGCTTCCGGACCTCGCGCTGGGAACCGACCTCATCGTCGGCTTCCCGGGGGAGAGCGACGCGGACTTCGAGCGCACGCTCGCCTTCTGCGAGCAGATGGCGTTCGCCAAGATGCACGTCTTCCGCTACTCCCCGCGCCCGGGCACCCCGGCGGCCGGGCGCGCCGACCAGGTGCCGGCACCCGTCCGTGCCCGTCGCAGCGAACGCGCGCTCGCGCTTGCCGCGCGCATGCGACGCGAGCAGGCGCAGCGGCGCCTTGGCGAGCGCGAGCTCGTCTGCGTGCAGGAGGTGGGGCGCGGCGTCTCCGGTGGCCTCTTCGACGTCCTGGTGGACGAGGACCTGCCGACAGGCGAGCTGGTCCACGTGCGTCCCCACGGGCTTGTCGGGGACGGGACCCTCGACGCGCGCACATCGTCTATCATCGTCAGTGGGAGCACCACCACACCATGACCGGGAGGCCCATGAATCCAACCACCGTCAGGCTTACGATTCCCGACGCCATCGACCCGACCGTGCTGATGGGTCCGGCCGACTCGCTGCTCCGACTCATCGAGAAGGCCTTCGACGCCATCATCACCGTTCGTGGCAACGTCATCACCCTCATTGGCCCCACTGAGGCCGTCAATCGGCTCACCTCGGTCTTCTCCCGGCTGATCTCGCTGGTCGAGGCGGGCCAGACGCCCGACGAGGAGGACGTTGGGCGCATCATCGCAGACGTCAGCCCCGATGCGGCCACCGGCGCGACGCCCGCCAACGGAGACACCCTGCTGACCCATCGTGGTCGCTCCTTGCAGCCCAAGACCGACGGGCAACGACGCTACGTCGACGCCATCCGCTCCCACACGATCACCTTCGGCATCGGACCGGCGGGAACCGGCAAGACCTACCTCGCCATGGCCATGGCCGTGGCCGCGCTCAGGCGCCATGACGTGACGCGCATCGTGCTGGTGCGGCCGGTCGTGGAGGCGGGCGAGTCGCTCGGATATTTGCCGGGCACCCTGCAGGAGAAGCTCGACCCCTACATCCGGCCCCTCTACGACGCGCTGTTCGACATGACGGACGTGGAGCGGGGCAACGCGCTCATCGAGCAGGGCGTCATCGAGATCGCCCCGCTCGCGTTCATGCGGGGCCGGACGATGAACAACGCCTTCGTCATCCTCGACGAGGCCCAGAACACCACCCCCGACCAGATGAAGATGTTCCTCACGCGTCTGGGGTTCTCGTCGCGCTTCGTGGTCACCGGCGACGTGACCCAGCGCGACCTGTTGGGGACCAACGGCCTGGACGTCGCGCGACGCGTGCTCGCGGGCATCGACGACATCGCCTTTGTCGACCTCGACCGCGACGACATCGTCCGTCACTCGCTCGTGGCGCGCATCGTGGACGCCTACGAGGCCGACGAGGGCAGGTGAGCGCATGAGCCTCGGCATTGATTGGAGCTGCGAGGAGGGTGTCAGGATGCCGATCGGCGCGGACGAGGCCCGCTCGATCCTCGAGGCCGTGCTTGAGGGCGAGGGCGTCGAGCGGCCGTGCCGGGTCTCGGTGTCCATCGTCTCGGACGCTCGGATGCGCCGCGCGAACGTTGAGTGGCGGGGCATCGACGCCCCCACCGACGTGATCTCCCTCGAATGCGAGCGGCCCGATGACCCGGACCTCGCCGAGGGCGAGCCCTGCGAGCTGGGAGACATCCTGCTCGCCCCCGCCCACATTGAGCGCCAGGCGCTCGACTTTGGCACCACCGCGGCCGACGAGTTGCGCATCATGCTGGTGCACGGCATGTTGCACCTGCTCGGCTACGACCACCTGAGCGAGGCCGATGCCGAGCGGATGGAGGCGCGTCAGAACGCGGTGCTCGCACGCATCCCGACCGACGCGGCGACGCTCGCGATCACCCTCACACGCCATGACGACGAAGGCGGCCCCCGATGATGCCCGGTACGGACAGAAGCCATCCGAGCTTCCGACGCAGCTTCCACTTTGCGGTCCAGGGCTTCCGGACGGCCGTCGGCACCGAGCGCAACATCCGGGTCATGCTCATAGGGGCCGCCTTTGCGCTCACGATGGGGGTGCTGCTGCGCCTCGACGCCCTGAGCTGGGCCATCATCATCGTCTGCTGCGGCTGCGTCATCGCCTGCGAGCTGCTCAACACGGCCGTCGAGACCGTGGTGGACCTCGTCTCGCCAGAGTTCCACCCGCTGGCGGGCCGTGCGAAGGACGTCGCGGCGGCGGCGTCATGGACCATCTGCATCACCGCCATGATCGTGGGGATCATCGTGTTCGCGCACGCCTTGGTGGCGCGCGTCGGCTAGCGGGACGTTCCGTCTGGGAAGGAAGCTATTCGTGGAGCAGCACACCGGGGAAGGCCGTCCGTTCAGAAGTGGCTTCGTCGCGCTCGTCGGCAGGCCCAGCGTGGGAAAGTCCACGCTGCTCAACGCCTGCCTGGGGGAGCGGCTCGCCATCACGAGTCCCGTGGCGCAGACCACGAGGCGCCGTCTGCGCGGCGTGGTCAACACCGCCGACGCACAGCTCGTCATCGTCGACACGCCGGGGCTGCACAAGCCGAAGGACACCTTGGGCAAGGAGCTCAACAAGGTGGCGCTCGGGGAGCTTTCGGACGTCGACGTGGTGGCCATGCTCATCGATGCCACCAGGCCCGTCGGTAGGGGAGACCAATGGGTCGCCCGCCACGTCGGGCAGAGCGCGGCCGCCTGCAAGCTGCTCGTCATCACCAAGGCGGACCTCAGCACGCCCGAGCAGGTGCAGGCCCAGCTCGAGGCGGCTCGCTCGCTCGCGCCCTTCGACGACGACCTCGTCATCTCGGCCACGGAAGGCTTCAACGTCGATGCCTTCGTCGCCCTCGCCAGCGCGCACCTCCCCGAGGGCCCGCGGTGGTTTCCCGAGGACATGGATGTGGACGCGACGCCCGAGGATCTTGTCGCCGAGTTCGTGCGCGAGAAGGTGCTCTGGCACATGCGGCAGGAGATCCCGCATTCGGTTGGCGTCATCTGCGAGGACATCACCTGGTCAAAGCATGACCACGCCTCGGTCACGGCGACCGTGCTGGTCGAACGCGAGACGCAGAAGGGAATGGTCATCGGCAAGGGCGGCCGCATGATCAAGACGATCGGCACCGAGGCGCGCTCCGACATCGAGCGATTGCTGGGGGCGCAGAGCGTCTACCTCGACCTGTCCGTGCGGGTCCAGCCTCAGTGGCGCCGTGACGCGAGCGAGATCCGGCGACTGGGCTACCAGGCCGACTCGTAGCTCACGCGTGTCGTGCTGGCGGTATTATCTAGTTTTACGGGGTACCGTGGCACATCCATGATGCTGAAACCACGCCTATGCTAAGCTGAATATTTATACAGGAACGTACGATCAAACCGTTTCGGAGGACTAAACATGCAGCTTGGACGAACGGGATGTACGGGGAAGAGACGAAAGGCGTTGACCGGCGCGCTTCTTGCCGTGGCCACCGGATGCAGCCTCTGGCTCGCCACCCCCGCCCTTGCGATCGACGCCGAGGTCGCCCCCGAGGTTGGGACCGAGGTGTCAGCGGTCGACAACGATGACGTGACCACCCCCATGGAGGCCACTGCGAGCACCGAAGGCGAGGAGGCCGTCGAGACGTCGACGCCCTCGAGCGAGCCTGACGAGGACGGCGTCGTTGCCGAGGCCTCGTCGGAGGGGACGGCCGCAGACGGAACCGTCGAGCCGACCGATGCCGTTGTCACGCCTGAGACGCCTGCCGAGGAGGGGAGCGAGCCCACGGTAGAGAACCCGCCTGTCAGCGAAGGCGACGAGGAAAGTTCACCGGAGCAGATCGATCCTCAGCCTGCGGACGAGGGCCAGGGCACGACAACGCCAGCGCCAACGGAGGAGGCGCCTTCTGGTACGGAGGGCGACAAGGACCAGCCCACCGATCCCACCGTGCTCGGCCCCGCCAAGGCGACGCAGCAGAACAAACAGGACGCGGCCACTGCCTCCGAGACCACGACGATCTCGCCCGCGCCCCGCGCGGCGAAGGCCGCGGGCTTCACGGGCATCCGGCAGGAGAATGGCTCCTTCTACTACTACCGCAACGGGAAGCGCGTCACGACTCCGGGCGTCTACCTCATCGATGGGAAGCACTATGTCATCGTGAACACCGCCGGCGTCATCCTCTCCCCGAAGAAGTCGGGCGTGTCGTGGGCCTATCGCAACTACCGGGGCCGGAGGTACCTTCTCTATCGGAACAAGGCGAACGGCGCCTACTACGTGAAGTTCGGCTACGCCAAGAAGCGGGGCGTGCCGTCCTACACCCGTCCCGACACCGGCAGCCTGGTGCGCAAAGGTGCCTACGTGACGTCAAACAAGCGCCGCGCCCGCATCATCATCGCCAACAAGAACGGGCGGCTCGCCACGCTTCCGAACGGCGCACGGCGCGGCTGGGTCGTCTCCAGCTCATGGGGCTTCGAGAACAAGCGCTACTACCTCTATCGGTACACAAGCGGACCCAATGCGGGCATGTACATCGCCAGGCTCGGGTACTCCGGCCACGGCTACCCCCACATCACCACCGCCGACGGCTACGTGCGGACCGAGAACCTGAGCACAGGCGGGCGGGTGTACGTGATCAATGCGTCCGGCCGCGTCGCCGCACCCAAGAACGGCGGCAACTCCGGATGGCTCACCTCGCGTGACTATGTGCCGGGCAAGCAGCGCTACCACCTCACCAAGGACACCTCGGGCCTCTACCAGGGCGCCTACTACGCCGTGCCCGGACTTCGGTCCAAGAAGGCCACGGGCACCTACGATCACTTCACTAGCGCGAGTGGCAACGTGGTGCGCAACGCCGTCATCGTCGTCGGCGGCACCGCCTACCGGGCGAACTCCAAGGGTCGCCTCACCAAGCTCGATGCCTCCAACCTTAGGGGCGTGGACATCTTCTCGGGAAACGGCGACGCGGGCATCAACATCGCCAAGCTTGCCGCCGACTTCGTGATCGTCAAGGCGACGCAGGGCACGAAGTACACCAACCCCTACTACAAGAGGCATGCGGACGCGGTGCTCAAGGCCGGCAAGCTCCTGGGCTTCTACCACTACGCGTCCACCGACTGCGGAGGGGGCAGCGCCATCCAGCAGGCTGACTACTTCGTGAAGACCGTCGGTTCCGCCTACATCGGCAAGGCGGTGCTCGCCCTCGACTGGGAGAACAACGTGGGCGAGAACAAGAACTTCGGCAAGGGGGCCACGAGCGTGGCCTGGTGCAAGCAGTTCCTCGATCGCGTCTACCAGAAGACCGGCGTGCGCCCGCTCATCTACATGAGTCGTTCGGTCGCGCAGGGGAGCAACTGGTCGTCGGTCGCGAACTCCGGCTACGAGCTGTGGATGGCACAGTACCTCTACCGCTACTACAAGGGCGACGGCAAGCCGAACGTGGACTATCAGACCGATCCCGTCATCAGCCCGTCGACCGGTTTTGGCGCGTGGAAGAAGCCGACCATCTACCAGTACACCCCCGAGGGCAGAGACCGCAACTACTCCGGCGCCCTTGACTTCAACACCTTCTACGGCCTGCGTCGCGACTGGAACAGGTTGGCCTCGAAGGTCAAGTAGGATGGCGCGGCGGACCTTTCGACAGACGGCACTC
>JAWRIT010000141.1:0-7677 GCA_040268355.1 Atopobiaceae bacterium | reverse complement strand
GTGCCGCGACCACCGTCGCGGCCTCGCAGCCTGTCACGGGCCGAGGGTCCCAACTCGATGCGCCTCGAACCGTTCGCGTTCGTCGTTATCCTGCTCCCCTCGTGCTCCGAGAGGAAGTCCCGCGACGAGCGCAGGCTCTCGGGCGTCTGCTGGCGCCCTCCCGTGTACACGCGCAGCCCACGCCCGCGATCCGTCCCGTCGTAGAGCGTGAGGCTCGCGCGCCGCTCGTCGTAGACGGTGTGAGGCAGCCCCGACGAGCGCGACACCGAGACCACCAGGCCCACCAGGATGAGGCTGCCCATGATCGAGGAGCCGCCGTAGGAGATGAAGGGCACGGGCTTTCCCGAGAGCGGCATCAGCCCCAGCACGCCGCACACGTTCACCAGGAGCTGGACCACCAGCAAGGTGGAGCTGCCCGCCGCGATGAGCCTGCCGGAGAGGTCGGGCGCCAGCCGTGCGATGCGGAAGCCCATCCACAGCAGCACGAGGAAGGCGGCAAGGACGAGCAGCGTGCCCACCAGGCCCAGCTCCTCGCCCACCACGGCGAAGATGAAGTCGTTGTAGGCCATGGGCAAGTAGGAGTACTTCTGTCGGCTCATGCCCAGGCCGACCCCGAACAGGCCGCCGGACCCAAAGGCGTAGAAACCCTGGATGAGCTGGTAGCCCTCGTTGTAGGGGTCCCGCCAGGGGTCAAGCATCGTCAGGATGCGCGCGCGGGAGTAGTCGTCCTTGAGCGACAGGAACAGGATCCCCACCGCGCCGAGGGCGACGATGCCCAGGATGTGACGAATCGGCTCGCCGGCGAGCAGCAGCATCACGACGAGCGTGGCCCCGCAGATGATGACCGTCCCCTTGTCGGGCTGCAGCAACACCAGCACCAAGGGGACACCCAGAAGGACGGCCACGCGGCCCATGAAAGCCCCACCCACGAGCGTCCCCTCTTGGAAACGGTCCTCGGCGAGCGTCGCCGCCGTGAGGATGATGGTGGCCTTGGCGAACTCGGACGGCTGCAGGGTGAAGGGGCCGATGGCGATCCAACGCGTGGCACCGTAGGCGCCCTGTCCCGCGATCGGCGTGAGGATGGCCAGAAGCAACAGCACCGTGCCTCCCCAGAGGGGATAGAGCAGGGTCCGCGACCACCGGTGGTAGTCCTGGCTCGCAACAACGATGGCGAGCACCACCCCCAGCGCGGCAAAGATCAGCTGACGCTGCAGGTAGTAGGCCGGATTGTAGTCATTGCCCTCGGAGGTGAGCGCCGTGACCGACGAGGACGAGAAGATCATGAGCAACCCAAAGGCCGTGAGCGCCAGGGCGACGGCGACGAACACGATGCGCGGCTCCGCGAAGCGGGCCGGGGCCGAGGCGGCGGCACGCTCGGACGAGGACCTCATCGCAGCCCACCTCCCTTGGCGACGCGCTCCGCCACGAGTCGCTTGAAGGAGCGTCCGCGCTCCGCGAAGTCGGCGAACTCGTCGAAGGACGAGCAGGCGGGCGAGAGCAGCACCGTCTCGCCAGGACGGGCGATGGCACAGGCGGCCTCGAGCGCGTCCGTCAGACGAGGGGCGCGCGCCACGCGCGCCGTGCCGTCCGCGGCCTCGATCGCCGCCGCGATGCGCGGACCCGCCTCGCCGAAGCACACCACCGCCGCCGCCTGCGCGGCGACGCTGCGCGCCACCGCCGAGAGGTCCGTCCCCTTGTCGTGGCCACCCATGAGCAGCACGACCGTGCCGGGCTCGAAGGCCGTGAGCGCCTTCTCCGTGGCGTCGGGGTTGGTGGCCTTGGAGTCGTTGACGAAGCGCACGCCCGCAAGCTCGCCACACGGCTCGATCCGGTGCTCGAGCGGCGAGAAGGTCGAGAGCCCCCGGCGGACGGCCTGCGCGTCGGCACCCACCGAGAGCGCCAGCGCGGCCGCCGCGAGGGCGTTCTGCACGTTGTGGCGCCCCCCTATCAGCAGCTCGTCTGCGGACAGGAGGTCGCACTCGACGCCGTGGAGGCGCACCACGAGCCTGCCGTCGCGCTCGAAGGCCGCGTCAGGGGTGCCGGGGTCCGCCGCGGTGCAGAGCCGCACCACGCGTAGGTCGCGCCCCTCAAGCCGGGCGAGCGTCGCGCGACACCAGTCGTCCTCGCAGGAGACCACGGCCACGTCGCCCGCGCCCATGTTCGCAAAGACGCGCTCCTTGGCCTCGACGTAGCGCTCCAGGCTACCGTGCCAGGCGAGGTGATCGGGCGACACGTTGAGCAGCGCGGCCGCACGGGGACGCAGACGGCGCGTCTCCGCGAGCTGGAAGCTCGAGAGCTCCGCCACGAACCACTCGCCCGCGTGACGACGCTCCACCTGGGAGATGGCAAGCGTCCCGATGTTCCCCACCGAGACGGCCCGCTCGCCCGCCTCGCGCAAGAGCGCCGTGACCAGCGAGGTCGTGGTGGTCTTCCCGTTGGTGCCCGTGATGGCGATCCAGCGCTGCGGGCTCTCGCGCCAGGCCAGCTCGGGCTCGCCGATGAGCTCGTCTGAGCAGGCGGCGGCCGCACGGACGAACGCGGAGCCCTCGGGGATGCCCGGGGAGGCGACCGTGAGGTCGTAGTGGCCCTCGACCGTCTCGGTGCCCAGCACCACGCGCACGCCGAGCGCCTCGAGCGAGCGGGACACGGGACCGTCGGTCGAACTCGCCCCGCCCACCAGCGTCACCGAGCGCACACGACCGGGAAGGCGGGCCGCCAGATAGCGCGCCACCGCCTCGCCGGTCTTTCCCAGGCCGAGCACACAGGTGTCACCCAAGGGGTCATGAGCGCCTCTGACCTGCTGAGTCCCAGCCATCGAAGCCCCCTATCCCAGCTTGAAGTACAGCGCGAACCCGAGCGTCGCGAAGGCCGCCGAGACGATCCAGAAGCGCAGGACGACCTTGTTCTCGTCCCACCCGAGCTTCTCGAAGTGGTGGTGGATCGGCGCCATGAGAAAGACGCGCCTGCCCGTGAGCTTGAAGCTCGCCACCTGGACGATGACCGAGAGCGCCTCGATGATGAACAGACCGCCCATGACCAGCGAGACGACCTCGGTCTTGGTCAGCACCGCGAGCGCGGCGAAGGCGGCCCCCAGCGAGAGCGATCCGGTGTCGCCCATGAAGATGGTGGCCGGATGCCCGTTGAACCACAGAAACCCGATGCAGGCCCCCGCCATCGCGGCGGCGAAGATGGAGAGGTTCACCTCGTCGTAGCGGAAGGCGACCATCGCCAGCGCCATCATGACGCCAAAGCTGCAGCCACCGGCCAGGCCGTCAAGGCCGTCGGTGAGGTTGACCGCGTTGGAAAGGCCTGCCATGAGCAGGAACACGAAAAACACGTAGAGCCAGGGTACGACGACGCCCCCACCAAAGGGAAGGGTCGTGGAGAGGATGCCGAGGTCGATCATGAAGCCGCCCGGGAAGCGGATGGCCGGCGAGATGCCGCAGAGGTTCACCGCCGCCAGGCAGAAGCCCACCGTGATGAGCAGCAGACCGCCCATCTTCTGCGCGGGCGTAAGGCCCAGCGAGCGCTTGTGGGCGACCGACTCGATATCGTCGAGCAGGCCGAGCGAGCCGGTGGCGAGCGTCGCCGCGACGGCTAGCTTGAGGTCGGTGGTCCACTTCGCCTGGATGCAGCAGGTGATGAAGACGGCCGCCAGCATGACGACGCCCCCCATGGTGGGCGTGCCCTGCTTGATGAGGTGCTGCTGCGGGCCGTCGGCGCGGATCTGCTGGCCCACCCCCTCGTGCCGCATGAGCCGGATGAACAGCGGCATCAAAAGCACCGTCAGGACCGCGGCGATGGCGGCCGCAAGAAAGACCTGGAAGGTCGGGTAGCGTGGGTTGCCAAACATCAGGCAAGCACCCCCTTGACGAAGACATCGAGCCCCACCGAGCGGGAGGCCTTGGCAAGCACGAGATCACCCTCGGTGAGGACCGAGCCGAACGTGTCGAGGACGGCGCGCGCCGTGGGCACGAGCTCGAGGCGGTCCTCGGAGAAGCCCATCGTGCGCGCGGCCTCGGCCATCTCGCGGGCGTTCTCCCCACCCACGAAGACGAGCAGGTCCAGCGGCTTTGCGGCCGCATAGGCCCCCATGTAGCCGTGCAGGCGGCGGGCCTCATCGCCCAGCTCGCCCACCTCGCCGAGCACCGCCACGCGCCGTCCCTCGCAGCTCATGGAGCAGAGCACGTCGAGCGCCGCCGCCAGGGAGCTGGGGCTGGCGTTGTAGGTGTCGTCGATGACGCGGGGACGGCCGGCGACGTGACGGACCTCCAGGCGCATGTGGGTCTGCGGCATGTGGGCCGCGGCGTCGGCCGCCTCGGCGCGGTCGGCGCCCACGCGATCCGCGACGGCAAGGGCGAGGAGGAAGTCCGTGACGGCGTGGCGGCCGGGCATGTCGAGCGCCACCGGACGGCTCCACCCGTCGGCGAAGGACAGGACGAAGCGAGGGCGGCCCTCGTCGTCGAGCGTCACGTCACTCGCGCGCACGGCGCTTGTGGCGGCAGGTCCCACCCGCACGACCTCGACGCCCGCAGGCTCGCAGAAGTCCCTCTCGATGAGGGGGGCGAAGTCGTTGTCGTCCGTGAGCACCAGGCAGGGGCGCACGGGGCCCGAGGCGGCGTCGCTTGCCTCCATGCCCTCCACGATCTCGGCCTTCGCGCGGGCGATGTTCTCGCGAGAGCCCAGAAAGCCGATGTGGCTCGTGCCGACGTTGGTCACAAGCGCCACCGTCGGGCGCGCCACGGCCGTGAGCCTCGAGAGCTCCCCGGCATGGTTCATGCCCATCTCGGCGACCACGACCTCGTCGTCGGACGAGGCGGCGAGCAGCGTGAGCGGAAGGCCCACGAGGTTGTTGAAGTTGCCCTTGGTGGCATGCGTGCGAAAGCGCGTGGCGAGCGTGCAGGCGAGCAGGTCCTTGGTGGTGGTCTTGCCGACCGACCCGGTGACGCCCACCACGACCCACTGGGGGTTGCGAGCGCGCCACGCACCCGCGAGCCGCAGCAGGAACTCGGTCGCCGCGTCATCGGTGACCTCGGCGTCCTCGGAGACGGGAACGCCCTCGTGCGCCGCGCGCAGGACCGCGCAGCCAGTGGCCGCGGCCACCTCGAGCAGGCCCTCGGGCGGCTCCTCGCTGAGCACGACGGCGGCGGCGCCCGCCTCTGCCGCCTGCGCGGCAAAGGCATTGCCGTTGACGCGCTCGCCGGCGAAGCAGACAAAGGCGCAGCCCGGTTCGACGGCGCGCGAGTCGCTGGTCACCCCACGCACGACGCGCGTGGCATCACCCGCAAGCAGCGTGGCGCCCGTCGCGGCCACGATGTCCGCTATGTCCATGGATACCATCTGCATTCCCCCCAAAGCGCTAGGACATGGGCAGGACGCCCATGTCGGTGAGCGCCTCACCCATGATAGACGAGAAGAGCGGCGCGGCGGAGTCAGTTGCGAGGTATGGCGTGCCGTTGAGGCCCACATACACCAGCACCGTCGGGTCCGCCGCCGGGGCGAAGCCGATGAGCGAGGAGGTGTAGCTGTCCTCGACGTAACCACCCTTGCTGGTGTCGGCCATCTCGCCGGTGCCGGTCTTGCCGGCGACGTCGTAGCCCTCGACCTGCGCCGGCTCGCCGGTCCCCTCCTCGATGACCGTCCGCATCATGTCGACGACCTCGGTGGCGGCGCGCTCGGAGACGATCGGCTCGCCCGCCTTCCACTCCACGCGCTCGGTGCCCTCGCTCACCAGGAAGTGTGGCGTCATCGGGACGCCCTTGTTGGCGAGCGCCCCGACGGCGCGCACCATCTGGACGAGCGGGATGGCCAGACCCTGTCCAAACGACATCGAGCCCAGGCTCGAGCCGTCGTACTCGGCGCGCGTCTTGACGATGCCCTCGACCTCGCCGGGAAAGTCGATGCCGGTGGGGTGCCCGATGCCGAAGGCCTCCACCCCGGCGGCGAAGGTGTCGGCGCCGATGACCTCCTGGGCGATCAGCGCCGCGCCCGTGTTCGACGAGCGCCGCAGGATCTCGCGCAGGGTCATGTCCATGGCATAGGAGCGGTCGTCGTCGTCCCCGACGGTGTCTGAGCCCACCTGCAGGGTGGCGGGCACGTAGAAGCTGGACGTCGAGCTCACCACGCCCTGCTCGACGCCAATGGCCGCCGTGAGCACCTTGAAGATGGAGCCTGGCTCGTAGGAGTCCGACACGAGCTTGAGGCTCGTCGCGCCATCCTCCACCTCGGAGAGGTCCGAGGCGTCAAGCAGCGGGGTCGAGCAGGCGGCGAGGATCTCGCCGGTCTGCGGGTCGCACACCATGACCGAGCCAGAGGTCGCCTTGTACTGCTCCACACCCTCGACGATCTGCTCCTCGGCGACGCGCTGGACGTTGATGTCCAGGGAGATCACGATGTCGGTGCCGTCGGTGGCCGCGGTCGTCTCGGCGGCGGCTCCCGCGATCGGGGTGCCCCCCAGGCCGGTCTCGATGATCATCTCACCGTCCGTGCCACTCAGCAGGTCGTCGTAGTAGAGCTCCAGGCCCGAGAGGCCGTCTCCGTCGATCCCCACGATGCCCAGGATCTGCCCGCCCACGGACCCATACGGGTACACGCGGCGGCTGTCCTGCAGCCGATAGACGCCGGGCAGCTGCTGCGACAGCAGCTTCTCGCAGATGTCGTTGGCGACGGTGGTGTCCACCTTGCGCGCGATGTAGGCGAAGGTCGTGTCCTGGGTGAGCGTGCCGACGTAGTCGTTCGTGCTGCCACCCAGAAACTCGGCCAGGATCTCGGCCGTGCGGTAGGGCTCGTGGATCTCCTTGGGGTTGCAGTAGAGGGTGCGGCAGTCCTCGCTCATGGCCAAGACGTTGCCGTTGCGGTCGTAGATGGTGCCCCGTCGTGCGGTGAGGGCGATCACGTTCTGGCGGTTCTGCTCCGCCTGGGAGCTGAGCGAGTCGTGCTGCACCACCTGGAGCCAGACGAGCCGGCAGGCAACCACCACAAGCGCCACCACGAACAGCCCTGCGACCACCGAGAGTCGGCCGGAGAAGTCCGCCGGTCCCCCGCCACCCGCTCCGCCCGAGCGAGCGGAACGCCGCGCAAAACGAGCGCTGGAGGCCTCGTCGTAGGAGGCCTCCCGCCGCTCGTCCCGTCGTGGGCGACTCTGTTCGAATCCACTTCTCACAAGATGGAAGTCTACGCCAGTGGCTGCCCGTTCGTGGCGTCCTCGTCGATGTGCGCATCATCTGCAGAAGCCTCGTCTGCGGCCTGCTGTTCCTGCGACACCGTGATGGTCTCCACGTCGTTGGCATAGACCATGCCGTAGTTCTGGGTGGCGATGCGCTGGATGCGCTCCGCGCTGGAGAGGGCGGAGCGCTCGACCTGCAGCTCGGTGCGCGTGTCACGCGCACGCTCGACGGTGAGCTCGGCGGAGGAGATGTCGCGCAGGCAGTTCACCGTCGCGGCGGTGAGGGCCACGCGGACGCTGCCAAGGACGACGAAGGCCACCGCGAGGGTCACCAGCATCCGAACGAGCGACACCAGGGAGGCCGAGGCACCCTGCCGGGCCCGCGCGTCGAGGCGCCCGCCCTCGTGGACGGTGAGCGGCCTGGAGACGGGGACCTCCCACGTGCGCTGGCTGGACTCAAGCTGATATGCTGCGCTCCCCTGATAGGCCATGGTTCTCTCCCTGGTGCGTGT
>JAWRIT010000140.1:0-10623 GCA_040268355.1 Atopobiaceae bacterium | reverse complement strand
CCCCCCCCCCCCCCGCCGCGTTTAACGCTACAATCGGGAGCACCCGAACGAGAGGAATCCCCATGCCCGAGACGTCCGCCCGACGCACCATCGCCGTCATCGATGGCAACTCGCTCATGCACCGCGCGTTCCACGCCATTCGCCAGCCCATGAGCGCACCGGACGGCCGCGCGACCAACGCGCTCTTCGGCTTCTTCAACATGTTCATCAAGCTGGTCGAGACCTTTGCGCCCGACGGCGTCATCTGCGCCTTCGACAAGGGCAGGCCGGCCGTGCGCATCGAGATGCTGCCCCAGTACAAGGCCCAACGCCCGCCCATGGACCCTGCGCTGCGCGAGCAGTTCCCCATGGTCAAGGAGCTGCTCACGGCTCTCGACGTGCCCGTGGCGGAGCTCGAGGGCTGGGAGGGCGACGACATCCTGGGCACCCTGGCGCGGCGGGGCGAGGCGGCCGGGTACGAGATGTACCTCTTCACCGGCGACCGTGACCTCTACCAGCTCGCGACCGACCACGTCAAGGTCGTCTCCACCAAGAAGGGCATGTCGGACGTCGCCATCATGGACCCGGAGAGCGTCGACGACCTCTACCATGGCATCACGCCGGCGCTCGTGCCCGACTTCTACGGCCTCAAGGGAGACAGCTCGGACAACATCCCCGGCGTGCCGGGCATCGGTCCCAAGAAGGCGTCGGCGCTCATCGCGCAGTACGGCAACCTCGACGAGGTCATCGCCCACGCCGACGAGGTCAAGGGCAAGATGGGCGAGAACCTGCGCGCCCATATCGACGACGCCCTGCTCAGCCGCGAGGTCGCGACCATCCGCACCGACGCGCCCATCGAGCTGGACCTTGCCGACGCGCAGTTCCCCACCTTCGACGCCACGGAGGTCGTGGAGGCGTTCTCGGCGCTGGGCTTCACCGGCATGACTAAGCGTCTGGTGCGTCTGGGCGGGCAGGAGGCGCTCGCCGCCGCGGCCGAGGCGGAGCCGACGCTGCCCATCCCCGCCGTGCTCGACGACGCGGGGGAGGTGCGCGCGGCCATCGTCAACGGCTCGTGGGTGGCTGCGGCCGCAGAGGCCCAGGCGGCCCCCAAGCGGCGCGGCCAGATGAGCCTCATGCTCGCGGACGCACAGGACGCGCCGGTCGCCATCTGGTTCGCCAACCAGCGCTCGATGGTGCGTTTGGAGGGAGACGAGGCGCTCCAGCTGCTCGAACGCGTCGTGCGCGAGGGACGCCTGGTGGCAGGGGACGTCAAGGCGCTGCTCCACGAGCTGTGCCCGTCCGACTCCTCGCAACATGCGCTGATAGGGGCCCACGAGGTCGATCCCGCTCGTATCTTTGACCTGGGCGTGGCGGCCTATCTCCTCGACTCCGACCACGTGCACCTCGCCTCGTTCGGCATCGCCGACCTCACGGAGCGCTACCTGCAGACAGCGCTGCCCGAGCCCACCGACGAGCTGCCGCAGGCCGCGCTCGAGGCAGCCGCGGCCCAGGCGCTGCGGCCGGTGCTCGCGGACGCCCTCGCGGCCGACAACTCGCTCGAGCTCATGGAGAAGGTCGAGATGCCCCTGCTGCCGGTGCTGCTAGGAATGGAGCGGACGGGTCTGCACGCCGACCCGAAGATCCTGCGCGAGCAGTCGGCCGAGCTGGGCTCCGAGATCGACGAGATGGTGGAGCGCATCTATGAGGCGGCGGGGGAGAAGTTCAACGTCGACTCGCCCATGCAGCTCTCCCACGTGCTCTTTGACGTGCGCGGCCTGCCGACGGCAGGGCTCAAGCGGACCCGGCGCGGCTATTATTCCACCAACGCCAAGGTGCTCCAGGACCTGAGCGCGGACCCGCTGGTGGCCGACGTGCTCGAGTACCGCGAGCGCGCCAAGATCAAGTCGACCTATCTCGACGCGCTGCCGGAGCTGATCAGGGGCGACGGGCGCATCCACACCTCGCTCAACCAGACGGTGGCGGCCACGGGCCGACTCTCGAGCTCCGAGCCCAACCTGCAGAACATCCCCACGCGCTCGCCGTTGGGCCACCGCGTCCGCACGGCCTTCACCGTGCCCACTGACAACGTCTTTCTGGCCTGCGACTACTCGCAGATCGAGCTGCGCCTGCTGGCGCACCTCTCGGCCGACGAGCATCTGGTCGCGGCCTTCAACGAGGGCGAGGACTTCCATGCGGCCACGGCCGCCCGCGTCTTTGGCGTGCCCACAGACGAGGTCACGCCGGAGCTGCGCAGCCGTGCGAAGGCGGTCAACTTTGGCATCGTCTATGGTCAGCAGGCCTTTGGCCTGGCCAGCTCCCTCAAGATCGGTCGCGCCGAGGCGCAGTCGATGATCGACCGCTACTTCGAGGCGTACCCCGGCGTGCGGGCCTTCCTAGACGCGCAGGTCGCCTTCGCCAAGGCCCACAAGTACGTGAGCACCCTGTACGGACGCAAGCGTCACACCAAAGACATAGACAACCGCAACTTCCAGCTGCGGGCCTTTGCCGAGCGCACCGCCATGAACCACCCTATGCAGGGGACGGCGGCCGACATCATCAAGATCGCGATGATACGCGTGGCGGCGCGTCTGAGGCAGGAGGGGCTTGCCGCGAAGATGGTCCTGCAGATCCACGACGA
This sequence comes from Atopobiaceae bacterium, assembly GCA_040268355.1. Taxonomy (GTDB): domain Bacteria; phylum Actinomycetota; class Coriobacteriia; order Coriobacteriales; family Atopobiaceae; genus UBA1367. The sequence goes on along the minus strand of JAWRIT010000140.1, from coordinate 8,006 downwards.
GCTGGACTTCGAGGTACCGACCTCGGAGGTGGCGGCGCTCTCCGAGCTGGTGCGGGAGACCATGGAGGACGTGGCGTCGCTGCGCGTCCCGCTGGTAGCCGAGGTGAGCGTCGGTGCCAACTGGGCGGAGGCGAAGTAGCGTGCCTGCTGGCGAGGCCTCAGGTGGCCTGATGCGCGTGACGGTCTACACCGACGGCTCCTCGCGGGGCAACCCCGGTCCCGGCGGCTACGGCGCGGTGCTGCTCTACACCGATCCGGCGGGCACGGAGCATCGTCGCGAGCTGAGCTGCGGCTATCGCTCGACCACCAACAACCGCATGGAGCTGCTCGCGGTCGTCGTCGCCCTGGAGGCGCTGCTGCGCCCGTGCGAGGTCGAGATTCACTCGGACTCGCAGTACGTGGTGAACGCCTTCAACAAGCGTTGGGTGCAGGGCTGGCTCAAGCGTGGCTGGAAGACGGCCGGCAAGCAGCCGGTGAAGAACGTGGACCTGTGGAAGCGCCTGCTCGCCGCCATGGAGCCGCATCAGGTGAGCTGGGTGTGGGTCAAGGGCCACGCCGGGCATGAGCTGAACGAGCGCTGCGACCAGCTGGCCACCGAGGCGGCCGACGGCCTGGCGGGACCGCTTTGCGAGGACGAGGGTTTTTCCGGGTGAGGTGCGCGGCGGCGGGGCCCTGCCGCCCCTGTCGCGCGACGACTGAGGAGAGGGGCACGACCTATGGCGACCATTCACGACTACCTGCAGTGGCGCGGCGACCTCAGTTTTGCCGAGCGACCCTTCAACGACGTGGACAACATCGTCCTGTCGACCCTCGCCTACCTTAACTTCACCGGCGTCGTGCCCTCCGAGCGCCACGGCGGCTCCGTCGGCCTCGCGCAGGCGTGCCGGGAGCTGCTGGGCCGATCGGGTGGGGACGTGACGCCCCACGTGTGCTCGCTCGCCAAGGTGGACACGCACCTGGTGGAGCTGCTCGCCGAGTCTCGCCGCTTTGGGTCGGCCACGCTCGGCGCCTACGTCGACATCATGGACGACAGCCGGGCGCTGCAGTTCTCGGCCCTGCGGATCGACCTGCCAGATGCGGGTTCCTACGTGGCGTTTCGGGGTACCGACAGCACGCTGGTCGGCTGGCGCGAGGACTTCATGCTGTCGTTCCAGGTGACCGAGGCCCAGCGCGAGGCGGCCCGCTACCTCGAGCGAGTCCTCACACAGCTGGGGGAGCGGGACGTTCCCGTGCGCGTGGGCGGCCACTCCAAGGGCGGCAACCTCGCCGAGTACGCGGCGGTCGTCTGCCCGGACGCCCTGCGCGAACGCATCGTGCGCGTCTACACCAACGACGGGCCCGGCATGGCCCCCGACGTCACGAACGTCGACAGCCGGACGGTGCTGGGAGGGCGTCTGGTGCGCATCGTGCCTGGCTACAGCGTGGTCGGCATGCTGTTCGCCCGCTCCGATGACCCGCGCACCATCGTGGCGAGCGATGCCTTGGGCATCGGCCAGCACGACTTGATCACCTGGCAGGTGAGGCGCAGCGGCGTCGAGGAGGCCCAGGAGCTGCAGGCGGACTGTGTGGTGCTCAACGAGGCCATCGCCGCCTGGGCGAAGGATCTGCCCCTTAACGAACGGGCGCACGTGGTGGGAACGGTGTTCGACGCCCTCGAGGCGGGCGGGGCGACCACCTTCTCAGAGATCGTGCAGACGGCCGAGGGCCTCCAGCAGGTGCTGCGCGCCCTCGGCAAGACCGACGAGCGCACGCGCGAGATCGCGGCGCTTTTGGTGGAGTACCTCGTGGGCGGGTCGGTGGATGCCGTGCGCACATCGGCGCGCGACGCCTTGGACCAATGGAAGCGAAGCGTGCGGGGCCTGGCGGGAGACACGGCTCGTCGGCTGCAGGCCAAGGTGACGCCCGAGCGACCTGACCGGTAGCCTGCGGGCAAGAGGGGCGACCGATGCCGGCATCCTCGTGCGCCGCGCGCTTTCATGCGCTAAAGTGAGGCGGTGTCCGACGGCTGCGCCACGGGCGAGAAACGGGGGGACGCTATGACATCGGACGAGGCCACTGACCTGCTCTGCTCCGCGCTCTGTGCGCTCGAGGGGCCGAATGAGGCGCGTGCGCTGCTCGACGACCTGTGCACGCCGCGTGAGATCGCCGAGCTCGCTCGCCGCCTGCAGGTGGCGATCCTGCTGCGCGAGGGAAGCTCCTATCTCGAGGTCTCTCGTGCGACCGGCGCCTCGTCGACCACGGTGAGCCGCGTCTCCAAGTGCCTGAACGGAGGGCGGGGTGGCTATCGCTTGGTGCTCGACCGGCTGGGCGACGAGCGAGGTGCGGAAGACGACGCGCGCTGAGTGGGCCTGCGGCGCGCTTTCGCAGCCTTTGTGTCCACGCCACTTGCTACCATGGACAGTCGGAGCGGTTGGATGTCAGCGCAGCGCGGGGAGGACGATGTCCGCATCAATCGTAGAGACGCGGGAAGAGCAGCTGGTGGGCGCCTGCGTCGTCGAGGCTCTGCGCGCGGGCGTCGAGCGGCGCGGATCCGCCGTGCTGTTGGTTCCAGACTTTGACCAGGCCCTTTCCGCACAGCGTACGCTGGCGGAGCTTCAGGGCCTGTCGCTTGCCGTGACGACGACCACCCCTTCGGCCTGGGTCAAGGAGCGATGGGAGGTCTGGGGTGACGGACGCTCCATCGCCGACGCCTCGGCCCTTGCGGTGCTCGCCTACCAGACCCTCGCGTCGGCGACGGCGGACGAGCGCGGCCCCATCGAGCTCTCCGCCGGGGTGGTGCGGCTGGTGGCACGCCTCGCCGCCCAGGCGCTTCCCTGGCTTCCCCTTGACGAGCACGGAGACCCGCAGCAGGAGGCTTGCGCGCAGGCAGGGCTCACCCAGGCCGAGACGCGCCTGCTCGCCCTGGTGGGCGCCCTTGGCTCCCGACTCGCCGAGCGTGGGCTCGTGACGGAGGCGGAGGCGTCCTCACGGCTGCCCGTCGCCCTGCGCGAGGCCGGCGCGCATCTGCCACAGGTGACGTATGCGGGCTTCACGCGCATGGGTCGGCGTGACCGCGAACTCGTGCGGGCCTTGGGCGAGCTCACCGACGTGACGGTCGTCCTTCCGGCGTGCGAGGGGGCGGCCGCGCAGGAGCCACGGCGTCTGGCATCGCTGCTGGGGCTTCCGACGCACCAGGACCCCCGCGTCGGCGCCGTGACGGATCGCGCGCCGGGAATCGCTCGGCTGCTCGAGACGCTCTTCACTGGGGAGCGTCTGACGGCAGATCCGAACGGTCCGGTCGAGCTGCTGCTGGCGGCAGGTCCGGTCGCGGAGGCCGAGCTGGTCGCCCGCCGCATCGCCCGCCTGGTCGCCGACGCGCCGGAGGCCCCCGCACAGGTGCCGCCGCAGGTGGTGGTCGCCGTGCCGGACGTGCCACGCGCCTGGCGCGAGTTGGCCCCCAAGCTCGCGGGCCAGGGTCTTGCCGTGCGGGCGAGCTGGTCGGAGCCGCTGTCCCAGCATCCGTTCGCGCGCGCGTTCCTCTCCTTCGCGCGTGTGGTGGCCGACCTTGCGGAGCGCTCGCGCGATTGGCCTGCGGCGATCGAGGGGCCAGAGGGTCCGGTGCAGCAGCTGGGCGACATGGGCTGGTGGCCCCCGCGCGAGCTCATTGACTTTTTGCTCTCGGACGTGGCGCACGTCCCGGTCGAGCGCGCCTGGCGCATCGACGCCTCCTGGCGGGGCAACCGCCTGCTCTCGCCGGTGCGTGTGCTGGAGATGCTGCAGGCGGAGCGCGAGACCTCCGCTCCGGTGGCCCGTGCGACGACGGAGCTGCTCCGGGGGCGGATCGGCGCGGCGGCGTCCAAGCTGCTCGCGCCCTATCTGGCGGACGGGCAGACGATGGCTGTGCCCGGAGCGGCGCCCGCGGTGCTCCAGGCCATCATCCGTCTCGCAGGCACCCTCCATGAGCTGGGCATCTCGGCAGATCCAAAGGCAGCGGGCCACCTTGGTCTGCCCGCGCTGGTCGAGCTGTTCGAGTGGGCGTCCGCAGGGCGTCAGGTGGTGACGCGCCACGATGTCGCCGGCAGGCCCGGTGCGCCGCTCGTGCGGCTCATGGGGCTCTCCGAGGCCGCGAGCCTTCCTCCTGGATCTCTCGACACGCTCGTCCTGTGCGGGCTCACCACCGCCGAGCAGCCTATCTCCTCGGGCGACGATGCGCTCGGCGCCCTGCTCGAGCAGCTCGGCGTGGAGCCTGAGGCCAACCCGATGGCCGAGGCCCGCACCGCCTTTCGTGCGCTCGTGGCCGCCCCGCGCGGCCACCTGGTGCTTGAGCGCACGCTGCACGATGCCGAAGGGCAGGACAGCTATCCCTCGGTCATGCTCTCCGAGCTGCTTGCGTGCTACGAGACCGCCGCCGGTCCCAGCTTGGGCTCCCTGCCGCAGACGCGGCGCGCCGAGACCGACCTCGGGCGCAACCTGGACGCGCGGGGCGAGCGACCCCGCCACCTGGCGTCCACCATCCTGGCGCCTGCCGGCAGGCTCACCGAACAGGCCCGCGAGCTCGTCTTCGTTCCCCAGGCCGGCAGGGAGGTCCTGCCGGGCGGCAAGCCGGTGCTCTCCGCGTCGCAGATCGAGACCTACCTCGACTGCCCCTACAAGTGGTTCAGCCTGCGACGGCTGCGGCTGGGTCAGGTGGACGCGGGGCACACGGGCATGGAGATGGGGACCTTCGCGCACCGTGTGCTGGAGGTCACTCATCGCGAACTGCTGGAACGTGCGCTCGTGGCGCAGGCGCCCGGCGCGCCGCCCGAGGAGCTGCTCGCGGCCCTCGCGGCCGACCCCACGCGCCCGGTCGCGGGCTCGCGCGTGGACGAAGGCACCCTCGATACGGTGCGTACCCTGCTCGAGCAGGAGTTCGACCGGCACCAGCGGCACATGTACCAGGTGCGCCGCCCGACCCCGATCCAGCAGCTGCTCGTCGCGCACGACTCCTTCGAGCGGGCGCAGGAGGACCGGCTCCGCGAGGACCTGCTCTCGTCGCTCGACTACCAGACGCGCATCCTGCAAGGCTTCGAGCCGCGCCTGTTCGAGTGGAGCTTCGGGCGGGGCGACGATCTGGTGGAGTACGCCGGGGCCTTCTTCACCGGGACGGTCGACCGCATCGACGTGAGCCCGCACGGCACGGCGGTCATCATCGACTACAAGCACAAGAGCCCGAACGGCTTCGCGGCGGAGTACGACGCTCTGCAGGAGGGGGTGCTGGAGGGCGCGGCGGTGCCCCCGCGCGTGCAGTCGCTCATCTACGCGCAGGTGGTGCGCCGCGCCTTCGCCGGTCGCCTGCGCCTGGTGGGGACCACCTACCTCGCCACCAGGAGCCCACACGCCTTGGCCGGCGCCGCGGACGAGAACGTGGCCGACCTCGTCTTTGGCACCGTGAGCGCCAAGCGGCACGACCGGGTGTGCGTGCCCCGCACAGAGGAGGGCGAGCCTGGTATGAACGAGCTGCTCGACCGCACCGAGGAGCTGGTGGCCGAGCAAGTGGAGCAGATGCTCGCGGGCAACGTGGAGGCGCGTCCGCGCGGGAGGCACTCCTGCGACTTCTGTCCGGTGGTGCAGTGCGAGCGAAGGGTGGCGAGGTAGATGGCCGGACTTGACCTCTCTCGCCTCAATGGGGCGCAGCGCGCGGTGGTCACCCGTCTGGACGAGCCACTGTTCGTGGCGGCGGGGGCTGGGTCGGGCAAGACCTTCACGCTCACGGCCCGACTCGTGCACGCGCTCTCGCCAGGCTCGGCGGCAGACGGCGGGCGCTTCCTCGACTCCATCGACGAGGCGCTGGTCATCACCTTCACCAAGGCGGCCGCGCTGGAGATCGCCGAGCGCGTGCGCGGGTCGTTGCGCGAGGCCGGCGAGCAGGACCCGCACCTCAAGGAGGAGTCGCTCAAGGTGGACGACGCGTGGATCGGCACGATCCACGGCATGTGCGCACGCATCCTGCGCCGTCATGCCATCGAGCTGGGCATCGACCCCGCCTTCTCGGTGTGCGAGGGCAGCGTGGCGGAGGCCCTGCTCGCGCGGGCGACCGACGAGGCGCTGGGCGCGGTGCGCCATGACGAGCGCTACGCGGCGCTGCGCGAGGAGTTCGCGCTGTGGGGCGCGAGCGCCGCCGGCGGCGGGAGCGCCACGGTGGCGGGCATGATCGCGCAGCTGCGCGGCGAGGCCGCCAAGTGTGTGGGCGGCTTCGACGACCTGCGCTGGCCCGAGTCGCACGAGACGGCCGGCGAGCTGGCCTCGCTCTCCCGTTGCTTCGAGGCGCTCGCGGCCCTGTCCCTTACGCAGAAGCAGCGCGAGACGGTTGCGGCCTCGCAGGAGGCCCTCGCGGCCTTCCTGGCGCTGCCACCGGGCGAGCGCACGCCCGAGCGGGCCTGCGCGGCCCTCGCCCAGTGCAAGGTCCCACCGCTGCGCAAGGCCGAGCAGGTGCCGCTGCGCGACGACGCGCGCCAGGCGCTCGCCGAGGCCACCGTCTGCGCGCACTACGAGCGCGTCCAGCATCTGGCCCCGCAGCTCGTGGGACTGGCCCGTGCGGTCGACGAGCGTTACGGACAGCTCAAGCGCGCGCGGTCGTACCTGGACAACGACGACCTCATCGCCAGCGCGCTCGCGGCGGTGGAGAGGCACCAGGAGGTCGCGCGCGACTACGCAGGCCGCTTCCGCCTGGTGATGATCGACGAGTTCCAGGACACCGACGAGAAGCAGCTGCGGCTCATCTCGCTGCTCTCGGGGCCCGACGCCTGCCATCTCACCACGGTGGGAGACGCCCAGCAGTCCATCTATCGCTTCCGGGGCGGCGACGTCGAGGTGTTCCGCGCGCGCGGGCGAGCGCTGCCAGCCGCCTCCCACGTGGAGATGGACGTCAACTATCGCAGCGATCCTCACGTGTTGGCCCTGGTGGAGCGTGTGTTCGGCGATGCCGGGCTGCTCGGCGACTTCCTGCGTCTGGCGGGCGACGCCGAGCGCACCAGCGCCTACGAGGCTCGCACGACGGCGGGGGAGCGACCTCCGCGCATCCACCTGGAGGTGGCCGAGGGCGGTCCGGCAGAGCTCACGAGCGCGATGATCGCGGCGCAGCTCGCTGACCGCCTGGCGACCTACCACGCGATGGGCCAGCCCCAAGGGAGCATGGCGCTGCTTCTGGGCACGACAAGCAAGGTGGGCCTCTACCTTGATGCGCTGCGTGCCCGGGGGCTTGCTGCCGTGGTCACGGGAGGGTCGTCGTTCTCCACGATGCCTGAGGTCGGCGCCATACAGGCGCTGCTGCACACGCTCGCCAACCCGCACGACACCGAGACGGGACTCTTCCGGCTGCTCGTGAGCGACCTGTTCCGGCTCGATGCCGACGACTTCTGCCAGCTGGGCACTCGTGCGCAGGACGTGCTCGACGCGCCGACCAAGCGCCCGATCGAGCGGTGCTTCGTGGACGGGGAGCTGGTGCTCTACGGGGACGCCACGCCCTCCTCGCGCCTGGTCGCGGCCCATGCGGTGCTGCGGCGGGCCTTCTCGCGCCTGGGGCGCTGGGAGCTGGCCGACGTCTGCCAGGCGGTCGTCGAGGAGAGCGGCTGGCTCGCGCGTCTGGAGGCGCAGGGGCGAGACGGCCTCTCGGCGGCGGCCAACGTGCTGGCTGCGGTGCGCTATGTTCGCGAGCTGTCGACCGCGCTGGGCCTGGGGGTGGCCCGCACCGCAGACGAGTTTGACCAATGGCTCGCCGCCGCCAAGCTCACGCCCAAGAATCTGGTGGGGGACGAGGTCGACGCGGTGCAGGTCATGACCGTGCACGGCTCCAAGGGCCTGCAGTTCGCCGTCTGCGCGGTGGCCGAGTGCTGGGGCAAGCCAAAGGTGTCCGGACGCCTCTCGGTGGGTCGGCAGGATGGACGTTGCATGGTGTGCGTCTCGCCCAAACCGGACATCCGTGACTTCTCTAAGCTTCGGGAGGCCATCGAGCTTCCCGAGGACGCCGCCGCCGCCCACAGCTGCGCGCA
>JAWRIT010000139.1:0-8787 GCA_040268355.1 Atopobiaceae bacterium | reverse complement strand
GCGGGCGCCGGTGGGCGCGCTCTTTGTGTCACAAGGAGAAATGAGGCAGGGGGGTGCAGATATGTTCTTGGACCTGATGAGGCCGTCCGGCGAGGCCGGGGGCGGCGCTGCTCGGGTCGGCCCGCCCATCCCATGGCCCCCACGCATCGGAGCCTGGGGCGAAGGGCCTAGCCCCGCGTGGCCCTGGCCCCGCGTGATCCGTGGCTAGAGATCGGACTTTTGCGGTGAAATTCCGCGACTGGCGGAGTAGCGGACGAGAAAACAGCAGGACGGAGGACGGAGATACTCCGGGACGTCCGAAAAAACACCGCAAAAGTCCGATCTCTAGCCACGGCGCCTGGCCCCCGCCGCATCCCAGGCGGAGGGGGGCCGATGGGGCGCAGGCGCGCCCGTCGCCGTCCTTGTGGTCTTCTCTCCACACCTTGAATTGACACCTGCTTGTGGGTAAAATACCGTCCGTCAGGTAGGATTTATGCACCAGCTCACAGGTAGGAGAGGAACAGTGTCAGACCAGCTACTTTGCGTTTCCGCCCTTTCGGCGGGAACTGAGGATAAGCCCATTCTTCACGACATCGACCTCGTCGTCGGCGCGGGAGAGACCCATGTGCTCATGGGCCCCAACGGGGCCGGCAAGTCGACGCTCGGCCGCGTCATCATGGGTGACCCCGTCTATGAGGTCACCAACGGCACCGTCACCTTCGACGGCGAGGACATCACCGAGTTCGGTCCCGACAAGCGCTCGCTCGCGGGACTCTTCCTCTCCTACCAGGCGCCGGTCGAGGTGCCTGGCGTACCGCTGTACAGCTTCCTGCGCACCATCTGTCAGATGCGTCCCGAGCTCAAGACCACCGCGCGCAAGTTCCGCGAGCGCGTGGGACAGATCGCCGATCGGCTCGACATCGACCAGGACTTCCTCACCCGCGAGCTCAACGTGGGCTTCTCGGGGGGCGAGAAGAAGAAGATCGAGATGCTGCAACTGCTGCTGCTCCGCCCGAAGCTGGCCATCCTGGACGAGACCGACTCCGGTCTTGACGTGGACGCCCTCTCGGTGGTGAGCCGCGGCATCGAGGCGTATCGCGAGGAGTGCGACGGGTCCCTCGTCATGATCACGCACAACACGCGCATCCTCGAGCGCCTCTCCGTCGACCACACGCACATCATGGTGCGCGGGCACCTCGTGGACGATGGTCCCGCAGAGCTCATCGACGACATCGACGCCCACGGCTTCGCCCGCTACGAGGACGCCCTCGAGCAGAAGGCAGAGGCGTAGCCATGGCAGACCTCACCGCAACCGAAGCCCCGCGCAAGCGCTCCCAGGTGGACGACGTCGACCGCTCACTCTACGACTTCAAGATGAGCGAGGAGGGCTACGAGCGCTACGCGGACGGCCTCTCGACCGACATCGTGCGGGCCATCTCTGAGAAGAAGGACGAGCCCGACTGGATGCTCGAGCTGCGTCTCCAGGCGCTCGCCGCCTACGAGGAGATGGAGATGCCCGCCAACTGGGGCCCCTCCATCGAGATGCTCGACCTCGACCACATCTCCGCCTACGTGTCGCCGCGCACCAAGCAGGCGAACAGCTGGGACGACGTCCCCGATGACATCAAGATCACCTTCGAGCGACTGGGGATCCCCGAGGCCGAGCGCGAGAGCCTGGCGGGCGTGGGAGCCCAGTACGACTCCGAGATCGTCTACCACAACATGCGCGAGGAGGTGGCCGGCCAGGGTGTCATCTACACGACCATCGAGGACGCCCTGCACGACCCCGAGCTCGAACCCATCGTGCACGAGTACTTCGGCACGCTCATCCCCATGCGCGACCACAAGTTCGCGGCGCTGCACTACGCGGTCTGGAGCGGCGGCTCGTTCGTCTACGTCCCGGAGGGCGTCACGCTCCCCTATCCGCTGCAGAGCTACTTCCGCCTGAACGCCGCTGGCGCCGGCCAGTTCGAGCACACGCTCATCGTCGTGGAACCTGGTGCCGACCTGCACTTCATCGAGGGCTGCTCAGCGCCCAAGTACTATGAGGCCAACCTGCACGCCGGTGCCGTCGAGCTGTTCGTGAAGGACCACGCGCGCCTGCGCTACTCGACCATCGAGAACTGGTCCAAGAACATGTTCAACCTCAACACCAAGCGGGCGACGGTGGGGGCAGACTCCAAGATGGAGTGGGTCTCGGGCTCCTTCGGCAGCCACGTGAGCTACCTCTACCCCACCACCTTCCTGCAGGGCGACCGCTCGGACTGCGAGTTCACCGGCATCACCTTCGCCGGGGCGACGCAGGACCTCGACACCGGCTGCAAGGTTGTCCTGAACGGCGCCGACACCACCGCCTCGATCGACACCAAGTCCATCTCCAAGGACGGCGGCATCAACACCTTCCGCAGCTCCATCGTGGTGGGCAGGCGCGGCGAGCGCGCTCGGGCGACCGTGAGCTGCGCCTCGCTCATGCTCGACGACTACAGCCGCTCCGACACCATCCCCGCGATGGACGTGCGCTGCGGCAGCGCGAGCGTGGGGCACGAGGCGACCATCGGCCGCATCTCGGACGAGACGATCCTCTACCTGATGAGCCGTGGCTGCTCGGAGGGCGAGGCGCGCACGATGGTCGTCAACGGCTTTGCCGACCCCGTCTCGAAGGAGCTCCCCATGGAGTACGCCATCGAGATGAACAACCTGATCAAGCTCGAGATGGAGGGGGCGATCGGATAGATGGCCACGAGCATCATCACGGCCGGACAGGCCGACACCACCACCCTGTCCCACGTCAACGTGCCCCCCGCACAGACCTGGAACTACCTGCGCATCAACGACATCTCCTTCGAGGTGCCCACCCCGCACTGGATCGGCGACGTCTACGCCCGCCTGCCGCGCCTGTTCGAGACGCTCGAGTGCGGCATCGGCGAGGAGGCGACCTCCTGGATGGAGCGTGCGGCGGGCGACGCCCGCTTCGTGGACGTTCGTCCCGGCAAGGGGCGCGAGCTCATCTACGTGGACGTGGACGCCGCCGCCTGCGACGTGCGCGACACCGGCGTGATCGTGCGCCCGGGGGCCGAGGCGACGATCGTCACCTGCGCCCATGGCGGCGCCGCGGGCGCCAGCTCGGGATCGCTGCTGCGCGTGGTGGCCGAGCGCGACGCGCGGGTCACCATCGTGGAGATCGTGGCCTGCGAGGGCGCCCAACAGCATCTTGACGCCGTGGGCATCCGGGCGGCCGAGGGCGCGCAGGTCGAGATGCGCCAGTACGCGCTCGGCGGCGCGAAGGTGGCGCTGGGGCTCGCCTGCGACCTCGCGGGCGCCTCGGCGCGCTTCGCCCTCGACTCCCGCTATCTGGCCTCCGGCACCGACGTGCTCGACGTCAACCACGTGGTGCGCCAGCGCGGCCGCCACTCGCGCGCCGACGTCATGACCACCGGCATCCTCGCCGACGCCGCTCGCAAGACCATGCGCGAGACCATCGACCTCGTCCATGGGGCCAAGTTCGCCGAGGGCAGCGAGATCGAGACGGTGCTGATCACCGGTGACGACGTGGTCAACAAGACCCTTCCGGTGATTCTCTGCGACGAGGAGGACGTCCTCGGCGCCCATGGCGCGTCCATCGGCTCGATCAGCTCCGACCAGCTCGACTTCATGGCGAGCCGCGGGCTCTCGGAGGACCAGGTCGAGCAGCTCTTCTCCCGCGCGCTGTTCGACGACGCGACCATTCACGCCAGCGTCGCCGACGCCCGCGCGGCCGTGCTCGCCCGCGCCGCCTCCGTCCTGGGCGCAGAGGTCGCGCGTGACATCGCCGAGGTGCTCGGATACGAGGACGAGGAGGCAGCATGAGGCTGAGCGCAGAACAGCTTGAGGCCATCGCGCAGAACCCCTACAAGGCGGACTTCCCGCTGCTCGCCAAGCATCCAGAGATCACCTTCCTCGACAGCGCCGCCACCTCGCAGCGCCCCGAGGCGACGCTTGCCGCCGAACGCACCTTCTACGAGACGATGAACGCCAACCCGCTGCGGGGGCTCTATCGGCTCTCCGTTGAGGCGACCGAGGCGATCGAGCGCGCCCGCACGCACATCGCCACGCTCATCGGGGCCCTCGACGACGCGGGCAGGCCCCAGGGCTCCCAGGTCGTCTTCACGCGCAACACCTCCGAGGCGCTGAACCTCGTCGCGCACTCGCTGCCCGAGGTCGTGGGGCTTGGCCCCGGAGACGACGTGGTCATCTCCATCATGGAGCACCACTCCAACATCATCCCCTGGCAGCAGGTCTGTGCCGCCACTGGAGCCAACCTCGTCTACCTGCGCCTTGACGAGCACTACGCCATCACGCCCGCAGAGGTCGAGGCGAAGGTCGGCCCGTCGGCCAAGATCGTCGCCATCACGCAGGTCTCCAACGTCTTGGGCGTGGAGAACGATGTGGCTGCCATCGCGGCGCGGGCGCATGAGATGGGTGCGACCGTGGTGGTCGACGGGGCGCAGTCGGTCCCGCACCTGGCGGTGGACGTCCGAAAGCTCGGCTGCGACCTGTTCGCGTTCTCGGCCCACAAGATGGGCGGCCCTCTGGGCATTGGCGTGCTGTGGGGCACCTCCGAGCTGCTTGACGCCATGCCGCCCTTCCTCACCGGCGGCGAGATGATCGATTCGGTCACCGAGACTGCCGCCGTCTGGGCGCCCGTGCCCCAGAAGTTCGAGGCGGGCACGCAGGACGCGGCGGGCAGCTACGCCTTCGACGCCACCCTCTCCTATCTGGACGACCTGGGCATGGACGTCGTCGAGGAGCGCGAGCGCCTGTTGGTCGGCTATCTCACCGAGCGACTGGCCTCCCTTGACTTCGTGGATGTCGTGGGACCTGCGGACGGTGCGCGCCACGTGGGCGCCGTCGCCTTCAACGTGCGCGGCGTGCACCCCCACGACGTCGCCTCCATCCTTGACATGGACGGCATCTGCATCCGAGCGGGCCACCACTGCGCCCAGCCGCTGCTCGCCTACCTGGACGTGTCGAGCACCTGCCGCGCAAGCGTGGCCTTCTACAACGACAAGCATGACATCGACGCCCTCATCGAGGGCCTGAACAAGGTCTGGCAGGTGTTCTGTGGCTAACAACCTCTACAACGCGCAGTTCATGGACCATGCGCAGAATCCCGACTACAAGTACCAGATGGACGACCCCACGATGAGCCATGAGGGGATCAACCCCTCCTGCGGCGACGAGCTGACCTTCTCGGTGCGCCTGGCCGAGGACGGCACCATCGAGGAGGCCGCCTTCACCGGCAGCGGCTGCGCCATCAGCCAGGCCTCGGCCGACATGATGAGCGACCTCATGGTCGACAGGACCCCTGTCGAGGCCATCGAGCTCTGCGAGCTGTTCAAGCGCATGATCCGTGGCGAGGAGTCCGACGAGGCCGTGCTCGACCAGCTGGACGAGGCGGCCATGCTGCGTGACATCGCCCACATGCCGGCCCGCGTGAAGTGCGCCGAGCTCGCGTGGCGCACGCTGCAGGAGATGCTCGAGGCCAACGAGGCGAGCGGCGACAGGACGGCGGCGGCGCACGGCGACGGCGAGCACAACCACGGCGGAGGAGGCGCATAGCATGGCAGGAGGGATGTTCTCCACCAAGGGGCGCTACGCGCTTCGTGCCATGAGCGACCTTGCCCGGCATCCGGGTTGGGTGTCGCTGGGGGACGTCTCGCGTCGGCAGCGCATCTCCCGCAAGTACCTCGAGCAAGTCATCTCCCTCATGCACAAGGCCGGCTTCGTGGAGAGCCTGCGGGGAAAGGGCGGCGGCTACCGGCTCACGCGCAGGCCCGAGGAGTACACCCTCGGCCAGATCCTGCGGGCGGCCGAAGGCTCGCTGGCACCCGTCTCCTGCCTCGATCGCTCCGCCGACGACGCCTGCCCCATCGTGGACACCTGCCCCACGGTCGAGATGTGGCGCGACCTGGGACGGGTGACCAGCGACTACCTCGACGGCAAGACCCTGGCCGACCTCGTCGGCGAACCGGACGAGGACGAGGCCTAAGACCCAGGCGATCTCCCCACCTCCCTTGCTCTCCCAGCTTTTGCGCACGGCCTGCCGCGCCGCCTCAGACCAGATCCGCCCTCTGAAGGGGCGGCCAAGGGTTGCTGCGCGACGGCCAATGTCAGCTGCAACGACGCGTGCCAGCGCTGGTCGCCTCGGCTCATGTTGTCAAATTACTGTATGCAAATGCACGTAGCGACTGAGCAAATACCTCACCGGACTGCGCAGATGCTATACTTGGGACTGCCACAACGAGGAAGGAGCCGGTTCCATGGCAAAGCGGGTCACCATCCAGGACATAGCGGACGAGCTCGGCATCTCGCGCAACACGGTCTCCAAGGCGCTCAACAACGCCGACGGCCTTGCCGAGGCGACGCGCGTGCGCGTCCTCGAGAAGGCCATCGAGATGGGATACAAGCATCTCGCCTACGCCTCCTCGGTCGCCGACTTCCAGAACCTCGCGGGGCGCCCGACGTCTGGCTCGACGCCGACGGAGATCGCCCTGTTCGTGTCCTCCTTCCTCTCGAGCTCGCACTTCGCCTCGCTCATGCTCGACCGCCTGCAGTACGAGCTCGCGCAGATGGGCTACACCCTCAACACGCACCGCGTGAGCGAGGAGAACGTCGAACAGCGGAGCCTGCCGCTCACGTTCGGGCGGGAGCGGACGGCGGCCATCATGTGCGTCGAGATGTTCGACTACGCCTACGACATGATGCTCTGCGAGCTGGGGCTGCCCACGCTCTTCGTGGACGGTCCGGCCATCCTGGACACCGACCCCCTCCCATCGGACGTGCTGCTCATGGACAACGAATACGCCATCGCCAGCCTCCTGCGACAGGTGCTGGCCTCCGGCAGGACGAACGTTGGTTTCATCGGCGACTTCTCCCATTGCCAGTCGTTCTGGGAGCGTTACACGGCCACACGCTTCGCCCTGCACATGGCCGGACACTCCCTCGACGAGCGCTTCGTCATCAAGCGCAACCACAAGGAGGACATCGCAGAGCGCCTGGCAGAGCTCGATCGGCTGCCCGACCTCTTCGTCTGCGCCAACGACTTCGTGGCCCTCGATGCATTGCAGGCGCTGCGCGAGCTGGGTCATGAGGTCCCGCGCGACGTCATGATCAGTGGCTTCGACGACTCCACGGAATCGCGCGCCTGCATGCCGCCGCTCACCACCATCCACATCCACACCCAGATCATGGCCTTCTCCGCCATGCACCTGCTCATCTCGCGCATCAAGGAGCCCTCGCTCGACTTCCGGCGCGTCCACACCGAGACGAACCTCATCGTCAGGGACTCCACACCCCTCTCGCTCAGCTGACCAAGGACGGTGCCATGGCCCTCTTCTCCTATGACAGCAAGTTCAGCCAGGTCCTCCACAAGATCGCCTCCGGCTGCTACCTCAACCTGCTGTGGATCGTCTGCTCGCTGCCGATCGTGACCATCGGCGCCGCGACCACGGCGCTCTACTACGTCACCCTCAAGATCGCGGACGACACCGAGGGGGACATCACGATGCAGTTCGTACGCTCGTTTCGCGACAACTTCCGGCAGGCCACCGTCATCTGGCTGATTCTCGTGGCGTTGGGGCTGGTGCTGGGCACCGACATCTACGTGCTCAACGGCCTGCGCAACTCGTCGACAGGAGCCGCGGCCATCCTCTGGACGCTGATGCTCGCGCTGGTCATCGCCGCCTGCATCGTCTATGTGATCGTCGCGCTCTTCGTCTTTCCCCTGGTGGCGCGCGTGGAGAACACGACGCCCGCCATGTTCAGGAACGCGCTGCTCATCGGCATGCGCTACCTCAACTGCACCATCCTGGTCTTCGCCATCCATGCGGCGATGCTGGTGGTGGTCGTACGCCTCTTCTCTCCCCTGCTGCTCTTTGCCGAGGGGCTCTGCGCCCTGGCGAGCTCCTACCTCTTCCTGCCGGTCCTCAAGCTCTGCACGACCGAGCCGGCCGACCCTGACGACCCGGCGCTCGAGCCATGAGGCTCTCGCCCCAGGAACGACAGGCCAGACGTGAGGCGTTTGGGGCCATGGGCGCGCGGGAGAAGGCGGACTACATCCTGAGCTACTACAAGCTCCCGCTGGTGCTCGCCCTCATTGCCCTCACCGTGCTCGGCTCGGCGCTCAGGTGGCAGCTCACCCACACCGATCCAGTGCTCTACGTCGCCTTTGCGAATGTGAGTGTGAGTGACGAGACGACCCGTGCGCTCACGGACGACTTCCTCGAGCACGCGGACGTGGGTGGCGACCGGGCGGCGGTGCATCGCTACGAGGGCCTGTACCTCAGCGCCAATGCGAACGAGGCCGACCACCAGTACGCCTACGCCTCCAACCTCAAGACGCTGGCGGCGATCGAGGCCAAGGAGCTCGACGTGGTGCTCATGAACCAGGAGGCTTGGGACATCCTCTCCAACAGCGGCTACCTGCTGGACCTCTCGGAGTGCCTTTCCGGCCTCGACGCACGGACGGCCTCCCGTCTCGAACCGCTGCTCATGGCCAACACCGTGATCGTCGACGACAACCAGATCGAGGTGAACCTCGGCGAGGCGGACACCTACGAGGCAACCACCCACGAGGAGCACAACGCCTTCAGGATCACTTCGCTCGACGCCCTTGGCACCGAACGTCTCTCGGGCGAGGTCTATTTGGGCGTCATCGCCAACAGCCCGCGCATGGACGCGGTCGAGGCGTACCTGCGCTACCTCGCCTAACCTCGGGGCCACCTGCGGCTCCGGCGCCGCCCGGTGCTGGCAAACGACCCGGCGCCCTGC
>JAWRIT010000138.1:0-14585 GCA_040268355.1 Atopobiaceae bacterium | reverse complement strand
GGCGGCATGACCAACCGTACGATTTCGTCGCGAGTGCGTCTCGCGACGAACGTCCACCCAAAGAGGAAGGAACATCATGGCGGACATCTCTATGAATCGCCGCACGTTCGTGGGCGGCAGCCTGGCGGCCAGCGCCCTCGCCGCGCTCGCAGCCTGTGGCCGGAGGGGCACAGACTCCGGATCCGACGGAGGCGCTGACGCGTCGGACTCGGGCAACATCCTCAAGTTCTTCATCACCAACCCGGTCGCCATCGACCCATATAACGCTCAGGAGTCCGAGGGCACGCAGGTCGAGCACATCCTGTTCGACGCCCTGACCGACTACGACTGGGAGAAGGGCGAGATCGTCGCCAAGGCGGCCGAGTCCTGGGAGGTCAACGACGACGCCACCGAGTTCACCTTCCACCTGGTTGAGGGCGCCACGTTCCACAACGGCGACCCGGTTGACGCCGCTTCCTTCAAGCGCGGCTGGGAGCGCATCTGCGACCCCAACATGACGACCCCTTCCGAGATCCGCTATCACCTCGATCCGGTCAAGGGTGCCGCCGAGATGGCCGACGGCTCGGCCAGCGAGCTCGAGGGCGTCGAGGCCGTGGACGACTACACCCTCAAGGTGACGCTCACCGACCCGACGGCGGACTTCCTCTACATCTGCGCCCATCCGGCTCTGGCTCCTGTGCCGCAGGCGGCGCTGGACGACCCAGCCAGCTTCCTTGTCGCCCCCATCGGCAACGGCCCCTTCATGATGGATGGCGAGTGGGTCGCCGACCAGTACATCAACGTCGTCAAGTTTGACAACTACTACGGCGAGCCCGCGAAGATCGACGGCATCTACTTCTCCATCCAGAAGGATCCGGACACCGCCTTCCGCGAGTTCGAGGCCGGCAATATCGACGTCACCACCATCCCGGCAGGCCGCATGGGCGAGGTCATGCAGACCTACGGCACCTCCGAGGACGGCTACACGGTCACCCCGGGCGCCCAGACCCTGACCGGTGCCCAGGGCGCGGTCTACTACCTCGCCGCGAACTGCGAGGACGAGGTCATGAAGGACCCGGCCATCCGCAACGCCATCGCGCTCGCCATCAACCGTCAGAACATCATCGACACGCTCTACGAGGGTACCCGTCTGCCGGCGGACTGCATGTTCCCCCGCATCATCGATGACACCGACGCCAACGTGTGGGAGAACTGCCACTATGACCCCGAGGCCGCGGCGGCGCTGCTCGACGAGAACTACCCGGCGGACGCTGACGGCAAGCGTGACATCTCGATCACGCTCTCCTACAACACTGGCGGCGGCCACGAGGACATCATGTCCATCATCCAGGGCGACCTCGAGAAGATTGGCATCCAGGTCAAGCAGGCGGGCACGGAGTGGGCCGCCTACCTGCAGACGCTCTCCGATGGCTCCTTCCAGCTCGCGCGCCTGGGTTGGACCATGGACTACCCGACCATGGACAACTTCCTCTACCCCAACTTCTTCTCCACGGCCGAGAACAACTACTCCAAGTACTCGAACGCCGAGGTCGACCAGGCGCTCTCCGACGCCCGCAAGATCATCGACGAGGACGAGCGCAAGGAAGCCTATCGCGCCATCAACCAGATGATCGGCAACGACATGCCTGTCATTCCGATCGTGTTCTATGCCCTCAACCACGTTGGCTCCGAGCGTATCGCCCGCTACTATCACGATCCGCAGAACAAGGGTGAGTTCGCGGACGCAGAGCTTGCGTAAGTCGCAGGTATACGGCTTGTAAGCAGGGCAAACAGGCAACATGGTGGGGCACCGGCACACGGTGTCCCACCATTGCTCTATCATGTTCGAACGTCTGTCAGTGTTTTTTGGGGGGAGCCCCAGAGATGATCAAATACATAGCAAAGCGCGTGGTGCAGTTCATCCCCGTGTTTCTCGGCGTGACGCTCATCCTCTTCGTGATGCAGAACGTCGTTCCGGGAGATCCCATCAAGCTCATCGCGGGCGAGAAGAAGCTTGACCCGCAGACCGAGATCAACCTGCGGATCTCCTACCACCTGATCGAGACCGACGCCGATGGCAACCCCCTCTACGACGAGGAGGGCAACACCATCGAGACGCCGCTCTGGAAGCGCTACATCGCCTACGTGGGTGGCCTCTTGCAGGGGGATCTGGGACGCTCCTACCAGCAGAACGGCAAGGAGGTCACCTCCATCCTGGAGCAGAAGTACCCCTACACCTTCCGGCTGGCGCTCGTGGCCATCGTCGTCGAGTCCATCATCGGCATCGGCGCCGGCATGATCTCGGCCATCAAACGCTATTCGGCCTGGGATGTCGGCGTGACGCTGGTCACCTCGGGCATGGTCGCCATGCCCGCCTTCTGGTTCGGCATGCTGCAGCAGCTCTTTTGGGGCATCTTCCTCAAGAACGTGACAGACGGCGCCTTCTACCTGCCGATCTCGGGCGTCGGCGGCCCCCATGCGGAGTTCGAGAGCTGGGTGTACTACATCCTGCCGGCCCTCACGCTCGCCGCCGTCTCCACGGCCTACACTGCGCGCATCATGCGCTCGCAGCTGCTTGAGGTCCTGAACCAGGACTACATCCGCACCGCGCGCGCCAAGGGGCTCTCGCGCCGGGCGGTCATCTGGCGTCACGCCCTCAAGAACGCGCTCATCCCCGTCGTCACCTACATCGGCATGGACTTCGGCGGCATGCTGGCCGGCGCCATCCTCACCGAGACGGTGTTCAACTGGCCGGGCATCGGGTTCGAGACCTACCGGGCCATCACCCAGCGCGACTGGCCCATCGTCATGGGCAGCGTGACCGTCATCGTGCTGGTGGTCATGGTCATCAATCTGGTCGTCGACATCAGCTACGCGTTCCTTGACCCGCGCATCCGCTTCGACAAGCCTCAAGGCGAGTAGGGAAGGGGGAGCCATGTCCAAGAGCAATGCCGCCGATGCGGCAACCACCGCGGTCGAGGACGCGCAACAGAAGGCCTTTGCCGCGGCTCCGTCACGCACGCTGTGGGGGGACGCCTGGGCCCGTCTCAGGCGCAACCGACTCGCCATCGCCGGGGCCAT
Source organism: Atopobiaceae bacterium (assembly GCA_040268355.1). Classification (GTDB taxonomy): domain Bacteria; phylum Actinomycetota; class Coriobacteriia; order Coriobacteriales; family Atopobiaceae; genus UBA1367. The sequence continues at coordinate 11,525 of JAWRIT010000138.1, read as the reverse complement.
CTGGATCCTTGTCATGGTCATTCTCGCCGTCACGGCGGATCTGTGGGTGCCCCAGACCCTGGGCAGCCCGACCGCGATCGACTCCACCAACATGACCAGCCTGTCGCGTCTGTCACCGTCCCTGGAGCATCCCTTTGGCACCGACACGCTCGGTCGCGACGTGCTCTCTCGCGTCATCTACGGCGCGCGCATCTCGCTGTCGGTCGGCGTGCTGGCCACGGCCATCTCCACCGTCATCGGGCTGGTGATGGGGGCGCTCGCCGCCTACAACGGCGGCTGGTGGGACACCATCATCATGCGCTCCGCCGACATCTTCCTGGCCTTCCCCTACACGCTGTTCGTCATCGCGATGCTGGCGGTCATCGGCCCTGGCATCCAGAACGTCTTCATTGCCATCGGCGTGCTGGGCTGGCCATCCATCGCCCGTGTGTTCCGCTCGGCGATCCTGTCGGTCAAGGAGAACGACTACGTCGACGCCGCTCGCGCCATGGGCGCCAGCGACGCGCGCATCATCACGCGCCACATCTTCCCCAACTCGGTCGCCTCCATCGTCGTGTATGCCACGATGAACATCGGCGGTGCCATCCTCACCGAGAGCGCCCTGTCCTTCTTGGGCATGGGCGTGGTTCCGCCCGACCCCTCTTGGGGCATCATGATCCAGGACGGCCAGACCTACCTCGCCACGCAACCGTGGCTCATGATCATGCCGGGCATCGCCATCCTCACCACCGTGCTGTCGTTCACGCTGCTCGGTGACGGCCTGCGTGACGCCCTTGATGTCAAGATGAAGGATGCCTGATGTTTGGATTCGGACGCAAGAAGAAAGCGAACGACTGGGTCGACCTCAAGACCCAGCCGGTGCCCGAGGGGCACCACCTCCTCGAGGTCAACGACCTCAAGATGTACTTCCACACGCAGGATGGCGTGGTCAAGGCCGTCAACGGCGTCTCCTACACGCTCGATCGCGGCGAGACGCTGGGCGTGGTGGGAGAGTCGGGATCGGGCAAGAGCGTGACTTCGCTCACCATCATGGGGCTCATCGACATGCCGCCCGGCAAGGTCGAGGGGGGAGACGTGCTCTACCGCGGCCGCTCGCTCATCACGATGAGCGAGGAGGAGATGGGGCACGTTCGCGGCAACGACATCGCGATGATCTTCCAGGATCCCATGACCTCGCTGAACCCGGTCTACACCATCGGTCGCCAGCTGTCCGAAGGGCTCATCCTGCATCGGGGCTACTCCAAGAAGCAGGCGCTCGAGCGCTCCATCGAGCTGCTTCGGCTGGTGGGCATCCCCAACGCCGAGCAGCGCGTGAAGGACTACCCGCACGAGTTCTCGGGGGGCATGCGCCAGCGCGTGATGATCGCCATGGCGCTCGCCTGCGACCCCGACATCCTCATCGCCGACGAGCCCACCACAGCCCTCGACGTGACCATCCAGGCGCAGATCATCGAGCTGATGCAGCAGATGCAGAAGGAGAACGGCAACGCCATCATCATGATCACCCATGACCTGGGCGTCGTGGCCGACATCGCCGACAAGATCATGGTGATGTACGCGGGTCGGCCGGTCGAGTTCGGAACGGCCGACGAGATCTTCTACGAGCCCCTGCATCCCTACACCTGGGGCCTCAACCGTTCCATCCCCGACCCGATCGTCGACGAGAAACGCCCGCTCACGCCCATCAAGGGCAATCCACCCTCGTTGGTGAACGCGCCCGCGGGCTGCGCCTTCTCGCCGAGGTGCCCCTATGCGACCGACCTCTGCCGCCAGCAGGAGCCGCCCACGCACATGACGGAGAGCGGCCACTACGCCCAGTGCCACTTCGCCCACGACGCCTCCTTCGTCGCCACGAACGCCCCGGCCACCTCGAGGACTGGCAAGGATGACGATCGCCCGTCCACGACCGCAGCGCCGGCGCAGGAAGGAGGGGAGCGCTCATGACGGACGCCTCCACGCCTCTGCTCCATGTCGAGCACCTCTGCAAGGAGTTTCCCGTCGAGGATGGGCTGATCCTCAGCAGGATGAAGGGCGCCAAGAAGGTCCATGCCGTGAACGACGTCTCGTTCGACATCATGGCCGGTGAGACCTTCGGCCTGGTGGGCGAGAGTGGTTGCGGAAAGTCAACCACCGGCCGCTGCATCATGCGCCTGACCGAGCCCACGAGCGGTCTGGTGGAGTTCGAGGGCAAGGACGTCAGCAAGATGAGCAAGCGGGAGCTGAAGGCGCTCCGTCGCGAGATGCAGTTCATCTTCCAGGACCCCTACGCCTCGCTGAACCCCCGCATGACCATCGGTGAGATCATCTCGGAGCCGCTGATCATCCACAACGTGATGCCCAACCTGAACGAGCGACTTGCCTTCGTGCGCGAGCTGCTCGATCTGGTGGGGCTGAATCCCGAGCACATCAACCGCTACCCGCACGAGTTCAGCGGCGGCCAGCGGCAGCGCGTGGGCATCGCTCGCGCGTTCGCCCTGCGTCCCAAGCTCATCATCTGCGACGAGCCGGTCTCGGCGCTCGACGTCTCCATCCAGGCGCAGGTGTTGAACTTGCTCGTCGACCTGCAGAAGGAGTTCGGGACGGCCTACCTGTTCATCGCGCACGACCTGTCGGTGGTCCAGCACATCTCCGACCGCGTGGCGGTCATGTACCTCGGCTCGATGATGGAGTACTCGGACTGGAAGTCGCTCTACAACGAGCCCTGCCACCCCTACACGCAGTCGCTGCTCTCGGCCGTGCCCGTTCCCGACCCCGACGTCCAGCACGCGCGCCGGCGCATCATCCTGAAGGGCGACCCGCCCTCGCCGATCGATCCGCCGAGCGGATGCTTGTTCCACACGAGGTGCCCCATCGCCCAGGCGCGTTGTGCAGAGGAGGTCCCGCAGCTGCGCGAGCTGACCGCCGGGCACTTCTGCGCCTGCCACTTCGCCGAGCCCAACCCCATCAAGGAGAGCTCCATCGAGCTGGGCATGGAGATGGTGGAAGCGGAGTAGGGAAAGGCCCGTACGGCACCGGCGAGGCACCGCTGTCGAGGTGTCCCCGGCCTCGGCAGCCCCAAGGCGCAGCCCTTGGACGGCCCGTTCGCGTCGTTTTCGCACGGGTAAAAAAGTCATTGCGCCATGGGGTGAGGCGTGCTATGGTATCTCATGCGCTAAGACGCACGTCGGAGTGGCGGAATTGGCAGACGCGCTAGCTTGAGGTGCTAGTGCCTAATTAAAAGGGCGTGCGGGTTCAAGTCCCGCCTCCGACACCACGAGCGACCAGGCGGACTCCTTCGGGGGTCCGTCTTTTGCTATATATAGGTCGGCACCGGCATGAGGATCGGCGCCGGTACAGCGATCGACGTCAGCCGGACGATCGGCGGGAGGACTCGCATGGCTCAGGAGCACCACGACATCATGCGGACGGGCGGCATCGGCGAGCCCAGCCTGGGAGGCACGCTCTCGGCGCTTCTGGCCATCACGAGCGACGCCGTGATCGCCTTCGACGGCTCGGGGACGATCCTTTTGGCCAACGACGAGGCCCTGCGCCTGCTCAAGCCCTCTCCAGGGTGGGTGGTGCCTCCTGCGGGCCTGGTCGGCGCGGACGTGCGGATCCTCTTTCCCCCGGCGATCGGCGTCGTCCCAGACGCGCCGTTTACCCATGACGCGCTGCCCTTCTCCGTAGGCGGCCCGACGGTGCGTCTCATGCGCAGCGGCCCCACTGGCGAGACCGTCTCGCTCGCGGTCCGCTGCGAGCGCGTGAGCGCTCCGGGGGAGGTATTCCTGCTGGTGGCGCACCCCGATACGGAGGAGGGCTCGGCCGACCGCGAGCGCGAGCGCCTGGTCGAGGAGCTTTCTCGTGCGAACCGTCGCCTGGCGGGGACGCTCGACATCGTGCTCGGAACCCTTGACTCGCCCAGCGTGGGCACGCTCTTCGAGCGCGTGCTCGAACGGCTTCGCGAGACCATGGACGCCCGCGGCACGACGGTCTACCTTGCCGAGCACAATGGCTTTCACCTGCGTGGCACGAGCGCCTCCCTTGTGGGGCTGCAGGTGCCGCGCTACCTGCCCTCGGGGCGCTCTCTCGTGGAGTTGGTCACGCGCACCGAGCGGCCCCTGTGCCTGCGGGTGCTGCCCCCCGAGGGCGAGAGCCTGCGCAAGGGGCACCTCGTCTACCGCAAGGTGATGGACGAGCAGACCCGCAGGATCTACGAGGTCCGTTCCTCCCAGCTGCCGCCCTTCACCAGCTTCTTGGCGATACCCGTGCGCTTCGGCGGGCAGGTCATCGCACTCATCGAGGTGGGGTGGAAGAACGTCCGCGCCATCGCACGCGAGGACGTCGACCTGCTCGACGCCGTGACGAGCTACCTGGCCGTGCAGCTCGTGGGCGCCCTCTCCGCACTGCGCTCCCAGCGCAGGGAGCAGCTGACGGCCCGTGCGAGCGCGCTGCGCGACACGCTGGTCGCCCAGAGGTTCGAACCCGACACGACGGATCCCCGCCAGACGCTGCCCGCCTCGATCGCCGCCGACCTGTCGTGCGCCTGTGTCCCACTGATCGAGTCGGCGCAGGGCGATGGCGAGCTTCGCGCCAGTGTCACACTGCCCACTGTGGGGCGCGAGGCGGTCCTTCCGGCGGACATGCTGCCCGAGGGAGCGGAGCCGGTGGTCACCTTTGGGCCCGATGACCCCCTGGGAGAATGGCTGTGCGACCAGGGAGAGCCCTGCCTGGGCGTTCTGGTCGATGGGGGAACGGTCGATGGGGAGCGCCTGCGCCTGCTCGTGCTGCGCCCGCCCGACGCCGAGCCCTTCGACGAGCCGGAGCTGGTCTATCTCCGGCAGGTCGGCGAGACGGTGCGGGCCCTCTCGCCCGGCGAGCAGGGCTATCGTCGCGAGCGGCGCATCGCGCAGGCCCTGCAGTCGGGCATGCGCAGCAAGCTGCAGCAGGTGCCGGGCCTTTCCGCGGAGGGCATCTACTCGTCGGCGACCGAGTCGGCCTTTGTGGGTGGCGACTTCTACGACCTCATCGGGCTGCCCGAGCGCAAGGCCTGCGTGATCATGGGCGACGTGTCGGGCAAGGGGGTCGAGGCCGCCTCCGTCTCGGCGGCGGTGCGCACGGCGTTGGGCGCCTACTCGTGGGAGGGACTCTCGCCGGCCCGCATGGTTCGGCTGCTGAACGAGTTCCTGCTGGGCTTCTCGCGGCTGGAAACCTTCGCCACGCTGTTCGTGGGCATCATCGACCTTGCCAAGGGCACGCTGACCTACTGTTCGGCAGGGCATCCGCCCGCCCTGCTCGTGCGTGCCCAATCGGACGAGCTGCTGTGGCTGGGCGTTCAGTCGGGTGTGGTCGGCGCCTTCCACGACATGACCTATCGCGACGGCAGCGTCTCTTGCGCCGAAGGGGACCTGCTTCTGCTCTACACCGACGGCACCACCGAGGCCCGTGCGGCGGACGGCGCCTTCTTTGGCGAGGATGGCTTGCGCGACGCCGTGATGCGCGAGCGGGAGGCGGGCTTCGAGGGCCTCCTGGACCGGCTTCTGGCAACGGTCGACGACTTCACCAACAACAGCTTGGATGACGACGTGGCGATGGTGGCCGTCCGCTTTGACGAGGTGGCGGCGGGCTCGCTCGCCCACGGGTAGGGAGCGCGAGGCACAAGGTGCGCTCCACCATGGGGTCGCCCTCAACAGGGACGCCTTCTCGACCGGTGGACCCGTCTTACCTGTCTCTCCGGCCTCAAGCTGGTGCTCTGCCGTAGCGACGACAGGACGCACAACGCTCCGTTCAAAAAACTCAAAATGGGGCTTGCACTCGGAGATGGGTTAGGGCATTATAATCTATGCGTTTGCGGGCTTAGCGCAGTTGGTAGCGCGCAACCTTGCCAAGGTTGAGGTCGCGGGTTCGAACCCCGTAGCCCGCTCCATGAGTTCCCGGGCCGGACTTGTTTCGGCCTTTTCTATATACGGCGACGTGGCCAAGTGGTAAGGCAGAGGCCTGCAAAGCCTTTATCTCCGGTTCGAATCCGGACGTCGCCTCCATGCCTGCAAGGACCGGTGCGCATGCATCGGTCCTTTTTTCGTTTTGGACGGGGACGCCTCTGGGTCAGGACAGGGACGCGTGCGCAAGCTTGACGATGCGCACGACCATTCCCGTGCCCGACGAGCGCGGTGCGATGGTCACGGAATCTGCCAGGAGCCGCATGAGTCGGATGCCGCGTCCTCGCTCGGAGTGGGGATCGATGTCTGTGGCCTCGACCACGCTGGCATCAAAGCCGCATCCGCAGTCGGCAACCTCGACGACGGCTCGGTCCGGGTACCCGATCACGGTGACGAACGCGCCGTCTGCGCAGGCATGGTCGACCGCGTTGCCCATGGCCTCTCCCACGGCGAGGTTGGCGTCAAAGCGTTCGTCGGGGGAGAAGCGCACCCGCTCGAGCAGTCGTGAGACGCTTGAGCGGGTGAGGGCGAGGTTGGTGGCGTCAATGGGGACGACTGTGCGCCAAAGGGGCTGCGTGGCAGGGTCGAGCTCGGGGATCCCGGTCGTGCGGTCCTTTCCAGAGACCGGGACGAAGTCGACCACACGCGCTCGTCTGAAGATGGCCAGCACCTGGTCGGAGGCGTTGACGAGCGAAATCAGGCCGCCCAACTCGCGCATGCGGCGAATCTGGCACAACACGAGGGCCATGCCTGCCGAGTCGACGTAGGTGGCCCCGGCCATGTTGAGGATGATGCGCCGACATCCCGAAGCGATGAGCCCATCGACCACCCCACGCAGGGAGTCGACGGTCGTCACGTCAAGGTCGTGCTCGACGGGCACAAGGGCGATGTTCGGTCGCGGGTCCATAGCCTTCTTGTTCCCCAAACGACGGGCGCCTAACATGGGTCTGCGAGACCTTTGACGCCAGCCCGCACAAAGCGGCGCGGCACGCGGCCGTCGGCTGGTCGGCTAAGATAGCAGGGTCGTGACACGTGTGGGGCAAGACGACGCGCTCGATGTGGATGCTTGTTCGTCGGGTCGGTTCTTGGCGAGAGCGGAGAGGGAGGCTGCCGGTGCAGGCGTATCTTGACTATGGAGCGGCGACGCCGGTGGCGCCCGAGGTGCTCGAGGCGATGCTGCCCTACCTCACGCAGCGCTTCCACAACCCGTCTGCTCCCTATGCGCTCGCCCGCGAGGTCCGTCGCGACCTCGAGACTGCCCGCACCACGCTCGCCCGGTTGATCGGCGCCCGTCCGGGGCAGGTCACGCTCACCGCCGGGGCGACCGAGGCCAACAACCTTGCCTGTGCGGTGACAGATGGGCCCATGCTCTGCGACGCGGCCGAGCACGAGAGCGTGCTTGCCTGCGCCACCGCGCGCGAGCACGTTCTGGTGCCGGTGGGTCCTGACGGGCGCGTGCGGCCGAAGGACGTGCGGGAGGCCCTCTCGCCCGAGGTCACGTTGGTGTCGGTCGAGCTCGCCAACGGCGAGGTGGGGGCCATCCAGCCCGTGCGCGAGATCGCTGCGATCGTGCGCGCCGAGCGGGAGCGGCGGCTGGCGGCAGGGGAGCGCACCCCTCTCTACCTGCATACAGACGCCTCGCAGGCAGCGCTGAGCCACACGGTCAACGTGAGCTCTTTGGGGGTGGACCTCATGACGCTCTCCGCGGCCAAGGTGTACGGCCCCAAGCAGGTGGGGCTCTTGTGGTCCTCGGACGACGTGCGTCTCCGCCCGCTCGTGCGTGGGGGTGGGCAGGAGGGCGGCGTGCGCTCCGGTACCGAGAACGTAGCCGGCGTCGTGGGCTTCGCGCGGGCGCTGGAGCTGGCGGATGCCGGGCGCAAGCGGCAGGCCGCTCGGCTGGCGACGCTCAGGGGCCGGCTGCAACGGCAGCTCGCGGAGGCCTTCCCTGCGATGGTGGTCTCGGGCCCCTCGCGCGACAAGCTGCGCCTGCCGGGACTGCTCCACGTCTCGTTCCCCGGCCTCGCGGCCCAGCGCCTCGTGATCGCGCTGGAGCGCCGGGGTGTCTCGGTGGGTACGGGAAGCGCCTGCGCGGCCAGCCACATGCAGGTGAGCCACGTGCTTCTGGCCATGGGCGCGAGCGATGAGGTGGCGCGGGGGAGCCTGCGTATCACGCTCGGTCGCCCGACGACCGAGCAGGAGCTTGACTATGCCGCGGACGCCATCACGCAGGTGGTGCGCGAGGAGGCGGCGCGCGTGGGGGTGAGCCTGTGAGCACGGTGTATGTGGGCATGAGCGGGGGCGTGGATTCGGCCTTGGCGGCGGCGCTGCTCGTCGAGCAGGGTCACGACGTGCGGGGCATCTACATGCGCAACTGGACGCAGGACCTGCCGGGGTTTCGCTGCCCATGGGCTGACGACTTGGCCGATGCGGAGCGGGTGGCCGTGACGCTGGGCATCGACCTGGACGTGTGGGACTGCGAGCAGGAGTATCGCGCCACGGTGGCGGACTACCTGGTGGATGCCTATGCCCACGGTCGGACGCCCAATCCCGACGTGATGTGCAACCAGACGATCAAGTTCGGCACCTTCGCGCAGCGGGCCTTTGCCGAGGGGGCGGACCTCGTGGCGACCGGGCACTACGCGCGCGTGGAGCATGGCAGATCCGGCGTGCCCGCGCGGCTTCTGCGTGCGGTGGACGAGCACAAGGACCAGACCTATTTCATGTGGCGCGTTTCTGGCGAGATGTACAACCGTGCGGTCTTTCCCATTGGCGGCTATGCGAACAAGTCCGCGGTGCGGGCGGCCTGTGCGGAGCGGGGCCTGGGCATAGAGGACAAGCCTGACTCGGACGGCATCTGCTTCATCGGTCCGGTGGGCCTGCGCAGCTTTCTGCTTGACACGCTGGAGCGCCGTCCGGGCGACATCGTGGAATGGGAGACGGGAACGGTGCTGGGACGTCACGAGGGGGCCTTCCTCTTCACGGTGGGTCAGCGGCGGGGGCTCGATCTGGGTGGGGGTCCCGCGCGCTACGTGGTCTCGACGGACACCGAGACAAACGTCGTGTACGTGAGCGCCGATAGGGACTGTCCCGGCCTCTGGACGCGCGAGCTGCTGTTGGAGGACGCGCGATGGGTCGCGGGAGAGGCGCCTGCGGCGGGGCGCTATCTGGTGCGGACCCGGCACACGGGCCCGCTGCGCGAGGCGAGCGTGCGACCGGACGAGGGCGCCCTGGTGCGCGTGACGTTCCCGGAGCCGGTGCGCACGGTGGCGCCGGGGCAGAGCGCGGTGGTCTACGACGGGCTCGAGTGCATGGGTGGCGGCATCGTGGCGAGGTAGGGTGCTGGGGAGTCAGTGGTGCACCGGGGGCGTCACGTCCTGCCCCCACCTCCTGTAGATTCCCGGTGACATACGGACGAAGGTCATGAAGCGGGCCGCTGCCAGGCTGCTACCATGAGGTGGTGATCCCTTGCGAGGCGTCCACCCGTCAGGACTGGGCGCCGCTTACGGGCGCATCACCCCAGCCAGGAGGCATGGCACATGGCCATCCACATCATCGAGGAAGCGAACCGCTGTCTCAACTGCAAGCGGCCCCTCTGCCAGCAGGGCTGCCCCGTCCACACGCCCATCCCCAAGGTCATTGCCCACTTCAAGGAGCGTGACACCGAGCAGGCGGGCTCGCTGCTGTTCGCCAACAACCCCATGAGCCTCGTCTGCGCCTATGTGTGCAACCACTCCCAGCAGTGTGAGGGCAGCTGCGTGCTGGCCCGCAGGGGCAACCCCATCCACTTCTCGGCGATCGAGCAATACGTCTCCAGCTCCTACCTCGACCGCACGCGCTTCGAGCGGCCGGAGCGCGTAGGCCGCAGCGTGGCGGTGATCAGGTCGGGACCGGCGGGGCTCACTGTGGCCATACAGATGGCGCAGGCGGGCTGCGATGTCACGATCTTCGAGCAGAAGCATGAGATAGGCGGCGTGCTGGAGTTTGGCATCCCCGACTTTCGTTTGCCCAAGAGCGTGGTCCAGCAGCTTCGTGGCGTGCTCACGCAGCTGGGAGTGCGTGTGCGGCCGAGCACCACCATCGGTGGGGCGTTGCTCATCGAGGATCTCTTCAATGATGGCTACGACTGCGTCTTTGTGGGGACGGGCGCCTGGCGTGCCAAGACCCTGGGCATCAAGGGGCAGGCCCGCGGCAACGTGTACTTTGGCATCGACTACCTCATCGACCCGCGCGCCTGCGAGATCGGTCAGCGCGTGGCCATCATCGGCGTGGGGAACGTCGCCATGGACGTGGCGCGCACGGCTCTGCGCAACGGGGCTCGTGAGGTGACGCTCTACTCCAACTGGGGAGGCGTCTCTGCAAGCTCGGACGAGGTCGAGCTGGCCGAGCTTGATGGAGCGCAGATCGAGTATGGGCTCTCGGTGTTCCGCATCACTGACGATGGTCCCGAGTTCTACCGCTCGGTACTGGACGAGAACGGCGAGGCGGTGGGAGTCTCCGACGAGGTGGTGAAGGTCTCCTGCGACACGGTGATCATTGCGGTCTCGCAGGTGCCCAAGGACAAGCTGACCCTCACTACCGAGGGGCTCGACAGTCATGAGAACGGGACCGTCGTGGTGGACGAGGACGGGCAGGCCACCGTGGAAAGGGTCTTCGCGGCAGGTGATGTGGTGACTGGTCCCAAGACGGTGGTGCATGCGGTGGAAGGCGCGAAGCGGGCCGTGGAGGGCATGAAGCGGGCCATGGGGATTGCGTAGGGCAGGGAGCGGGCGTGACGCATGGGTGCGCGCACGTGTCAGTGGCGCGGGTTGTCGGAGAAAATTGTCGTTGCGCGCATGTGGCGGTTTCGCTATAGTCTTTCTTGCTGCGCGAGTGGCACCCAAGCTTCGGGCGTTTAGCTCAGGGGGAGAGCGCTTCCCTGACACGGAAGAGGTCACAAGTTCAAATCTTGTAACGCCCACCACAAGAAATCGCAGGCCAACCAGCTAAAGCAGGTTGGCCTGCGTTGCTTTTCAACTCCCTTCCGAAACCAGAGAACCAAGAAGCTGCCAAGAGTCATGTGGACTTCACCACGTTCCGGGGTAGCGTTGGTTGTGCGAACATCGCCGCCATAGTTTCCGCCGATTCACTTGCCAATGTCACCGATGGTAAGAGCGGCGGTAAAACCGGGCGCATAGAGGCAAGGGTCATCGATTGCCTGCGCGAGGCTGGCAGTACAAAGACCTCCGAGATTGCCGATGGTGTGGGCTTGGACCTGACGAGGACAAGGGAACTGCTGGTGAAACTCGCGCATGACGGCATTGTGATGGCCGAGGGTGAGAGCCGTGTGCGTCGTTATCGCCTCCAGAGCTCGTGACCTCGCTTTACGCGGCAAACCGTAATGTTGGGATGGCTGTTCGTGGACGAGGGCCGCGCCTATTACCACGGTGATGGAGCAACGCGGAATGACCTGCTGGGGGTGCGGACGTTTCCTTGGATCCGATGCGCCCGTCCGGCGAAGCTAGGAGGGTGGCGACGCACAAGTGGGCCACCCATCCCATGGCCCGTGGCTAGAGATCGGACTTTTGCGGTGAAATTCCGCGACCGGCGGAGTAGCGGACGAGAAAACAGCAG
>JAWRIT010000137.1:0-24688 GCA_040268355.1 Atopobiaceae bacterium | reverse complement strand
GGGCCGGGGGGCATGTCCTGCGACTACGCCGCCGTCACGAGGCGGCCGTGCGGTCTGCCTCGAGCTGCTCGGAGGTGAAGCCGAACAGGTAGGTGATGACGGCGGCGGAGACAAAGGCCACGATGCCGGCGATCACGCCGCCCATGAGGCTGCCCGGGTTGTCGGAGCTTGCGAAGCCCAGCACCCCGAGCACGTTGGTGGCGCCGAGCATGTAGTTGTGAACGCCAAGGATGCCGGCCAGCGCGCCGCCGATGAATCCGCCGCCCACCATGCCGGCAAGGCAACGGGTGTACTTGAAGCCCGTGCCGTAGAGCGCGGGCTCGGTCACGCCGCCGACGAACCCAGAGACGAAGTAGCCGAAGTGGGCCATCTTCTCGTTCTTCTCGCGCAGCCTGAGGAAGGCGCCAAAGGCCATGCCCCAGGTGGCCCACTGGGCGATGTTGCCGCCGACGGTGACGGCGGCATCTCCTGCTGGGGTGCTCAGCATCTGTGTGATGGCGAGCAGGATGAGCACCTGGTGCATGCCGGTCATGACCAAGAACTCCCAGAGCGCGGCGATGACGGCCACGGCGAGGAAGCCTCCGACGTTGCCAAAGGCGAAGAGCGCGTTGCCCACGCCGTCGCCCAGCCAGCCGCCGAGCGGTGCGAGGGCGCACAGTGCGACAGGCACCATCACGAGCATGGTAAGGAAGGGGACGAACACCGTGGACAGCATGTCGGGGACGATCTTCCTGAAAAGCCTCTCCACATACTTGAGCACGGGGATGCACAGGAGGATGGGCAGCACGGTCTGGGCGTAGCTCGCGACGGGGGCGGGAATGCCGTAGACGCTCATGCTGGTCAGCTCTCCCGCGCTGGCAAGCTTCACAAGATCGGGGCAGATGAGGACGCCTCCCATGAACATGCCCAGATACCTGTTGGCACCGATGGTGTCTGCTGCAGAATAGCCCAGGTAGATAGGCATGAAGTAGAAGGCTGCGTTGTAAATCCAGTCGTTGAAGAGGGCGTAGGTCTGGCTGTCCTCGGCCCAGATGCCAAGCATCGCGGGACCCATGAGCATGGCCACCACGCGGAAGAAGGCGCCGCCCATCATGATGGGGATCATGGCGACCATCGACTTGGAGAGGTAGTTGAGGATGGCCGCACCGACGTTTCTCGGGGTCCACTCGAACTGCTCGACGTCTCCCTCGTCGACGTCGATGGCGCCACCGCCGCTTACCCCGAGCTTCACGACCTCGTCGAAGACCTTGTCTACGTTCTGTCCGATGATCACCTGGAACTGGCCGCCGGACCACTGGGCACCGATGACGCCGGGAATCTTCTTGATGGCGTCCACATCGGGGATGGACGCGTCCTTGAGGCTGAAACGCAGCCTCGTGATGCAGTGGATGAGGTTGGTGACGTTCTCCTTGCCGCCCACGGCTTCGAGCACGTCACGGGCAGTCTGTTGGTTGTCTGCCATGATGCACGTCCTTCCTGGTCGATGCCACCTTTGCAGCTGTTGCTCGGGGGATCGTCTCAGGGAAGAGGGCGCGGGCAGACCCTCGGCATGAAAAAAGCTCCCGAAGCAGACAGAGAAAGCCAGCATGTGCCGGCTCATCGGTCATGCCTCGCGGAGCGATCCGCCGAGTAACAACCCGAACTACCGGCCAGTATGCCGGGAACGGTGGTCGGCTGTCAACTCCCGATCTCCCGATTGGCAGCTACCTGACGCAGGGTGTGCGGGAGGACGCTGGGCGCGAGGCCTGCGGATCGCTGCGTCGGGACGGAATGCCGAGCGTCATGCGCGGCCCGTCCCTGCGTGCGTTACGCCGCCCGCTCGCTGATGCGGTTGACGTGCAGCATGAGGTAGAGCAGCTCCTCCTGCGTGAGGGTCCCGCCCAGACGCTGCTCGATGAGCGTGGCCGCCTTTGTGGCGCAACGTGCGGTGGCCGGGTAGTGCTCGACCACGTCGGCATAGAGCTCGGTGTTCTGCGTTGCGATGGGCTCGCCGGTCAGCACGCGATCGATGAGGTACTGCAGGTGTGTCGCGAAACGCGCGTAATCGAAGCTGTTGCGGTCGACGGAGAGGCCCAGCTCCCCCTCGACCAGGCGCGTGAGGTCTTCGAGCAGCATTGCGGTCTCGCGCTCCTTACGGGCCGTCCGCCTGCTGGGGGCCAGGGTGCTGTTGACGATGGAGAGCGCCACGCCGACCGCCTCCGATGGGGGCAGTCGCACGCCAAAGGTCTTTCGCGCACCCCGCACGGCCAGCTCTCCCAGGCGGTACTCGGCGGGGTGGGCCTGCCTCACGTCGTAGGTGAGGGGCATCTGCACCACGATGTGCCGCTTGGCGCGACGCACCATGAAGGCAATGTGGTCGGCCAGGGTCACGGGCAGGTTGGGGCTCAGCTCGTATGAGAGGGTCGAACGGCAGACGTCGGCGAGCTGGGCGGCAAACTCGAGGCTCTGCGGCGGCAGCTCGCCGATGAGGCCGAGGTAGGTGGGATCCACGTCGTAGAAGGTGCGGGTGATGTCGCCGAGCGCCACGTCTCGGGGGAAGCTGCCAAAGCCGATGCCCTTGCCCATGGCAACGAGCTCGCGCCCCTTGCTGTCGAGGCAGATCGCGACATTGTTGTTGATCTTGCGGATGGCTTGCATGGGCTCCCCTTCGAGGGCCTGGTGCGCCGTTGGTGGAGCTGCCAGGCTGCGGATGGTGCCATCTTACGCCACGAAACTCCCTCCTCGAAGCCGTGCGCTCCAGGCGGGACGTCACCGCAGTCGTGCCGATGGCGCCCCTCCGGGCCGTGCGTCTTGTGCCGCCCCTGCGCTTTGGGCTACTTCCAGAGGTACTCCGTGATGAAGATATGGAAGCACTGCGACCAGGTGAACCAGTCGTGGGAGCCCTGCACGTACCCGTAGCAGTCGATGTTGGGTAGGTCCTGCTCCTCGACCCAGGCGACCATGTCCTCGTACTTCTTCTTTCTCTCCTCGTCGTCGTTGGGCATGATCTTCTCGGAGGCGATGTCGCAGGTGCCGACTGCCACCATGACCGTGGGCTGGTCGAGCCCCTCGGTGTCTTTGACGGCGGTCATGTCGGTGCCCGACCAGATGCCAAAGGCGCCGAACTCGCTCGGATGGTCGAAGTACATGTTCATGGTGGTCATGGCGCCCATCGAGAGGCCGCAGAAGGCACGGTCGGCAGCCTCGGTCGAGACGTTGTAGTTCGCCTCGACGAACGGGATGATGAACTCGAGCACGTTCTCCTCGATCTTGGCGAAGTCCCACTCGTAGTGTGAGTTGTCCATGGTGACGATGAGGGCCTCTTCGGCGGATTCGTCGGCGAGGGCGGCGTCCATGATGTGGTTGGCACGGCCCATGGCGAACCAGTCGGTCTCGTTGCCGCCGCCCCCGTGGCTCGCGTAGATGGTCTTGTACGGCTCATCGCGATCGGCGTCGTAGCCTGTGGGCAGGTAGATGCCCAGGTACTGGGTCTCGCCATCCGACCCCTCGTAGGAGACGTACGACATCGAGCCAACCGGATCCGGCTGACGCTCTACGTAGTCGAGGTCGTTGGACGCGCTCTGCTTCTCCGGGTCGTAGGTTCCGCAGACGACGCTGTGCGTCAGGTCGCCCGTCTCGGTGATGGAGTCGGGGTTGTCCTTGGCGGGAGAGGGCCACGCGGGATCGTCAATGGTGACCGGCTCCTCCTCGCCCTTATACGAAATGACGTAGCTGTACGCATAGGGGCCGGATGCCAGGGGGAACGACACGACATAGATCCCGTCACCGTCCGTGTCGGCCATCTCGACGGTGTAGCCCCACCCATCCTCGAAACCCGCCGCCGGGATGTAGTTCGAGGGATACATGCCGTTCTCGTATTCCTCGGGTGTGAACTGGTTGTTCTCGTCGAAGAGGTCGAGCTTGGGATCGATGAGGCGGAAGGGTCCGGTGACCGAGACGCTCTCGATGGGCTTCTCGCTCGTGGACCCGTCATAAACAAAGGTCACCGTGTATCCCGTGGGGGAGTCCTTGTCGTAGGCGAGGGTGTAGCCTCGTTTGAGGCCGTACTCCTCGTCAACCGTCTCGGTGTCGGTGTCGGTCGTGGTCTCCTCAGCAGTCTCCTGCTGCTGGTTGCAGGCAGAGAGCATGGCGGCCCCTACCGCGCCCATGCCTGCGACGAAGGATCTTCTCGTGGTGTTCCGGGCGGTCGTCTCCGTGGTGCGGTCCATGCTCATCAACCCTTCCTTCCCGAAGGCTGCCAGGTCCTAGGCAAGATTCTAGCTTTAGACAGGTGGGCCTATCTGAGGCATTCTGCAAGCGACGGCCCCCGGTCGGTGCCCGCTTTCGGTTGGCATTTTCCTTCGGTTGGCACCTGCCCCGCACGGGCGATGGGATTCCAGCTGGCGCTTCGTGCGGGTGGCGGGACAGGGAGGGCGGGGCTGGGCAGATGGCCCCGCCTCTCGCTAGAGCTCGCGCGAGGCGTAGAGGCGCTCCGCGACGAGCATCGAGAGCACATAGAGCGCGGCCGTGCCGACCGCCGCCGCCGCAAGGAGCGGGGCGGGCCCAAGCGAGCTGACCAGGTCCTTGAGCAACGAGACGACGCTGACGACCGCATCGCGCACGCCGCTGACGTTGAGGAACAGCATCGCAAGGAAGGGCAGCATGAAGAACGGGCGAGCCCGGCGCATTCCCATGCGAAAGATGAGCGGCATGAGCAGTGCGAGGTAAGCCAGGACACCCAGTCCGGAGGCGAAGGCGGCCTGGACGGCCTCGATGCCACCGTGCGGCACCGCGGCAGACGTCGTGACGCGTGACAGCTCTTCGGCGATCCGTCCCGTGGCGAAGCCAGCGACTGCCGCGACGAGCGTCGTCAGCGCCATGGAAGCGTAGCGTGCCCGCACCACCTGCCGGGCGGTCGTGGGCAGCGCCAGGCGAATCTGCTCCCAGCCGTTCGCCTCATCCACCCCAAAGAGGTCGAGCAGGTGGCGAACAGGGTCATCGAGACAAAGATCGGGGCCGCGATGACTGCGGGAGACACGGGCATCTCGTCATTGCTCATGAGTACCAGGGGCATCAAGACGAGCAGGCCGGCTGCGACGCTGCGGAGCGCGGCGCCCTTGGCCACGGACCAATCGGCATACAGGAGGGTGCGCATCTATCTCACCTCGCCTTTCACGAGAAGGGCCATCACATCGTCGAGCGATGCGGGTTCGCAGACGAAGTGCGGGTAGGCGTGCCGGAACGTCGCCCGGTCGGGCACGAACAGGTCGCAGCTGAGCTCCCGCTTGAGCAGATGCGCCTGCCCGGTGGGAAGAAAGCCGTCGGAGAGCACCTGATCGATCTCGGACGTGCGCAGACGGGCGATGCCGGTACCTAGAAGCACGTTGCGGTCGCAGGTGAGCAGGACCCGACCATCGTCGATGAAGACGAGGTAGTCGGCCAGGCGCTCGAGGTCGCTGGTGATATGGCTCGAGATGAGGGCGGATCGGCCGTCGACCTCCATCCACGTGCGGATGAGACCGAGCAGCTCGTCGCGTGCCAGGGGGTCAAGGCCGGCGGTGGGCTCGTCCATGACGAGAACGCTGGTCCCGCTGGCGAGCACGCAGGCGAACTGCAGCTTCATGCCCATGCCGCGCGAGAGATCCTTCACCCGCTTGCGGGCGACGGGAGAGCGCAGGGCGTCGGCCCCAGCAGGGAGCAGACCCATGCGCTGCGCGGTGCCGACGAACTGCTCCATGTCAAAGCGCGGGTAGGCGCGGCGGTAGAGGCCGGCGACCTCCGCCACCGTCATGGTCTGCGGATACGAGGTCACGGTGCTCACGTACCCCACCCGCTCCTTGAGCTGGGCGAGCTCGCGATCCGACAGGCTCGAGACCCTGTTGCCAAAGAGCTCGACGTGGCCGGCGTCGAGATGCACGATGCCGAGAATGGATTTCATCAGCGTGGTCTTGCCGGCGCCGTTCTGGCCGATCAGGCCGACGACGGATCCCCGTGGCACGTCGAGCGAGACGCCGTCGAGCAAAAAGCCCTCGTAGTGCTTAGTGGCATTCGTGACGCGCAGATCGCAGGGCGCACCTCTCAGGTCTGGTGTGGCGAGCGCATCATAGGTCGTGCTCATGACTTCTCATCCTCCAGTTGCAGGTCGAGCATCTCACGCAGCTCAGGTGCCGTGATGCCTGCCGCTCGGGCGTCGGAGACCGCCTGGGCGAGCGAGGCCTCCACCATCCGCAGGCGCTCCTCACGCAGAAGCTCGAGGTTGTCCCCCGCCACGTAGCTGCCCTTGCCGGGCACGGTGTGAAGGTAGCCTTGGGCCTCGAGGTCCGTGTAGGCGCGCTTGGTGGTGATGGCGCTGATGCGCAGCTGCGTGGCGAGCGAGCGGATGGACGGGAGCTGGTCTCCCTCCTTGAGCTCCCCGCTCATGATGGCGGCGCGCACCTGTGAGGCGATCTGCTCGTAGATGGGCTTGTCCGACGAGTTTGCAATGACGATCTCCATGGAGTTCCCTTCGTGTGCGAGAGCGTCCTCCCGTATCTACTGTATATATCGTTCATATACAGTATGTCAAGAGGGAACGTGGCGATCGGATGGGCGAGTGCGATGGACGTCCGTCCATGAGCGTGGATGCCCACAGGCATGTGGGCTTCGGGCGTTGGGGGCGGTGGCCTAGAATGGAGGTGGAGACGCATGGTGCGCGCCTCGGCTGACTGTAGGACCGCAGCACCCGTGCCCTTGCAGGGCTGCCGCTCGGAGGGGCGCGCAACCCATGCATACAGAGAGGGGGAGGACCATGCGCCATCGTGTGAAGGTGACCGTCATTCGGAAGGAATGCTACTGCGACCTGCAGGAGGCTTACCTTGCCGACCCAAAGTCGGGTCCTTGCGGAGTCTTTGAAGTGGGTGAGACCTACGAGTTCTGGCGCGAGCCGGGGCATGACGAGTTCTGGAACTTCGGCCGTGGCAGCGGTCCGGATGGAAAGGACTTTCCCTGCGCCGAGGCCTGGGATGCCATCAGCCGTTACATCTACACCGGGTTGCAGGGTGGCTCGATCATGCATCGCTGGACCAGGGACGATCGTCAGATGGTCGCCTGCTGCAACGACGGCACGCGACCGGTGATCTTTCTCATCGAGCGCGAGGATGTGGCCGATACCCCTGAGGAACAGGCTTGGCTTGACAAGGCCGAGGCAGATGGCACCTTTGTCACTACCGCCGAGCAATCCTACACCGGATAGGCAAGACGTGCGACCGTCGGCGTTGGCATTGTGGCATGTTGCTGCTGCCAAGGCTGCCACAGCAGAGTGTTGGCGAGCTTTCGGGCCATGCGTCTGTACGAGAGGCCACGTCGAAGGCTCTTCCGGTTGGGTCTGTGAGTTCTGCTGTGAGGCAAGGTGGCAGGTAGTTGCCTACGAAGGGCAGATAGCCGCCTAAAGGCGCGGAAGCAGGAACTGCCAGCGAGCCGTGTCGGCAAGAGGTGCCTGGCCGCGCAGCGCGTGCTCGTCCGAAAGCACCAGATAGTGCATCTCGCGCCGTTGGGCGGAAAGCTGGTCGCTTCCACGATCCCGCAGATGCATGGCTCGCTTTGCGTCCACAATCAGCGCTTCCAGCGACTCGAAGGTGTTCATCTGCCACGTTGTGATGGGGGTCACCTCGTAACCCATGGCCTGCAGCGCCGAGATCTTCTCGTAGTCGTGTGATCCCTGTACGTGGTTGCTGTGGCACAGATCGCTCTCGTACTCAAGCACGCGATGCTGCTCCGGAAAATAGACGTCCGCTTCGAAGGAGCTTTTGCGGGTGAGCAATCGCGCGGTATCGCTTGGGTCGATCCGGCGATTGAGCTCCATGTTCGTGATCTGGAAGCCGCCTATCTGTGACGGCAGGTGCAGCATCATGGCTAGGCTGGTCTCGCGCGGTGATCTGCTGTTTTCCAGAATCCATCGGGCGGCGGTGCGAGCTTTTCCCAATCCGTAGAAGCCCTTTGGCAGCTGCGCCAGGAAGCGGCTGATCGACGCCCTTGTCGCAGACGGTTCGCATTCTGTGGTTTGCATTCTTTCGTACGGCGAGAGCTGATACCTGCTGCATAGGTCAAACCCGGCCCTGACGAGCTCCAAGAATGGCAGCTCTGAGGCGAGCTGCACAAAGCACAGCTCCGGGGATGCCACATAGATGGAAGGCCCTATCTGATAGAACGAGCCAGGCGGCAGCTTGCTCAGATTCTGGCTGCAGTGGAACTGCACGAACTCAGAAGTGCTTCGCTCCGATGCGCCTCCAATCAAAAGGTGCAGTTTGCCTGGCAGTCCTTCCGTCCTGCTCAAAGGTCCCGTGAGGTCGCGAAGCGGGACGCGCGAGCAGAGAGTCGAAGCACTCGGCACAGAAATCGCTCCGAATTCTGGCGTATCGCGAAGATGGCTGGAGCGCCAGTACTCGTAGGCCGTTATGCCGTACAACACAAGACTCATGGGTCCCCAACTGTAGCGCTTTTCGGAGCCGAATTGCCCATGAAAATTGATTGTGGGCGCATCTATCTTTTTACTGTTGTCCTTCAGCTTGAGGTGCCACGAAGAGGAGGGTATCGAGTGTTGTGGCTAGAGATTGGACTTTTGCGGCATAATTTCGGAATTTCTAGAGTATCCCATCAACTTTTCCTGCCAATCTTCTGTCTGATACTCCGCTCGTCACAGAATTTCACCGCAAAAGTCCAATCTCTAGCCATGGGCTATTCGAAATCGGGTCCATACCGGCATATGGAACGATCCAACATGCGTCATTGTGCTGAGCAAAGATCGAGCGCGTGCAACCCTGATGGCCTTCCCTTTGTCATGCGAGGATCTCAGGAGCAGTGCTGGTGCGAAAGAATCGCCACGCGCCTGTCAGTCAGCTTGCTTTTGTTGGATGAGCTGCTATCCCAGCGTGCTCTCGCGCTCGATGACCTCGTGCGGCACCGTGATCGCTCTTCTCTCGGGCTGGCCTCCGTCCATCATGGCGAGCAGCGCACCCACGGCTTCGCGCGCCATCTGGCCGGTGTTGCGGTGCACCGTCGAGATAGCCGGCATCGAGATGCGCGAGTAGATGGAGTCATCCATGCCTATGACTCGTACGTCGGTGCCCACGGCGCGTCCGCGAGCGATCAGCGCCCGTACCGCACCAAGGGCCACGCGATCTCCCAGCGCCACGATGCCGTCAAGCGCGCCTCCGTCATCCAGGTAGGCTCCCACCAGGCCCTCTGCCTCCACATAGCTCTTCTCTTGATGCGCCCCCTGCAACACAAGGGCTTCGCCAGCAGGGAGTCCGTTCTCGCGCAGGCAGTCGCGGTAGCCCTGCAGTAGGTCGTTTTGTGGCGTGTGGTACAGCGTCGCAGACACGGATACGCAGGCAATGCGCCGGCATCCATGCGCGAGCAGCGTGGACGTCATGTCATGCACCACAGCGGGCATGTCGTTGCCCACGTACACCTCGCGTGCGACCCCCGCCGTGCCCATGTGGTCGATGTGCACCACCGGCACGTCAACGGACGCCTCTATGGCAACGGTGGACGTTCCGCCAATGTAGACGATGCCGTCCACCTGCTTGGACAGGAGGTCGCGCACGTAGGAGGCCTCGCGTTCGGCGTCATTCGCCGTGTTGCAGACGTAGGAGGTGTAGCCTGCGGCGCGCAGGTCGCCTTCTGCCGCCAGGACGATGGTGGAAAAGAAGTCGTTGCTGACATCGGGCGTGACGAGCGCCACCGTCTTGGTGCGGGACTCGCGCAGGCTCTTGGCAGCGAAGTTGGCCACATAGCCCTGCTCTCGGGCGATCTCCAGCACGCGGTCGCGCGTGGCGTTCGAGTAGTTGCCCTTGCTGTTGAGCACGTTGGAGACGGTGGCGGTGCTCACTCCCGCAAGGCGCGCGATGTCGTAGATGGAAACGGCTCTCTTGGCCAAGGCAGGCCTCGCTTTCGTCGCGGCTGTCCGTTGTATAGTAACCGCTTTACCAAGCCCCTTACGCCTTTGATACGGAAAAGCTGTGAAGGAGGGCGGTGGGTTAGTTATCCGTTTTACTATTCACTACCATGAAGGCATTAAACGGTTAATGCAAAGGAGAGCGCCATGGCTCGTACCAACAAGCTCCTGCTTCCCTCAATGATGTGCGCGGACTTCGGGTGCCTGCGCGACGAAGTCCGCTCGCTTGAGTCCGCCGGCGTCGATGGCTTTCATCTCGACCTCATGGATGGCACCTTTGTCCCCAACTACAGCATGGGCCTGCAGGACATCGAGTGGATCTGCAAGAATGCGACCGTTCCCTGCGACGTGCACATGATGTCCGTCGATCCCGGTCGCTATGTGGCGCAGTTCGCGGCGTGTGGTGCCCAGATCATCTACGTGCATCCCGAGGCTGATGTCCACGTGGCGCGCACGCTGGCAACGATTCGCGAGCTGGGCGTCCATCCCGGCATTGCCATCAACCCCGGTACGAGCTTTGCCACCGTGGAGCCACTGCTCTCGCTCGTCGACTACGTCCTGGTCATGACCGTCAACCCCGGCTTTGCCGGCCAGACGTGGCTCGGCTTTGTGGACGAGAAGATCGCTCAGCTTGCCAAGGCGGTCGAGGAGCGTAGCGAGTACGAATACACCATCGTCGTCGATGGCAATTGCAGCCCTGAGAACATCTCTCGCGCCGAGCGGCTCGGTGCCGAGGGCTTCGTGCTGGGGACCGCAGGCCTCTTTGGGCACGGGTCCTACGCCCAGAGCATCGAGAACCTGAGGAAGCTCTAGCAGCAGAGCACCGTATGACGCTAGTGAACCCCGCGCTTTTAGATTGTGTATTCGATAGTGAGCAGAAGCAGGAAGACAGAGAGGGAGCGCATCGACATGGCATTCAAGCGACTGGCAATCGGCAACGATCACGTGGCGGTCGAAATGAAGCGGGAGATCATGGCCTATCTGCAGCAGAAGGGCTACGAGGTCGTGAACGTGGGCACCGACTCCACGGAGCGCTTCAACTACCCCATCTCCGGCTATCGCGTGGCTCGCATGATCGCTTCTGGCGAAGTCGACGGCGGCATTCTCATCTGCGGTACCGGTGTGGGCATCAGCCTCTCCGCGAACAAGGTGCACGGCATCCGCTGCGTCACCTGCTCCGAGCCTTACTCCGCACGGCTCTCCCGCCAGCATAACGACACCAACTGCGTGGCCTTTGGCGCGCGGGTGGTGGGCATCGAGACCGCCAAGGACATCGTGGACGCCTGGCTCGGTGCCGAGTATGAGGGCGGCCGCCATCAGGTGCGCGTCGACATGCTCGCCGAGATCGAGGCCACGCAGTCGCTGGCTGCGGCGGAGTAGGGTGTGGGGCCGGTGGAGGCAGGAGCTGGGTCGGCGGCGCTGGACCGGTAGAGGTGGGACGCAGGGCCGACGGAGGCAGGCCCTCATCCAAAAGCTCCCCTTATCGTTTGGAGCAGACAAGCGAATTGTTGTGCCCGTGAGGTGCCCCGTATACTAAGCGCAAGCTCAGATGTCTCGTCACGCGAGAAGGGGATCCCATGGCAGGGGACAAGAAGGACGTCGTCGTACTCGTTGGCGCTGGTGGGATCGGTGTCGCCATCGCCCGCCGCCTCGCCCCCGGATGCAAGCTCCTGCTCACGAGCCGCACTCAAAAGGAGGCCGAAGGCATTGCGGAGGACCTGAGGCGACAGGGCTTCGACGCCGAAGGCACGGGGTGCGACCTCGGAAGCCGCGAGGACGTCGTGCGGGTGGCTGCCCGCGCCGCCGAGCTCGGTCCCATCACGCGCGTGATCTGCGCCGGCGGCGTCTCCCCCTCACAGGCACCCATCGAGGAGATCCTGCGCGTGGACCTCTACGGCTCGGCGGTGTTCCTCGAGGAATTTGGCAAGGTTATTGCCCCCGGTGGCTCAGGGGTGGTCATTTCCAGCCAGTCGGGCCATCGCCTGCCCGCGCTCTCGCTTGAGCAGAACCACGCGCTTGCCACCGCCCCGACTGAGGAGCTGCTTGCACTCGACTTCCTGCAGCCCGAGGTCATTGGTACCACGTTGCGTGCCTACCAGTATGCCAAGCGCTGCAACGTGCTGCGCGTGGCCGCCCAGGCATGCGAATGGGGCAAGCGGGGCGCCCGTGTCAACTCCGTGAGTCCTGGCATCGTCATGACGCCACTCGCCTACGACGAGATCAACAGTCCGCGTGGCGAGGGCTACCGCACGATGCTGACGACCATGCCGGCCGGTCGCGCCGGAACGGTGGACGAGATGGGTGCCCTCTGCGAGTTTCTGATGGGGCCGGCGGCAGGCTTCATCACCGGGGTCGACATTCTGGCGGATGGCGGCTGCACCGCCGCCTATTGGTACGGTGACCTGCAGTACCTCCAGGAGGACTGGAGCAAGTCGTAGGGGAGGGCGAAGCCATGGTGGCAGCACCTGGATCAGACGCGCCAAGGCGAGACAGACTTGGCGGACGGCACCGCGTGCGTCCCATTGTCGACGCTGCCATGGCTGCGGTCTGGCTCTTTCAGATGCTGCCCGGAAGGACGGGCAATCCCTTGCACGAGTTTGGGGGTGTGATGCTCCTGGGACTGTTCCTGGCACATCACCTGCTCAATCGGGGCTGGGTGAGCCGCCTTGTGCGGGGGCGTGCTCGCAAGGCGCGCGTGCTGCTGGTCGGAGACCTCCTGCTTGCGGCATGCATGGGTGGGGTGGCGCTCACCGGCCTGCTCATGGCCCAGACCCTGCCCCTGCCGCACGTGGCAGGCGTGGCGCACGTGGTTCGTCCACTGCACGCCTGTTGCGCCTACCTGGGCTTCTTGCTGGTCGCGCTGCACATGGGCATGCACCTCCGTGCGATGACCGCCTATGCGCACGCGCGCCTGGAGGTCGGGCGTTGGGCACCCCTCGCGCTGGTGGCCACTGCCGCGCTCGGTGTCTGGGCATTTGTACAGCTTGACGTATGGACCAATCTGAGCCTGGGAATGGGCTTTCCCGATGGGGTCACACCCGTGGCGATGTTGACCCTTGAGCACCTTGCGCTCGCGGCGCCGCTCGTGGTGCTGGGGACATTGCTCGATGCCAGGCTTGGCGCACAGGAAAGGACCGATTATGACACGAAAGGCAAGCGCTAGCGGCATGATCGGACCCGGCCTGACCCGCCGAGGCTTCTTGGCTGCGGCGTCTGCGGCGGCGTTTGGCGTCACGCAGCTCGCGGGCTGTGGTGATGACGCGACCGCACCAACGACCGAACAGCCAGACACGTCGGCCTCCGATACCGAGGAAGGTACCGCGACGACTTCCGAAGGCGATGCGACCACATCCGCCGCTGGTACCAAGACGCTCATCGTCTACTTCTCACGCGCGGACGAGAACTATGCGGACGGCGGCACCGAATGGCTTGAGGTCGGCCATACCAAGGTGATGGCCGACTACATCAGAGAGGCTCTTGGGGCGGACGAGTACGAGATCGTTCCGGTCGAGTCTTACCCCGAGGGCTACGACGACTGCTGTGATGTGGCCAAGGAGGAGCAGCGTGATGACGCACGGCCTGCGATCGCAAACGAACTTCCTGACGTTGCCGACTATGACAACGTGTTCGTGGGAGCCCCCATCTGGTGGGGAGACGAGCCTATGATCGTGCGCACGTTTTTGGACGCTGTGGATCTGTCGGACAAGTTCGTCGTGCCGTTCACCACGCATGGGGGCTCAGGACTGGGGAGTTTTCCCTCGAGTCTTGCGAGTCGCGTGCCGTCGGCAATCATGCTCGATGGGCTTGCGGTTGCCGGCACCGCAGTGGATGGGGCGCAGGAGGACGTGACGTCCTGGGCTCTTGGTCTTGAACTCGCATAGGGCATTCCTGTGGCAGCTAAGTGATGGGGACGCCCGGAAGAGGGTCTGCCCCCGCTGCTTGCGTCCCGCCCATCCGGGTGGTCGCGCGACAGGTCGCCCGGATGGCAGTAAACTGAAGAGGCAAAGCGACGCAGCGCAGAGGGCCAGGGGGGATCTGGTCCTCGTGTGCTGCGGGTTGGAGGGGATATGAAGGTTCTGCTGGTGAACGGCTCGCCGCACAAGCGGGGCACTACCCATGCGGCCCTGGCCCTCGTGGGGGAGGTGCTTGCCGAAGACGGCATCGAGACTGACGAGTTCTGGATCTCGAACAAACCCATCGCGGGATGCACGGGCTGCGGGAGCTGCTTCAAGACGGGTACGTGCGTGTTCAAGGACACGGTGCAGGAGTTCCAGGCGCTCGCCCGTGACTATGACGGGTTCGTATTTGGTGCCGCTGTTCACTATGCAGGCATTAACGGCGGCATGAAGTCGTTCATGGACCGGGCCTTCTACTCCAATCGCGGTCCAGAGGCAGTGCGCCTGCGTCTCAAACCGGCGGCGGGGGTGGTGGCAGCTCGACGCATGGGCACGACCTCGTCGCTTCAGATATTTGACAAGTACTTCGAGCTGGCCGAGATGCCCATCGTAAGCTCGCGCTACTGGAACGCCCTCCATGGGGTCGATGCGGAACAGGCCCAGCAGGACGAGGAGGGCGTGCAGGTCATGCGTCAGCTTGGGCACAACATGGCCTGGCTGCTCAAGAGCATCGAGGCGGGCCGCGTCGCTGGGCTGGAGCTTCCAGCGGATCCGTTGCCGCGAGTTGCGACGAACTTCATTCGCTAGATACGAGGTACAGGGGGCTGTGAGGGGCGCGGGTGAGAAGATGGACCACGTCTGGCACGGACGTGAGTGAGGGGTGCCGCCAGCGCGACACAGAGGTGCCTCTTCCTTCCCTGTGCCGTTTGCCTGGCAGCCCCTCCGCCCTGCCCAAGTGCCCCGCGAGGCTGTGAGGCGAGGCGCACGAGCGGCGAGCCGGGGCGTCCGGCGCAGGAGCCGCTCCGGACCCTGGGGGTCGCGGGGAGGGTCGGACCGCCCGTAAGAGCGGCGACGGGCGCATCTATGCCCCATCGGCCTCCCTTCTGCCTGGGGCGCGGCGAGGGCAATCAGGCGTCGTGGCTAGAGATCGGACCTTTGCGTCGTTTTTTCGTGCCTCCCGGAGTATCTCCGTCTCCCATCCTGCTGTTTTCTCGTCCGCTACTCCGCCAGTCGCAGAATTTCACCGCATAAGTCCGATCTGTGACCACGGGCCGTGTGGAACTAGGTCACGCCGGCACGCAACGGCCCAATGCGTGCTGGTGTGTCGACAGGCGTACCGACTCCGCGTCCGCGGCGTCTGCCTGGTGGGTGGTAGCGCACGCTAGCCACATGAGCCGGGCGTGCGCCACAACAACATCTCTGAGCTGGAGTGATGTGCCAGGATGGCCTTGCCGCTCGTTTCCTCGGACTCTGGCAGTCTGTCTTGCCGTGCGGCAACGCGCTCCAGATGGGTCACGTGCACCCACCCCCTTTCATTTGTTGAAAATGACACTGACATTACTAGTGGAACTATTGACAAAAACTTTACATCCCCTGATAGTTGTCGTAATTGATGCCATAACGGGCACGGTTGGCGCGCATCTGCGCCGGCCCTCGGTCGGCGTTGCACAAGAGGTACGAAGGCACAGGAGGACACAGGAAGGACGACCAAGCAAGAGGAAAGGGGACCACATGCAGAACTTTTCCAGAACACGGTGCTGCCGGCCGTCATGGCCTTCGAGAACACGAGGGCGATCCGCGCCGTCAAGGACGGCCTCGTCTACTCGATGCCACTCATCATCGTTGGTGCGGTCTACCTGCTCCTGTTCCAGCTGCCGGTCCAGTCGTTGGCCGATGCGGTGGAGGCCACCGGCATCGTGCCCGCCCTTCGGCAGGGCTACACCTCCTCGTTCCAGATCGTCTCCTTGATCGCCGCGCTGGGCATCGCCTACCAGTGGGCAAAGAACGAGGGCTGGGAGCCCCTCTCGGCAGGCATCATCGCGATCGCCCTGTTCCTCATCATGGTGCCGAGCTCGGTTGCGGGGGAGTACTTCACCATCGACGCCGAGACCGGCGAATACGTGGCCGCCACGGTCGCCGGCCTGGATAAGACCTGGCTCGCCGGCCAGGGCATGATCGCCGCCATCATCGCCGGCCTGCTCACCGGCCTCATCTACAGCTGGTTCCTCAAGAAGGACATCCGCATCAAGATGCCCGAGGGCGTGCCCGATGGCGTCGCGGCCGCCTTCACCGGCCTCATTCCGGCGGCGACCATCCTGAGCTGCGGCGTCGTTGTCTATCACATCTGCACGCTGCTTGCCGGGGTCACCCCGGTCGAGCTCATCTACGAGTTCCTGCAGGCACCGCTACAGAATCTGGGCGACTCCTTTGGCGGCGTCCTTGTCATCGAGGGACTCATTCCGTTCCTGTGGTGGTTCGGCGTCCATGGCGCCACCGTGGTGGCCTCCGTCGCGAACCCCATCGCCGACTCGAACACGCTCATGAACCAGCAGATTTACGAGGGCCTCATCGCGCAGGGCATGACCCGCGCCGAGGCCATGGCCAACACATGGGTGCCAGCGGCGCCCACATCTTCACCAACCCCTGGCGCACCTGCTTCCATGCCATCACCGGCTCCGGCATCACCATCTTCATGGTGTTCTTCGCCAAGTCCGCCCAGTTCAAGCAGGTCGGCCGGCTGGGCTTGGGCTGCGGCATCTTCAACATCAACGAGCCGATCCTGTTCGGCACCCCCATCGTCATGAACCCCAAACTGTTCATCCCGTTCGTGCTGGCGCCGCTCTTCTCCAACCTGTCGGCCTACGTCATGACGGCCATCGGCTTCATTCCCTACACCACAGGCGTCACGGTCCCCTGGACCACGCCTCCCATCGTCTCCGGCCTCATCTGCATCGGCTGGCAGGGCGCCCTGTGGCAGGTGGTGTGCCTGGCTGCATCATTCTTCATCTACCTGCCCTTCGCCCGCTCCATCGACAACGAGCTCTATGCCAACGAGCAGGCGGCTGAGCAGGCGGCCTAGGGGCCACCGGGTGCCGGCCGCAGTCCACAGGCGCTGATCGGCGGGAGCGACCGGCAGGACTTAAGACCTGTCGCGGGCGGGCGGACTGAGGGGCGGTCCGTCCGCCCGCGCGTTAGCAGGCTGTTGCAGGCTGCGGCGTGTCGGTATCCGCATAGGCGCACGTGGGGCACAATGCCCCTTATGCATGATTCGAGCTGCAAGAGAGAGGGCCCGTCCGCACCATGAGCCTGATACTACCCGAGGGGTACGACCCCAAGATGACCGTCCGCGAGACCGAGGAGGCCATCAAGTACATTCGCGACACCTTCCAGCGCGAGCTGGGGCGAGAGATGAACCTCACCCGGGTCTCCGCCCCGCTGTTCGTGGAGCGCTCGAGCGGCCTCAACGACGACCTCAGCGGCGTCGAGCGGCCGGTCACCTTCGACGTTCCCTGGGAGCCGGACGAGTCGGTCGAGGTGGTGCACTCGCTTGCCAAATGGAAGCGCATGGCGCTCGGCAAATACGGCTTCCAGACGCACGAGGGCATCTACACCAACATGAACGCCATCCGTCGCGACGAGGAGCTCGACAACCTGCACTCCTGCTATGTGGACCAGTGGGACTGGGAGCGGGTCATCTCCCGGGAGGAGCGCACCCTCGAGACGCTGAAGGCCACCGCCGCCGAGGTGTACCGCATCATCAAGCACATGCAGCATGAGGTCTGGTACCAGTACCACGAGTCATACTATCGCCTGCCCTACCATCTCCGCTTCGTGGACTCCGAGGAGCTGTTGCAGCGCTGGCCCGACAAGACGCCCGCCGAGCGCGAGGACCTCATCTGCAAGGAGCTGGGCTGCGTCTTTCTCACGCGCATCGGCGAGAAGCTCTCGAACGGGGAGCCCCACGACGGTCGGGCGCCCGACTACGACGACTGGCAGCTCAACGGCGACATCCTGGTGTGGTACGAGCCGCTGCAGCGCGCCTTCGAGATCTCGAGCATGGGCGTCCGTGTGGACGCGACCTCGCTGCGCTCCCAGCTCGAGGCGGCTGGCTGTCCGGAGCGGGCCGAGCTGACCTACCACCGTATGGTGCTGAACGACGAGCTCCCCTACACCATCGGCGGCGGCATCGGGCAGTCGCGCCTGTGCATGCTGCTTCTGGGTCGCGTGCACGTGGGAGAGGTGCAGGCGAGCATCTGGCCGACCGACATGATCGAGGCGTGCGAGCGGCACAACATCCACCTGCTGTAGGGGCGAGCGGCGGCTCATCGGGCTGACGCTACGGATGGCATCGGATTCGGCAGTGCGAGAGAGCTTCGGCTGTCGGGCGAGGAGGGGACGAGCATGGTCAAGCAGTACATCGTCGACGCGTTCACGAGCGACCTGTTTGCAGGCAATCCGGCAGCCGTGTGCATGTTGGACGAATGGCTGCCCGAGGCCACGATGATGAAGATCGCCGCCGAGAACAACCTGTCTGAGACGGCCTTTGTCGTGCGTGGGGAGCAAGGCTGGCACCTGCGCTGGTTCACGCCGACGGTCGAGGTGGAACTTTGTGGCCATGCCACGCTCGCCAGCGCCTTCGTGGTGCTTACCTTCGCAGAGCCAGAGGCGCGCAGCGTCGCTTTCGACACGCTGAGCGGCCGCTTGGTGGTGACGCGTGAGGACGGCTGGTACCAGATGGACTTCCCGACGTACGATCTGGTGGAGGTGCCTGTGAGCGACGAGATGGAGGCCGCCTTTGGCGTGCGTCCCGTACGTGCGGTCCAAGGCATCGACCTCGTCTGCGTGCTTGAGGACGAGCAGGCCGTGCGCGCCGCCGACCCAAAGGACGAGGATCTGTACGCCTTGCCTGGCCGTATCGCCTGCATCACAGCGCCCGGCACGAACGGCATTGACTGCGTGTCGCGCTGCTTTGCCCCCAAGCTGGGCATCCACGAGGATCCGGTCTGTGGCTCCGCGCACTGCCAGATCGCGGAGCTGTGGGCGCGTGAGCTGGGAAGGCTGGACGTGCTGGCCTACGAGGCCTCGGAGCGCGGCGGATACCTGCGGTGCCGCCTGCTCGACGAGGGACGCATCCAGATCGCGGGCCAGGCCGTGCTCTTTGCGGTGTCCGAGCTGATGGTGTAGCTGCGCCACGGCCGACGAGGTGCGATTGCCGCTTGTGGGCAAATGCGGAAACGAGACTGCCGCTTGTGGGCAATTCCGGAACATTTTGCGGCGTATCGGGCGCCTTTATTTCCGCTTTCGCCCACAAGCGGCTTCGCTATTTCCGCATTCGCCCACAAGCGACCCTGCCGCCTCCGCTTTCGTCCACAAGCGACCCCTCGGCTCGTGGCCCGTCACGCAAGCGATGCCACCACAGGCGACCAGTCGCAGCTCACCGCCGCTTGGCCGCATCATCGCGGTGGGCTGTCACGCACGCCGCTCGACAAAGAACAGCGTGGGATCGGTCTCGCTGAAGGCGATGGGGTGTCGTCGCTCGGCAAAGAACGCCTCTAGCAGCTCGCGTGCCTGGGCGAGCGTGTCGTCCGCCGCGCCCTCGTGCAGCTCGATCGAGAGCGTCTGGGCACCGCAGGCGTCATGCAGGTGCAGCGTGCAGGCGAGGTCGCGCTCGGCAAGCGCCTTGCGCGCGGCGACGACATCGCCGATGGATATGGTGTTCATAGCGTCTCCTAACGATCATCCGCCTCGAGGCGAAGGGCGTCGGCCCGTCTGTGGTGGCCGATGGCGTCGACCACTCATGCCATGCGGGCCGCCCTACGTTCGTCGCGCTCCCGAGGTCCTGGTCGCGACCGCGCCGCGGCGCCACGACAGCCGTCCTCAGGGGCATGCATGGTCATTCTTCCCCACAATGCCAACGTGTCCAAACGGGGCGGGGCTGTCGTTGACAGGCTGGTGCAACGGTCTCATACTCCTGCCAAATTGAGGGGGTAGATGACCGAGGAGGGCCCTGCTCGCCCATGACCGCAGAGGGCACGACAGGTCACGGCATTGGGGGGATGAGCATGCCATACCGGGAAGAGAACCGCAGGCGCATGATCGACTACGTCCGAGCCGGCGAGAAGGGCTCGGGCGGCTGTGGGCGTCTCGGTCTTGAGGTGGAGCATCTGGTGGTGGGCGAGGACGGCGGCATCGTCTCCTTCGAGCCGCGCGACGGTCGCATTGGCGTGCGCGAGGTACTTGCGCGGCTTGCCGATGACTACCCGACCCCCTCCTTCAACGAGCAAGGAGATCTGCTGGGAGTCAGCGGGGACGACGGCGCCGTCACGCTCGAGCCGGCCGCCCAGCTCGAGATCAGCATCGCCCCCTACGAACGCGTGGGCGACGTTGCGACCGCCTACCGGCACTTCCGTTCGCGCGCGGACGCGATGCTTGCCGAGGGAGGGGCGCGCCTGTGCACGTGCGGCTATCATCCCACGCACCGCGCCCATGAGATGACGCTCATTCCCAAGAGGCGCTACGCGTTCATGGACGAGTACTTCGCACGCATCGGCAGCAAGGGGGAGCGCATGATGCGCGCCTCCGCGTCGGCGCAGGTCTCCGTCGACTTCGCCGACGAGGTGGATGCCGTGCGCAAGCTGCGCCTCGCCTCGGCGCTCACGCCGATACTTGCGGCCATTGCGGACAACACGCAGGTCTTCGAGGCGCGGCCCAACAGGGTTCCCCTCCGTCGGCTGCAGATGTGGCGCGAGGTGGACGATGCGCGCTGCGGCGTGATTCCAGGGGTGTTCGACGACGGCTTTGGCTACGACGCCTACGTTGACTGGCTGCTGCGCACCCCGCCCATCTTCGTGACGCGTCCGGCGGCCGCAGATCCCAACGGCCCTCACCTGCGGCCCGCCTATCACGCGCCGACGGCCGACGTCTATGCGGACGCCCCCATGGACGTGGCAGACGTTGAGCACGTGCTCTCGGTCTTCTGGCCGGACGCGCGCCTGAAGCGCTTCATCGAGGTGCGTCCGGCCGACAGCCTGCCCGAGCCCTGCGTGCTGGGATACGCGGCGCTCATCAAAGGTCTTTTCTATGCCGAGGCATCGCTTGCGGCCATCGAGCGCGAGCTGCAGGTTGACCCTGCTGTGGCTGCGACCCGTGGTGCCTGGCCTCTCACGGAGGCCGACGTCGAGCGTGCCATCGGCGCGATACAGCGGCACGGCCATGCGAGCGACACAGGGGAAGAGGCACCTTTGTGTCAGGTCTACGGGCAGCCTCTGGGCGCATGGATCGACCTGCTGTTCCGCCTCGCACGTGAGGCGCTTGACGACGACGAGCGCGCGTACCTGGCGCCGCTCGAGGCCTTTGCTTGGGACAAGCCCTGGTGGAAGCCTGGCGAGCAGGCTCCGCAGGCATGAGCGTCCCTGCGGGGCCGCGCCTGTCCTGCCGCGCCGCTGCCGGCTACTTTCGGCCAAGCAACAGAGCCGACCCGGTCAGCCTCATGGGGGTGGCCTCGGACCTGTCCATGAAGAGTCCCTGGTCGGTGCGGACGAGCCGGACCTCCTCGTAGCCCTCGTCGCGCAGGCTCTGACAGAACGCCTCCATGTTCCCGTAGCGCCTAGTGCTCATGAGATCGTGGATGGCAAAGGTGCCGCCCTTCCTGAGGCAGCGCAGGGTCTCGCGCAGGAGCTGCTGCTTGTTCGCCCCTACGATGTTGTGGTAGACGTAGTTGCTGGTCACGGCGTCGAACGACTCGTCGTCGAAGGGCAGCGCGGTGGCGTCTCCCCGCATGAAGCGCACGTTCGACACCCCCTCCGCCGCGGCGTTGCGCTCGCAGAGCTCCTTGCTGAACGCGGCGTAGTCGGCGCCCCAGGGGTCGATGCCCGTGACGCTGGCATGGGGGTTGCGTCTCGCGACGGCGATGGAGAGGGCGCCAGAGCCGCAGCCCACGTCGAGGCAGCTTCCGCCATCGGGCAGGATCACCTGCGCGGCCGTCCCCTCCACGATCTGCTTGGAGAGCTTGCGGGGTCCGCGGTAGGAGAAGCGCGCCCGCTCGAACTGGCACCATGCCGCGAAGGCGCCAGCGCCCGCAGCCGCCGCGCCGAGCACCCGCGGGGCCAGGCGCCCCGCGCGCAGTGCGGAGGCGAGCGCCCATCCGCCACCGAGCATCGCCGCCACAGCAAGTGACCCTCTCACCAGGTCGGCAGGAATCCAGTTCGCATAGTCGGGACCCTCGTCGCGCAGGCGCGTGGCGGTGGCGCTGGCACCGGGCTTGGTTCCGATCACGCTGATCCAGGGCTTGTCGTCGGCCACATGGATCACGACGTCAGCAAAGCCCGCCTGCTCCATGAAGGTGCGAAGCTGATCGGCGGTGTAGGACCGCATTCCGTCAATGACGCTGGTGAAGTAGGCGGAGCCGGCATCCGTACCGGTGGACCCGTTCACCACCAACAGGCGGCCTCCAGGGACGAGGACGCGCAGCACCTCGGCAAACGACGCGGTGAGCTCAGGCCAGAAGTAGACCGTCTCGAAGGCGCTCACCAGGTCGTAGGAGGCGTCGTCAAAAGGGAGGTCTGCGACGCTTCCCCGCTCGATGCGGCACCGCCCGTCCGCGATCGCGCGGGCGTTGAGCGAGCGCGACGCGTCGACGCTCACCTCCGAGAGGTCGACGCCGTCAACGCGCCCCCGTTCGCAGCCCATGAGATAGCTCCGTATGTTGGCACCGCCCCCGCAGCCGACGTCCAGCACGCGGGCGTCTGGTGCGACGTCGACGAACTGCGACCCCCAGGCGGCGATCGCGGCATGGCTGTCGTTCATGGTGTCCACCATCAGCTTGCCGAGCAGGCCCTCCGGCTTGCGCGTGTTGTTGAAGAAGTCCTTGAGCAGACCCATGGTTCCTCCCTGGCTGCGATCGGGTAGAGAAGTAGAAGTAAGAACAGCCTAACTCACTCGCTGACCGACGTGGAGACGAGGGTCCGGAGCTTCATAGAAATCGTCTCCTTGGGTGGTACGGGCGCTACAATGAGGGACACACGCACTGATCGGGAACACCGTGAAGGCCATCTTTCTAGACATCGATGGGGTTGTCGCCACGCCGTTGAGCGTGCGGGTCAGCTACCGGCTGGGGCGTGGCCCCGAGCGGCAGTGGTACGACCCGTTCTCGCTTTGCTACCTGGGGAGGCTCGTGAGGAGGACCGGGGCTACGGTCGTGCTCGCGTCCAACTGGCGTTCGGCGCTGGAGGGCGGCCTGCCCTTCGAGCGAGAAGTCATGAGCAACCTCTTTGGCCAGCTTGAGCGCTTCGGTGCGCCCATCAGCGACTGGACGCCGATCGGGGTGGCGGGAGATCGCTCTGCCGAGATCGGGGCCTGGCTGGACGAGTATCCCTGCGAGGCGTGGGTCATCTTGGATGACATGGCCCGCTTTGCGTCGCGCCCCGAGGTCGCCGAGGGGCATCTGGTGCGCATCGAGGACAGTGGCGGCATCCGTCGTCGGCACTTTCGCCAGGCGCTCTCCATCCTGCGGCGTCCTGCTGGCGGAGCGTAGGAGCGCTGTCCTCGGGAGTCCCGTTCCCACCGTTCGCCCCACTGTTCGGGGGTTGGCATCGAGGGCGCAGAAAGCGCCCATCGCAGGAAGAGGGCGGCACGTCTTACGCCACGAGCGAGGGTTGGGTCGTTTGGCCACCAGAGGGCCATCGAGCCGGCACGTCGCGTTCCCGTCCGGCATGCCTCGGTGCGCTAGGCGCGCTCGCCCTCCTCGCCCTGTGACTGTGCCGGCGCCTGACCGTCGAGCACGCGCTCCATCACGCGACCGAACAGCGCTGCCAGCACCTGCTGGAAGAGCGTTCCGATGACAGCGGGGAACACCACCTCGGGGCCAAAGTAGCGCGAGGCAAGCACGGCACCGGCCGACACGTTGCGGATGCCACAGCAAAACGAGACGGCCACGAAGCGCGCGCGGTCATGTGAGAGCCAGCGGGCAAGCGTCATGCCGAACACGAAGCTCAGCGTGGCGAAGAAGAGCATGAAGGCCATGATGCCGACGAGGCGCGGCGTGAGGTGGTGCAGGTATCCGGCGACGCTGGTGGCATTGGTCGCCACGATGAGCGGCAGCAGGATGCGAGAGAGGGGCACGGTCGCCTTTGAGAGGTGGCGCTCCGCCCAGCCGTGCGTGGTCTCGTTGAGTGCGGTGGCGGCAAGGGCGGGGAGTGCGATCATCAGCAGCATCTCGATCATCATGGCGAGGGCGTCCACCGTGACGGTGCTCCCTACCAGCAGCTGCAGCGTGAGGGGAATGGTGAAGGGTGCCATGAGCGTCGAGACGAGCAGGGCGGAGATTCCCAGGGCGAGCTCGCCTGAGAACAGGGCGATCCACATGACGGTCGAGGCTCCGATGGGCACGGCATACTCGAGCACGACACCCGCGACGGTGGGGGAGGACGCGCCGAAGGCCCAGCGTGCGGCCGCGAAGGTGACGAGCGGCATCGCGACGTGCACCATGGCCAGGATGGCGACGAGCATGAGGGGATGCTCCAGCGCGTGACGCATGGAGCGCAACTCATTGCCGAGCGAGTTCTGGAAGGTCATGAGGGCGAACAGGACTGGGACCAGCGGTTTTACGGGCGCGAGGATCTGTGGGGCGAGAATGCCGATCGCCACGGCGGCGGGCACGACAAGCATGAGGTGATCGCCGATCCAGGAGCCCAGGGCGAGCCAGCATGCGTAGGCCGAGCCGTCTCTGTCCCGTCCGGTGTCTGCTGCCATTGCCCTGCCTTGCCTCGTTGTCCGCCGTTAGCAGTCTACGCCACTGGGCTGGAAGGTGTGCAGGGGAGCGCTTGGCGCCTTGCCGCTCGGACGGGCCCGACACGGGGGAAGAGGCACCTATGTGTCACCC
>JAWRIT010000136.1:0-6357 GCA_040268355.1 Atopobiaceae bacterium | reverse complement strand
CCGCGCGGCGCCCGCGCGGCGCCGCGCTCCCAGGTGGACCGGCCGGAGCCGTTTGGGATCGGTGCCTGCGGACGTGCGAGCGCCCGATGCGCTACCCTCGTGCTAGAGGCGTCGGGTGAGGCGAGTGGGAGGCGGTCGTGGAGCGTGTGGAGGTGGAGCGGCTCGTGGCGCAGGTGCGCACGGCCCTGGCGGCCAGTGACGAGGCCGCCTGCCATGCGGCGCTCGCGGCGCTTGCCCCCGTCTCGGCCGAGGTCTCCCCGGTTGATGCGGTCGACCTGCTCGAACGTGCCTGCGTCCTGGGCAGTCGCGCGACGGTCGAGGCGACATACGACGCCTTCCCCGAGTTCGTCTACGAGGGGTGGGCGCTCGCGCTCGCGCTGCGGTGCGCCCGAGGGGACATCGCCCGGCTGCTGCTCGATCGGGGGGTCGACCTGCTCGGCGACGTGCGACCGCCCACGACCTTCCGCGCGCTGCTGCCCCATGAGGGCACCTTCACGCGCTTCGACCTCACCCGCAAGAGTCCCACGCTCTTTTTGAATCCCATGGACCCGACCGTCTCCACCGAGGTCTTCGAGCCCTTCCGGGGACGTGCGAACGAGAGCCTGGCCAAGCCCGCCTATGAGGTCCCGACCGACCTGCCTGCGACCTGCGAGCTGGTGGCGCAGCTCGCCGCGGAGGGGCGCTTCGACGCGGTGGTCTTTGACGACCTGCTCCGTGCCGCTCTCGTGCGCGCCGGCCGATTGCTTCGCCATGAGGGTCGCCGTGCGGCCACGGATGCCGAGACTTGCCTCGCGCTGGCCGCCCGCATGCTGGAGCTGCACGCCACGCATGGGCAGGGTGACCGCACCATCCGGCTCATCCTGGGCAACCTCATCGTGCCCAAGGTGCATCCCCGCATCGTCGAGTTCGTGTGCGACGAGGCGCCCGACGTCTTCTTGGAGCGGCTCGCCGCGCTCTCGTGGCTGCAGCGCGACGTGGACCTGGTGGCGCGCATGGTGGCGCACCTCGCCCCCAGCACCGAGGAGCGCAACGGGCAGCTTGTGCTCACCTTGGCACGTGCCGGGCGCGTGGCCGAGCTGGAGCACCTGGTCGGCTGGGACCAGACGCTGACCAAGACGAACGTCACGCGCGCCCTGGAGGCGGCCTCGGCGGCGGGGCATGCCGAGGCGGCGGCCTGGCTGCTCGCGCACCTGCCCGCAGACGAAGGGCCCGTATCAGGCGACGCCCTGCTCGGCGAGCTGCTGCTGTAGGAGGCTGCCATGGGTGAGCGGACGATGCGAGACACAGATAGGGCGCGGCCCGTGACCGGGCAGGCGGGCGACGGCTCGCTGGCGGACAGCGGCTCGCAGGCGACGCATGACGAGCGCGCCTGGAGCCTCGCGCAACGCGTGCTCGACGTGGCCCGGGGCCTCATCGTGGCAGATAGCCCCTTCCTCTCTGCGGCCATCGGCCTGCTGGAGCTAGCACCCGCCCGGCTCGAAGCCCCCTTTGCCACCGACGGCCAGACGCTGCTCGTCGATGCGGACAAGCTGCTCGCCGCCTTCTCGCGCACCCGTGAGGCGCCGGTCCACGATCTCATGCACGTGTTGCTGCATTGCGTGCTGCTGCATCCCTTCGTCTCGGCACGCGTGGACGCGAGCGCCTGGAACCTGGCGTCAGACATCGCGGCCGAGCGACTGGCGGCCAGCATCGTGGGGCCGCGTCCCGGCGAGCGGGGGGCGAAGATCGCGGCGGTGCTCGAGCAGATTGCGAGCGACCTTACAGGTTCCCTCACAGCCGAGCGGCTCTATCGGGCCCTGCGCGATGGCGCCTGGGCCAACGCCCGCTGGCAGTGGGAGCCGCTCTTTCGGGTGGACGAGCACAGCCTGTGGCCCCCTTCGTCACAGACAGGAGCCGGTGGCAAGCGCGGCTCGGACCAAGAGGGTCCGCAGCAGGCGGGGGAGCAAGGTGCGGATGCGGGGAAAGGATCGCCGGCGGCGAATGGCTCCTCGTCCGAGAGCGGGCGCGCTCAGCCGGACGGCGAGGAGCGCCCATCGAGCGAGTCGGGACAGGACGGCGCTCCCGGTGACGGGCCGCACGATGGGTCCGGTGGGCCGCAGGACTTCCGCGACGGCCTCGCCGATGGCACGGAGGGCGGCGAGGAGGCAGCTGGTGAGCCGGACGGGTTGGGCGAAGGCATCGCCGATCGCGAGACGGCCGCCCCGCCGCGCACCGAGGCCCAGCTCGCGCAGGCCGAGAAGGCGTGGGAGCGGGCGGCAAAGAGCATGCGCGTGGATCTGGAGACCCTCTCCCGTCAGCGCGGTGCGGCCCTGGCCGATCTGGTCCGTGAGCTTGAGGTAGGCACGCACGAGCGCATGGACTACCGCGAGTTCCTGCGGCAGTTCGCCGTCGAGCACGAGGACATGCGTCTTTCCGACGACGAGTTCGACTACATCTTCTACACCTATGGGCTCGAGCTGTATGGCAGCGTGCCGCTCGTGGAGCCACTTGAATACAAGAGCGAGAAGCGCATCCGCGACTTTGTCATCGTCATAGACACGTCAAGCTCGGTTTCTGCCAAGGTCGTGCAGGAGTTCGTGAACACCACCTTTGATGTGCTTTCGAGCGAAGGTTCGTTCTTTGCCCAGACTAACATCCACATCATCCAGGCGGACGCTCGCGTGCAGAGCGACGTGAAGCTCGGCTCGCTGGCCGACCTCGACCGTTGGCGGCGCTCCATCAAGCTGCAGGGCCTTGGCGGCACCGACTTCCGTCCCGCCTTCACCTACGTGCAACAGCTGCGCCAGTCAGGCGAGTTTGACGATCTACGAGGCCTCATCTACTTCACCGACGGCTGGGGCATCTACCCCGAGCGCATGCCACCCTACAAGTGCGCATTTGTGTTCTACGACGAGGACCATCGCCCCGAGCTCGTGCCAAACTGGGCAATCCAGCTGGTCATGCATCCTGGCGAGTTCGAGAGTCTGAGTGTGTACTAGGACGGTGCCAGAAGCCCCTCCTCCGTCCTGCCCTCGCCCTACCCGCGCTCGGGTACCCTGAGCATGCAGACGAAGCCGATGACGAACAGCAGGGAGATGGAGAGCACGCCGAGCTCGGGCCTGCCGGTCAGGAAGGTGAACGCAGAGACCAGGCCGGTGCCCAGGACGGCGGCGTACTTGCCGAAGATGTCGAAGAAGCCAAAGTACTCGTTGGCGTGCTCCTTCGGGCAGAGCCTGCCGAACTCGCTGCGCGAGAGCGCCTGGATGCCGCCCTGGAACAGTCCCACGCAGATGGCGAGGATCCAGAACTCGGTGGCGGTGCGCAGGAAGAACGCCGCGAACAGCGTGATGCAGAAGTAGCCGACGACACCCACCAGGAGCATCCGCTTGGTTCCTACCGCACGCCCCAGCTTGCCGTAGATGATCGACGACGGCCACGCCACGAACTGCGTCACGAGCAGTGCCAGCACGAGCTGCGTCCCTTCGATGCCGAGGTTGGAGCCGTAGCTCGTGGACATCTTGATGACGGTGTGCACGCCGTCGATGTAGAAGAAGTAGGCGAGGATGAACCAGCGCAGCGCCTTGTCCGCCCAGATGTTTCTCAGCGTGGCGCCAATGCCCGTTATCGCCCGCAAGACGGCGTTGGGCTCGTAGGGCTTGTAGCTCGTCTGCTGCACGTTGCGCAGCATCGGCACCGTGAAGGCCACCCACCAGACGGCGGTGATCACAAAGGCGATGAGCATAGCCGCCTGCATGGTGAGCCCCAGCCGCTCGGCGTTCAGCACCACGAGCAGACACACGACAAACGGGATGCACGACCCGACGTACCCCCAGGCAAATCCCTGTGCCGACACCTCGTCCATGCGCTCGTCGGTGGTCGCGTCCACCAGCAGGGCGTCATAGAACACGAACGAGGCGTTGAGCATGACGGCCGAGATGACGTAGATGACCAGGAAAGGCAGCCAGGTGCTCGGCAGGCCCATTGCGACGGTCGCCACCGCGCCGGTGCCCACCGTGCCGATGATGAACTTCTTGCGCATGCCCTGCATGTCGGCGATCGAGCCCAGGATGGGCATGAGCAGCGCGATGACGAGCGAGGCGATGGTCTCGGCCAGCCCCCACGCGCCCACGGCGACCTGCTCGACCGCCGGGTCCTTGGCGGCGAGGTAGTTGAAGTAGATGGGGATGACGCTCGTGGCGAGCAGGACGAGTGCGGAATTGCCCACGTCGTAGAGGATCCAGCTGGTCTCTGCCTTGGTGAATTTCGTACGCGCCATGGGCGTGCTCCCTCGTCGGTCCCAACCTGCCTGCAAAAGGATAACAAGAGTTGTCGGAGGCTGCCGGTGGGGGAGCTGGTGGGGTTGCTGGCGCGTGCGGCGGCTGTCCGTGCGCGACGGGCTGTCGCTGCCGGTCGTCACGTGTGACGATCCGCCACGGCCCCGCCACGGGCGTCCGTGCGCCACAGACCCTTCGCGGCTCCGTCCTGTGCAGAGCAATGCGGATGCGCTACCCTTCCAAGGAAGGCGTGGGGCGCTCGCCCCTGCCACGTGAAAGGATAGACCCATGCCGGCGATTCTTACGCACGACTTCTTTGGCCAAGACGCGCTTTCGGGCGTCTCTGCGCAGGTCAACCTCATGTCCAAGGATGCCCACGATGCGTTCCTCCTGGGCAACCAGGGGCCGGACCCGCTCTTTTACCTGGTGGTCGACCCACGCATCTCGGCCAGGAACCACATCGGCGACCTTATGCACCACGCCCGCCCCGCCAAACTCCTTTCGTCGCTGCACGACGGGCTGTCCATGCTCACCGCCTCCGAGCGGACGGTGGGGGAGGCCTATGCCGCTGGCTTTTTGTGCCACTATCTGCTCGACGCGACCGTGCACCCGCTCGTCTTCGCCAAGCAGTACGCCCTCTGTGACGCTGGTGTGGAGGGGCTCGACCGCTCCGATGGCTCGCGCGTCCACGCCGAGATCGAGCGTGACCTGGACGAGATGGTGCTCTTCACGAAGCGCCGCGAGACGGTGGCCACCTACCGCCCCTACCGCGAAGTGCTACACGGCTCGGACGCCGTGCTGGCGATCATTGACAAGCTCTACTTTTACCTGGGCCTCTGGACCTACAACAAGACCCTCGAGCTTGACACCTACACCCACGCCGTCAAGGGCTTCCGCCTTGCGCAGCGCGCCTTCTACTCTCCTTCCGGCCGTCAGACGGCCCTGCTCGCCGGCCTGGAGGGGCTGTTCGCCAAACGCTCGCGCTACTCCCTCGTCAGGTCGATGGCGCACCGCGACCGTGCCTCGACGGACTCCATCTTTGCCAACCAGGAGCATGCCAGCTGGACCGACCCCTTCAGCGGCGTGACCTCCAAGGAGAGTTTCTGGGACCTCTACGAGGAGGCGCTCGGGCGTAGCTTTGACGCCATGCGGACCTTCTTCTCCTCGGACTTCGACGAGGC
Organism: Atopobiaceae bacterium; assembly: GCA_040268355.1. GTDB lineage: Bacteria > Actinomycetota > Coriobacteriia > Coriobacteriales > Atopobiaceae > UBA1367. The sequence continues at coordinate 923 of JAWRIT010000136.1, read as the reverse complement.
GGCGGCAGAGGAGCTCACGGGCAGCCGCAACTTCTCCGGCATGCCGGTCGACCCCGACGACCTGTCCGAGCCGGACGAGTAACCAGCGCAGATGTCGGACGAGGTGAGCGTGGCCACGCGTCATGTGATGCAGGCCAACAAGTCGAAGAACACCGGTCCTGAGCTGCTGGTGCGTCGCCGTCTGCGCGAGGCGGGGCTTGCGGGCTACCGCATCCACTGGAAGAAGGCCCCCGGCAGCCCCGACGTGTGCTATCCGGGCCGCAAGGTGGCGGTGTTCGTGAACGGCTGCTACTGGCACCGCTGCCCCCACTGCGCCCGGCCGCTTCCCAAGACCAACGTGGAGTTCTGGGCGCGGAAGTTCGAGCGCAACCGGGCTCGCGACGAGCGCGACTATCGGCTTCTGCTCGAGGCGGGCTGGACGGTGCTGGTGGTGTGGGAGTGCCGCCTGAAGGGCGAGCGTCTCGAGCCGACGATCCGCAGGCTCGTGTCTGAGGTCCGCGCCGCATCCACGCGCGAAGGAGCTCGACTCGTGGAGCTCGGCACGACCGCGCCCTGGAAACTTGCTGCCAGACGTAGGTTCCTGAGGTCCCATCGCCGCGGCTGACGCGAAGGCGTCCCGCGACACACAGGTGCCTCTTTCCCCCGTGTTCGCAAACGACACAGGGGAAGAGGCACCTGTGTGTCGTGGGCGTAGGGGGTGCGGACATCTCCTTGGATCCGATGCGGCCGTCCGGCGAGGCCAGAGGGACGGCGTTGCCCGGGCGGGCCCACCCGTCATTGCCCTCCACGCGCCGGCGTGGGCCTTGTTCCGCGTGCCCCGTGGCTAGAGATCGGACTTTTGCGGTGTTTTTTCGGGCGTCCCGGAGTATCCCCGTCTCCCGTCCTGCTGTTTTCTCGTCTGCTACTCCGCCAGTCGCGGAATT
>JAWRIT010000135.1:0-26545 GCA_040268355.1 Atopobiaceae bacterium | reverse complement strand
ACACAGAGGTACCTCTTCCCCCGTGTCGGCCCGTGCCAGCAGCCGTCCGATCTCGTCCGATTGCGCCTGCGGGCCCCTGGTCTGAAAAAAGCGAGAATGACGCTTTTCTTTCGTGTGTTGGTGGGTATACTCTTTACCAAGGCTGTTAGCTCTAGTTAACTAAATTATGGAAGGGTGGTAGCTATGAGCAAGATCGCCAACGTGTATGGTCGCGAGGTACTCGACTCGCGCGGCAACCCCACCGTCGAGGTGGAGATTACCCTTGAGGACGGCACCTTCGAGCGCGCCCTCGTTCCCTCCGGTGCCTCCACCGGCGACTTCGAGGCCGTCGAGCTGCGCGATGGGGACGCGAAGCGCTACGGCGGCAAGGGAACCCTCACCGCCGTGGGACACGTCAACAACGAGATCCGCGAGGCCATCGTCGGCCTCGATGCTGCCGACCAGCGCCTGGTCGACGAGACCATGATCGCCGCGGACGGCACCGACAACAAGGGTGCCTTTGGCGCCAACGCTATCCTCGGCGCGTCGCTGGCCTGCGCCCGCGCGGCCGCCGCGAGCGCCAGGCTGCCGCTCTATGCCTACATCGGCGGTGTGGCTGGTCACACCCTTCCCGTTCCCATGATGAACATCATGAACGGCGGCGTCCACGCCACCAACACGGTCGACTTCCAGGAGTTCATGATCATGCCGGTGGGCGCTCCCACCTTTGCCGAGGCCCTGCGCTGGTGCGCCGAGGTCTATGCGACCCTCAAGGGCGAGCTCGCCAAGGCGGGTCTCTCCACGGGTGTGGGCGACGAGGGCGGCTTCGCCCCGGACCTCAAGACCAACAAGGACCCGCTCAAGTACATGAGCCAGGCCGTCGAGGACGCCGGCTTCGAGCTGGGCCGTGACTTCCGCTTTGCGATGGACCCGGCGGTCTCGGAGCTCTACAACAAGGAGACGGGTCTCTACGAGCTCACGGGCGAGGGGCTGACGCTGTCCGCCTCCGAGCTCATCGACTACTGGGAGGCGCTCATCGCCGAGTTCCCGATCATCTCCATCGAGGACGCCCTCGACCAGGACGACTGGGACGGCTGGCGCGAGCTCACCGAGCGCCTGGGCTCCAAGATCCAGCTCGTGGGCGACGACTTCTTCGTCACCAACACCAAGCGCCTCGCGCGCGGCATCGAGACCACCTCGGCCAACTCCATCCTCATCAAGGTGAATCAGATCGGCTCGCTGACCGAGACCCTTGATGCCATCGAGATGGCCAAGCGTGCCGGCTACACCGCCGTCGTCTCGCACCGTTCGGGCGAGACCGAGGACGCGACCATCGCGGACATCGCGGTGGGCACCAACGCCGGCCAGATCAAGACCGGCGCGCCCTGCCGCACCGACCGCGTGGCCAAGTACAACCAGCTCCTGCGCATCGAGGACCGGCTGGGTGCCGATGCCACCTACGGCGGCCTCTCCGCGTTCTACAACCTGCGCTAGGAGACACCGGCACCACCCGGCCCCCCCCCCCACGTCCCATCCGATCAGCGCACCGACAGGCGCGACTGCGACGACGAAGGGAGCTGCACGTATGGATCTGACCAATCCCATGGACCTGCTGGTCGCCGGCGCGTTTGCCGCAGCGGTCGCCGCGTCGAGCGTGGTGGTGCGCGAGGCCCTGGAGCGTCGCCTGGCCGCCGAGAGCGAGGGGCGCGGCGTATGAGCGAGGGCCAGGCCATGGCCGTTCGGGCGCACCTGGGCACGCCTGAGGTGGACGACGAGCGGCTGAACGACGTCTGCCTCACCATCGCCGAGACCCTCGTGCGCATGGCCGGCGCGGTGATCGCAGGCGCGAAGGCGGCGGCCATCTTCAGCGTGCCCATGCGGGCCTACAGCGGCGGTCGCTGGCGGCTGCTCGTGCGCCAGGCGCTCGACGAGGCCCTGCGCGCCTATGCGGGGGCCCTGCCCGCCTACGGCGTCCGTCTCTCGGTGCTCTATCGCACGGAGCGGCGCGTGTACCTCTTGGTGTGGCGTCCCGCGCTCGTGGAGGCGTCATTGGCTGCGCGGGGCGCGATCGCGCTCTTGCGCTCCCAGGGGTACCGGGGACGTTCCGCAGACGAGCTCGTATGCGAGCTTCGCCGTCGGCTGGTCGCCTTCTACCGGGCCGGCAAGGACGGCGCCGTCGAGTTCCCGCACGAGATCGGGCTCTTTTTGGGATACCCGGTCGAGGACGTGCTCGGGTTCATGTCGGGGGCGCCCGCGACCTGCTCGGGTCCCTGGCACGCCTACGGAGACGAGCGGACGGCGCGCCGGCGGTTCCGGACGATCGAGGCCAAGGAGCGCCGCTGCCGCACGCGCTTCGCGGCGGGCGAGCCGCTCGGCGCGCTCTTCGCGCCCGTGCGATGCGCACCAACACCCACCCGGTAACACGGTCTGCGCACAAGCGCGCAGGCCTGGAACACTATCCAAGGAGGATACGTTATGAGCGTTGCAGTCGTGTACTGGTCCCAGACGGGAAACACCGAGGCGATGGCCAACATCCTGGCGGAGGCCGCCAGTGGCGAGGCCATCTCCTGGGACGATTTCTCCGCTGACAAGGTCGCCAGCTACGATGCGCTGGCCTTCGGCTGCCCCGCCATGGGCGCCGAGGAGCTCGACCCCGACTTCGAGGAACTGTGGGACGCCTGCAAGGGCGAGCTGGGCGACAAGGCCGTCGTGCTGTTCGGCTCCTATGACTGGGGCGCGGGCGAGTGGATGGACAGCTGGAAGGAGGACGCCGAGGGCGAGGGCGTCAACGTGGTCGCCACCGTCATCGCCAACCTCGAGCCCGACGACGAGGCCGAGGCCGCGCTGAAGGACGCCGCCGCCAAGCTGGCGTAACGCACGACACCAGTACTTCCTGCTCGACCACAGGCGGGGCCGCTCTTCTCGGAGGGTGGCCCCGCTGCGTTGCCGGGCGAGACTTCCGGCGGCGGGGCGGGACCATAGGTCTGCGGCCCAGATGACGGGCCGCGCGCACGCACACAAAAAAGCCCGCCGGACCTGCGTCCGACGGGCCTCGGCGGGTCCTGCTGGCCGAATGCGGCCTCCCGCGCCCTTACGGGGCGGGCGCGCCTACTTCTTGGCCTTGCCCTGGTTGGCGACGGCGTTGATCTTGGCCTCGATCATCGCGGGGTCGCCGATGTAGTGCTTGTCCACGACGTTCCAGTCCTGGTCGAAGGTGTAGGACAGCGGAATGGCCGTGGGGATGTTGACCTCGAGGATCTCCTCGGGGGTGAGCTGGTCGAACATCATGACCAGCGCACGCAGGCTGTTGCCGTGGGCGGCGATGAGCACACGCTTGCCGTCCTTGAGCTCGGGGGCGATCTCGTCCTGGAAGTACGGCCAGGCGCGGGCGATGCAGTCCTTCAGGCACTCGGTGTAGGGGAGCTGGTCCTTCATGGCCACACCCCGGTAGAGCTCCTGGGTGTGCGGGCAGCGCTCGTCGCCGGGCTCGAGGGCCGCGGGCGGCACGTCGAAGGAGCGACGCCAGATCTTGACCTGCTCGTCACCGTACTGGGCAGCGGTCTCGGCCTTGTTCCACCCCTGCAGGGCGCCGTAGTGGCGCTCGTTGAGCTTCCAGCTCTTGTGGACGGGCAGCCACTCGCGGTCCATCTCGAGAAGGACGTTGTTCAGCGTGTGGATGGCACGCTTGAGGTAGGAGGTGTAGCACACGTCGAAGTCGAAACCGGCCTCCTTGAGGGCACGGCCGCCCTCCTTGGCCTCCTCGACGCCAGCCTCGGAGAGATCGACATCGGTCCAGCCGGTGAACTGGTTGGACTTGTTCCACTCGCTTTCGCCGTGGCGGATGATGACGAGGTGCATCAGATTGTCTTCGGCCATAGGTGGGTCCTTTCTCGAATGTTCCAACGGCAGTGCACATACCTGTTGAAATACTACTTCACTTCGGCGCGTGCGGTGGGCGTGGTCGCCACCGAGTCAGCCGAGCGGGCGCACCCGTGATGCCGTTAGCAAGGGGTAACAGAGGCGAAACGCGCATTGGTGCGTTTCTTGCTACCCTTGATCCCGTATACGAGTAAGGGCACCACAGGCGTGCCATGCACGAGGAAGGCACTCACATGAGTGGCAGTCACGAGATCGACTTCGTCCTACGGACGTTGGAGAAGCGAAACATCCGCTTCATCAGGCTTTGGTTCACTGACGTGCTCGGCAACCTCAAGTCGTTCTCCATTTCGTCGGAGGACGCCGAGGAGGCCTTCACCGAGGGCATCGGCTTCGACGGGTCCTCCATCGAGGGCTTCACGCCCATGGAGGAGTCCGACATGTTGGCCTACCCGGACCCCAGCACCTTCGCCATCCTGCCCTGGCGACCCAAGGAGAAGGGCGTCGCCCGCATGTTCTGCGACGTGCGCACGCCCTCGCGCGAACCCTTTGACGGCGACCCCCGCTCCTGCCTGCGCGACCTCTTCCGCAAGGTCGACGAGAAGGGCTACGTGTTCAACGTCGGGCCCAAGATCGAGTACTTCTACTTCCAGGACGACCAGGACCCCATCCCGAACGACTACGCGGGCTACTTCGACCTCACCTCCTCCGACGTCTCCACCGACCTGCGGCGCGAGACCACCCTCATGCTCGAGCGCATGTCCATTCCCGTGGAGTACTCCTTCCACGCCAACGCGCCCTCGCAGAACTGCGTCGAGCTGCGCTACTCCGAGGCGCTGGGCTGTGCCGACAGCATCGTGACGGCGCGGCTGGTCATCCGCCAGGAGGCCTTCGCCAACGACCTCTTCGCCTCCTTCATGCCCAAGCCGCTCAACGGTTGCTCCGGCTCGGGCATGTTCCTGTACCAGTCGCTGTTCGACCACGAGGGCACCAACCTGTTCTGGGCGCCCAAGGACTACCACCCCGCGCACCTCTCGGACCTCGCGCAGCACTACGTGGCGGGCCTGCTCAAGTACGCCCCGGAGTTCGCGCTGGTGACGAACCCCACCGTCAACTCCTACAAGCGTCTCGTCAACAACGGCGAGGTGCCGGTCTACGCCACCTGGGGCCGCAAGAACCGCTCCGCCCTGGTGCGCATCCCCACCCACAAGCCCGGCAAGCACAACTCCACCCGCGTGGAGCTGCGCAACCCCGACCCCACGGCCAATCCCTACCTGGCGCTCACCGCCACCTTGGCGGCCGGCGTGCGGGGCATCGAGGAGGGCCTGTCGCTTCCTGAGGAGATGAGCGGCAACTACCTGGACCTCAGCGAGCGCGAGGCGGCCGAGCGCGGCATCGTGCGGCTGCCGCACACGCTCGGCGAGGCCATCGAGCGCTTCGAGCAGAGCGAGCTGATGCGCGAGACGCTGGGAGAGCACATCTTCGAGTACCTCATCGCCGCCAAGCGTCGCGAGTGGAACGAGTACTGCACGACCGTCACCGACTGGGAGCGTGCGCGCTACTACAGCGGCCGGTAAGGAAGGGGAACAGCCTATGAGAGGTGGCGTTTCGCGCAGGGGCTTCATCGGCCTTACCTGCGCCTCGGCGATGGGCCTGGCGCTCGCGGCCTGTGGTGCCACGGGAGATGGCGGCACCGGTGGCGAGGGCGCCGGGGCGGCCGGCACAGACGACGCGGAGGGTTATGCGCTCGTCGAGGAGGGAAAGCTCATCGTCGCCTCCGACCTGGACTTCCCGCCGCTCGACTCCTTCGAGGACGGCAAGCCCCAAGGCTTCGACGTCGACCTCTCCTTTGAGATCGCCCGCCGCCTCGGCCTGACATGCGAGTACCTGCCGCCGCAGAACTTCGACACGATCATCCCCATGATCAAGCAGGGCGGCAAGGCCGACATCGGCAACTCCGCCTTCTCCATCACCGAGGAGCGCCTGGAGGAGATCGACTTCACCGACGCCTACCTGGACTCCAACCTCGCGATCGCCGTCAAGAGCGGCGCGGGAGCGGACGAGGCGTCGCTCGACGCCGCCGACCAGCGGATCGCGGTCCAGGCCGGCACCACCGGGGAGGCCTGGGCGCGCGAGAATTTGCCCAACGCCACCGTCGTGCCGCTCACCACGATCACCGAGTGCATGGCGGGGCTGTCCACCGGCCTCTACGCGGCCGTCTGCGCCGACCTGCCGGTGGTGAGCAACCTCTGCACCATTTCGTTCACCGACTGCGAGGTCGTCCAGGAGATCCCCACCGGCGAGCAGTACGGCATCGTGGTCTCCAAGGACAACCCCGCCCTCACCGCCGCCATCAACGCCGTCCTGGCCGAGATGGAGGCCGACGGCACCATGGCCGAGCTTCAGGAGAAGTGGTTCGGTTCCGAGCTATAGCAGCTCAAAGGACTACAATCGGGTCGAACCCCAACGATGTCGGCCCGTGGCCGCTTGGGGCACACAACGAAAGGAAGGCTCATGCGCACCCTCTCACGTCGTCAGTTCCTCGCAAGCTCCTCGATCTTCGCCGGCGGCCTTCTGGCCGGATGCGGCGGCTCGCAGCCAGCCGAGGGAGGGGACGGCCAGACGCAGGACACCGATGCCGCAGCCGGCTCCCTGACGCTGGTGAGCGAGGGAAAGCTCACCTGCATCTCCAACCTCTACTTCCCGCCCTTCGAGTTCATGGACGAGCAGACGGGCGAGGCGCGCGGCTTTGACATCGACCTTTCGAAGTCCTTGGCCGAGCACCTGGGCCTGGAGGTCAACTGGCTCCCCAGCCAGGCGTTCGACTCGCTGGTTCCCACCATCAAGGCGGGAGGCACGGCCGACATCGCCATCGCGGGCATGACCATCACCGACGCCCGCCAGGCCGAGGTCGACATGTCCGATCCCTACGTCGACTCCAACCAGTCGCTCGTGACCAAGGTCGATTCCGACGAGACGCTCGAGTCGCTCGATGCCAGCGACAAGAAGATCGCCGTGCAGGCGGGCACCACCGGTGCCGACTGGGCCGAGGAGAACCTGACCAACGCCACCATCGTCCCGCTCGACGACATCATCTCCGCGATGAACGGCGTGCTGACCGGGTCCTACGAGGCGCTCGTCACCGACCTGCCGGTCTCGCGCTACCAGATCAAGAACTCCTTCACCGAGCTGCAGATCATCGAGGAGATCCCCACCGGCGAGCAGTACGGCATCGCCATCTCCAAGGACAACCCCGACCTCACCGCAGCCATCAACGCCGCCTTGGCCGAGATGGTCGAGGACGGCTCGATAGCCGCCATCGAGACCGAGTGGTTCGGGGACGAGCTATAAGGTGACCGTGCCCGAGTGGTACGGCTCACAGGTTCCAGCTGCGAGACGCCTCATGGGTCTCGCAGCTGTGCGTTTCGGAGGTGTCACGAGATGAGTCAACAAGGCGACTGTCCGAGGGAGAGACGGGCGCTTCTCGCCTGCGTGCTGGCCTTTGTGCTGGCGCTTGTGCTTCCCACCGACGCTCTCGCGCTGACCACGAACAAGGCGACGGCGCGCCCCAACGAGGACGGGGGCTCTGGCGTGATCGGCGGCATCGCCACGCGCCTGACCTGGGAAGGCACCGTCGAGCAGGGCGAGGAGGTCACCTCGGTCACGCTCGAGCTGCCCGAGGGAAGCTCCTTTGACGACGCCACCACCAAGATCACCGTGCTCGAGGGGCTCTCGCGCGCCAAGGTGCAAGGCGACGCCGCGCCCTCCGGCACCACCCTCACCGTCACCTTCACCGAGCCGGTCACCGAAGGCCAGCTCCTGCGGCTTGAGGTCGAGGGCATGACCTTCCCCTCCGAAGGTGGCGAGGTCAGCGTCGGTGGCAGCTACCACAACCAGGACGGCACCCAGGCGCTCGCCGCGTCCAAGCCCATCGCGACGATCGCCAACACGCCGCTGCAGACGCTCGTCGCCTCGCTCGACGCGAGCCCGCTCGTCGACGCGTGGAACGCCAACCCGTTCCTCGGCATGTTCTTCAAGCCGCAGCTTCTGGCCACCGCCTTTGCGTCGCTGGTGCCGGGCTGGCTGCTCTGCCTGGTGATCGTGATCGCCGCCTACCCGTTCGCCATCCTGCTGGGCCTCGTCTTCGCCTTCATGAAGATCTCCCGCAACCGCGTGCTGCGCGCCATTGCCATCCTCTACATCAACGTGCTTCGCGGCACCCCGCTGTTCCTGCAGATCTACATCATGTTCTTTGGCCTGCCGATGATGAACGTCAACATCGACAACAACATCCTGGGCGTCGTCGTGATAGCCATCAACGCCTCGGCCTATCTGGCTGAGATCTTCCGAGCCGGCATCCAGTCCATCCCGCAGGGGCAGTACGAGGCGGCCTCCAGCCTGGGCATGAGCTACTTCCAGACCATGTTCTCCATTATCCTGCCGCAGACCATCCGTCGCGTCATCCCCACGGTGACGAGCGACTTCATCACCTCGTACAAGGACACCTCGCTGCTCTCGTCGGTCGGCGTCATGGAGCTGATGATGTTCTCCAAGAACCTCACGTCGGTCTCGGGCAACATGACCCCCTACGTGGCGGCCGCCATCTTCTATCTCATCGTCACGCTGCCGCTCATCAAGGCGGTCTCGACCATCGAGAGCCGCATGGCCACGGCCGAGCGCGGCGGCGGGCCGCGTCCCAAGGACCGGGCGGTCGACGCCAAACCGACTGACGCCAAGCTGGCTGGTGGTGTGGCGGCCGATGGCGTGGCGACCGACACCAAGCCGGCTGACGCCGACGCAAAGTCGACCGAGCCCGCCAAGGAGGTGTAGGAGATGTTCGCATCAAAGAAGAAGGAGCCCGTCGCGCAGGTCGACGTCCCGCCCGCGCTTGAGGCCGCCCATGCGGCACGCATCGCCTTCGAGCACGACCTGCCGCTCTCGCACCACAACTTCGTGGAGGGCGAGCACCCCGTGGTGCGCATCGAGCACCTGAACAAGAGCTTCGACGGCGTGACCACGGTCCTTGAGGACATCAACCTCAACGTGTGGAACGGCGAGATCGTGGTGGTGCTGGGGCCGTCGGGATCGGGCAAGTCCACGATGCTGCGCTGCATCAACCTGCTCGAGACCCCTACGGCGGGCCACATCCTCATCGACGACGAGGAGATCACCGGCAGGACCAGCAAGGAGGTCGCCCTCATCCGCCGCGACCTGGGGATGGTGTTCCAGCAGTTCAACCTGTTCCCGCACCTCACGGCGCTCGAGAACGTCATGATCGGGCAGACCAAGGTGCTCAAGAAGGACAAGCGGGCCGCCCGCGAGGAGGCGATCAAGCAGCTCGAGGCCGTGGGGCTAGGGGATCGCATCGACTATAAGCCGCCCCAGCTCTCGGGCGGACAGCAGCAGCGCGTCGCGATCGCCCGTGCCGTGGCGATGCATCCCAAGGTGCTGCTCTTTGACGAGCCGACCTCGGCGCTCGATCCCGAACTGGTGCGCGACGTGCTCGGCGTCATGCGCGAGCTGGCGCTTCATGGTGACATGACCATGATCGTGGTCACCCACGAGATGGGCTTCGCCCGCGAGGTGGGCGACCGCGTGGTGTTCATGGAGGGTGGTGTCGTGGTGGAGCAGGGCCGCCCCGAGCAGGTCTTCGACCATCCGCAGAACGAGCGCACGGCGCAGTTCCTCGGCTCGATCACCTAGCCCGACCCCGCTGTGCCCGGCAGTCGCACCCGCACGGCACAGGGGAAGAGGCACATATGTGTCGCTGCCCCGCAGCTGTGCGAGCCGGCGGCCCGCTACCAGAGGTGCCCGCCCGGCGTTCAGGCACGTGTGCGGGTACGTCTTCCTTCCATCGCGCAAACCCCAGCGTTTTCCTGGGAACTATGGAGGAGCTGCCCTGCTTCGTGCGAGGCTGTCGCCTGGCACATCAGTTGTGCTAATCTTTGTAAACTTGAAAGGACGTGTCGGAAGCGGACGGTCTCACTGGCAAGGAGCGACGGATGCATCACAAGAACATCCTGCTTATAGCCCGCACCTCGCGGTTCTACGAGCGCATGGGCGAGCTCAAGCACGCTCTTGACGCCTCCATCCTTCCCGCGACGCCACAGACCTTTCAGCAGGCGATCTCAGCCGGTCAGGACTTCGACCTCGTCATACTCGATCTCGACGGCCTCGAGCAGGACACCCTGAACGCGGTCGACGCCTACGTGGCCGACAACGGGTTCATCCCCACGCTGTTCATCCAGGACGAGGAGCGTCTCTCGAGCCTGCGCATGCCGGCGCAGGGCCGCAACGACTTCGTCCTCGCCTCGGCCGGCAAGGCGGAGTTCGCCGTGCGCTGCGCGCTGCTGCTCTGGCCAGGGGAGGAGAGCGCCTCGGCAGACATCGTGACGGTCGACAACATGACCATCAATCTGGCGACGTACCAGGTCTACATCGATGACAACCCGGTCGACCTCACGCTCATGGAGTACTCGCTCCTATCCTTTCTGGCCACCCATCCCTCTCGCGCCTACTCGCGCGAGACCCTGCTGCACCGCGTGTGGGGCTTCGAGTACTGTGGCGGCACCCGCACGGTCGACGTGCACATCAGGCGCGTCCGCTCGAAGGTGGGACCGCAGATTGCGGCGCACATCGTGACGGTGCGCGGCGTCGGGTACCTCTTCAAGCTCTAGCGCCTCCCGCTGCCGCCTGCTTTCAGCTCGCACAAAGTCTTGTTCCTGTTGCATGTGAGGCGTAGGACACGTCGGCATGCCAGACGGTGACAAGGGGTACAGTGCATTCGTGGGCATGACCCATGCGCACAGATTGACTTGAGAGGTGAGCTTTGATGGATGATCGCAACAGCAGGCCGCCGTATCCCTTTGCGAACGGCGAGGGCGACCGGACGGCACAGGTGCCGGTGAGCGAGACGTCACACCTTCCCGCAGACGCCAGCCCTGGCCACCATGTTCCGCAGGTCCAGGTCCCAGGTGGGGGCGCCCCCAAGCGAGGAGGCTGGTGGAAGGCGGCCGTCGCAGGCCTTATCGGCGGCGTCGTCGGCGCGCTTGCCGTGTCGGCCGCCCTGGGGTCCTTCGGCTCGACGGGCACCAGCACCACCACGACCACGGTCACGCAGGACAGCGCGGCTGGTCAGACGATCAACATCGACGCCACGACCGAGGACGCCACCGTGGCCCAGGCGGTCGCGGCGAAGGCGCTGCCGTCGGTCGTCTCGGTCTACGTGACCGCGGGCGAGGCGTCGGGCTTGGGATCGGGCGTCATCCTCGACACCGACGGCAACATCATCACCAACTATCATGTGGTCGAGGGTGCCGACTCCGTCTCGGTGTCCATCGGCGGCAAGAGCTACGACGCCACCGTCGTGGGCACCGATCCCTCGTCCGACCTGGCGGTCATCAAGGCGGAGCTCGCCGGCGACACGGTGACCCCCATCGAGATCGGTGACTCCGACGCGCTCGTGGTGGGCGACTGGGTCATGACCATCGGCAGCCCCTTCGGCCTCGACCAGTCGGTCTCGACGGGCATCGTCAGCTCGCTCGCGCGCAACCAGCTCATGGCGTCGGCCTCGGGCAACACCCTCTACACCAACCTGATCCAGACCGACGCGGCCATCAATCCCGGCAACTCCGGCGGCGCGCTCGTCAACGACCAGGGCCAGCTCGTGGGCATCGGCACGCTGTTCTCGAGCGACACGGAGTCGTTCGCGGGCATCGGCTTCGCCATTCCGGGCAACTACGCCGTCGAGGCCGCCAACAAGATCATCGCTGGCGAGACGGTCACCCATGCCTACATCGGCCTCTCCATGCAGACGGTGAACGCCCAGAACGCCCAGCTCAACAACCTCTCGGTCAACCAGGGCGCCTACGTGATGGAGGTCAGCGAGGGAGGCCCCGCCGCCGAGGCCGGCATCCAGCAGGGCGACATCATCACGGCCATCGACGGCGAGCAGATCACCTCCGCCGACGGCGCGATCCTGTCCGTGCGCGGCCACAAGATCGGCGAGACGGTCGACGTCACCTTCATGCGCGGCGACGACGAGCAGACGGTGCAGGTCACCTTTGGTGACGACGCCGAGCTGCAGAAGCTGCAGGCCGACGAGCTCAACCAGCAGGACGAGGGCATCGGGTTCGAGGACGATGGGTACCAGCAGCGCGACTATGGCGATGGCTACGAGACCAGGGATCCCTACCAGGAGATCTTCGAGTACCTGTTCAACAACGACCGCGGCGGGAGCTACGACCTCGCCCAGTAGTCCCAGCGCGGCGGTGCCCCACGCGACTCGCGGGCACCGCTCGGCGCGCCGGTGACATAGACGAAGGACGCCCCCGAGGCACTGGCCGGATTGCCAGCGTCTCGGGGGCGTCCCCGTTCGCGCCTCTCGCGTGACGTGACCCTAGAAGGCGGGCAGCACGTCCTCGTCGAAGTTCTCCTTGAGGTAGGCCTTGAAGTCGTCGGTGGTGAGCACGGCCACCAGCGCCGCGACGCGCTCGTCGTCCGCCTTGTCGGAGCTGGTGCAGATGACGTTCGCGTACTCCTCGAAGGCGATGCCGCTGGCCTCCTCGAGCACCAGCGCGTCGGAGGCGTGCAGGCCGGCCTCCAGGGCGTAGTTGCCGTTGATGGCGGCGAAGTCCATGTCCTCCAGGGCACGCGGCGTCGCGGCGGCCTCGATCTCGTGGAACGTGATGCCGTGGGGGTTCTCGACGATGTCGTTGGGGGTGGCGGCGAGGTTCTCGGGGTCATCGAGGGTGATCAGGCCCTCCTGCTGAAGCAGCAGCAGGCCGCGCGCCTCGTTGGTCGGGTCGTTGGGTACGGCGATCACGGCGCCCTCGGCGATGTTTTCGAGGTCGTCCGATTTGCCGGCGTAGATCCCAAAGGGCTCGTAGTGGATCTTGGCGACGGCCACCAGGTCCTCGTTGTTCTGCTCGTTGTAGTCGCGCAGGTAGTTGACGTGCTGGAAGTAGTTGCAGTCGATCTCGCCGTTGAAGACGACCTCGTTGGGCTGCACGTAGTCGGTGAACTCCCGGACTTCCAGCTCGATGCCCTGCTCGGCGAGCTTCGGCGCGGCGAACTCGGTCAGGATCTTCGCGTGCGGCTCGGGCGTCGCGGCGACCGAGAGCGTGGAGGATGCGGTGGGTCTTCCGCAGGCGCCGAGTGCGGCGGACGCGGCAAGGGCGAGGCTTGAGGTGACGAAGTTTCGACGGGTTAGCATGTGCTTCTCCTTATGGTCGGTGCCCCGGCAGGGGCGCAGGTGTCGTGTGCGTTCGGACGAGCCGGCGGGCCGGGCCGCCCTAGCGGTGGTCGATGTAGGCGGCGATGAGGTCGCAGCCGCTCTGGATGACCTGGACCAGAACGACGAGCAGGACGATGGTCACGACCATGATCGTGTCCTCGTAGCGGTAGTAGCCGTAGCGGATGGCGATGTCCCCCAGGCCGCCGGCGCCCACGGCCCCGGCGATGGCGGTGTAGCCCAGCACCGAGATGAGCGTGACGGCCACGCCCCGCACGATGGACGGCAGCGCCTCGGGCAGAAGCGCGCTCCACATGATGCGGGGGACGGACGCCCCACAGGCCTCCGCCGCCTCGATGGCGTCACGGGAGACCTCGTTCAGGGACTGCTCGACCATGCGGGCCACGAACGGGGTGGCTGACGCCACCAGCGGTGGGATGACGCCCACCACGCCGATGGTGGTGCCCACGAGGGTTCGGGTGGCCGGCATGAGCGCCACGAGCAGGATGATGAACGGGATGGAGCGGGTCATGTTGACGACCCAGCCCAGCACCGCGTTGAACACCGGCATGGGTCGAAGCCCGCTGGGCGAGGTCACATAGAGCACCGTCCCGATGACGATGCCCAGCGCGTAGGCGATGGCCGTCGAGACGAACAGCATCGTGCAGGTCTCGAGCATGCCCTGCCACAGCAGATACCCAAACCGATCGAGGAACTCGCCGACCTCAGGCATTCCAGCTCACCCTTCCCAGCAGCGCCTTGGTGGTGTCGTCCTTGGGGTCGGCAAAGACGCGCTCGACCGGCCCCTGTTCCACCACGTGCCCATTCGCCAGCACGGTGACGTTCTTGCAGATGCGCTCCACCACGTCCATGGAGTGGGTGATGACCAGGATGGTGGTGCCAGTCTCCCGGTTGATCTTCTCGAGCAGGTCCAGGATCTGCTGGGTGCTGGCCGGGTCGAGCGCCGAGGTCGCCTCGTCGCAGAGGATGTACTCGGGGTCGCAGGCCAGGGCCCGGGCGATGGCGGCGCGCTGCTGCTGGCCGCCCGAGAGCTGGGCGGGGTAGGACCAGACCTTGTCGGCGAGTCCCACGCGGTCCAGCAGTTGGATCGCCTTGCGACGGTCCTGCGGTGTCACACGTCCGTTGCTGGCAAGGAAGGGGAAGCAGACGTTGTCCAGCACCATCTTTTGGGACAGCAGGCCGAACCCTTGGAAGATCATGGCCACCCGGCGGCGGTAGGCGCGCAGCTCCGCACCGGTGAGGTCGGTCACGTCGTTGCCGTCCACGACGATGCGGCCCGATGTGGGCCGCTCGAGGAGGTTGATGCACCGCACGAGGGTGGACTTGCCGGCGCCGGAGACGCCGATGATGCCAAAGATGTCACCGTCGGGGATGTCGATGGAGACGTTGCTCAACGCCTGCTCGGTGCCGTCGTAGACCTTTGTGATGTTCTGGAGGGAAATCACCCGGTTGCTCCGCTCAATGAATGGATGGAGATGGATACCCCCCTGCCAGGGGCTACCCGAGAAGGCGCCCGGTCTCGCCATGCGCATGAGCCATGGCGAGCTGCCCGGGCATGGGCATCTCCATCAAAGCCATCATCGTATGGGCAGACACGGTTAGCATGGGTGAAACGATAGCTTGAGGGAACGCCTTGCGTCAACCGTGCGGAGAAGACGAAACCAAGCCGTAGCATGGGGTGGACGTTGCGCGTACGCCTTGGACGGCAATGTCGTGAGGTCAGGCCACGATGTTTGACCGATACCCCCCATGGGTATAGTATGGGGCATGCACGCACGTGATGGGAGAACGCATGCCAGAGAACTGCCACATCAAGCACACCCCGCGCGACGTTGAGCTCAAGCGGGGCCTCACCCGGCGGCTCAACCGAGCGATCGGCCAGCTCAACGGGGTCAAGGCCATGGTCGAGGAGGACCGCTACTGCGGCGACGTGCTCACGCAGCTCTCTGCGGCGGAGTGCGCGATCAAGTCGATCTCTCGCCTCGTGCTGCAGGACCACTTGGAGACCTGCGTGGTCGAGCGCGTCCAGCAGGGCGACACCGAGGTCATCGACGAGCTCATGGGCCTGCTCAAGCAGTTCTCGTAGCCCACCTCCGCGCAGCCAGGTGGGACGGAGGAAGAGGCACCTATGTGTCGCGGGACGGAGGAAGAGGTACCTCTGTGTCACTGGGCGGTCCCGTGCCTGCGTGACCAGGCATGCGCACCATACGACCACAGTCCCTGCGCCGCACGGGGGGACTGAAGAAGGAAGGAACCCATGAAGGAGACCTTTGACATCACCGGCATGACCTGCGCGGCCTGCTCGGCGCGGGTGGAGAAGGCGGCCGGCGAGGTCCCAGGCGTGGAAGAGGCCAACGTCAACCTGCTCAAGAACAGCATGGAGCTGGTCTATGACGGTGCGGCCTCCACCGTCGAGGCGGTGTGCGCCGCCATCGACCGTGCCGGCTATGGCGCCCGCCCCCGGGGCGCGGCCGCTGCAGGGCAGACTACCACCGCCGCGCGCACCGCGCCCGCCGACATCGCACAGGCGGCCATCGACGAGCGGCGCCGGCAGCTCATCGCATCGACCGTGTTCGCGGTGCCGCTCTTCTATTTGGCCATGGGACCGATGTTCGGCTGGCCCCAGCTGCCCGCCCTTGCGGGCGAGCGCCACCTGATGGCCAACGCCCTCACGCAGCTCTTGCTCTGCCTGCCCATCCTGTTCGTGAACCGCCACTACTTCGTCATGGGCTTCAAGACCCTGGTGCACGGCTCGCCGAACATGGACTCGCTCATCGCCATCGGATCCGCGGCGAGCGCCGCATGGAGCGTGGCCCAGACCTATCGGGTGGCCTTCGCCGTCGGTGCGGGCGAGCTTTCGGTGGCCCACGAGGCGCTGCACAGCCTCTACTTCGACTCGGCGGGCATGATCCTCACCCTCATCACGCTGGGGAAGTTCTTCGAGGCGCGCGCCCGTGGCCGCATGACCGACGCCATCGGCGCGCTCATGGACCTGGCGCCCAAGACCGCCACCGTGGTGCGCGACGGCAAGGAGACGGTCGTCGCGAGCGAGGACGTGGTCGTGGGCGATCGCGTGGTCGTGCGGGCCGGCGAGTCGGTGCCGGTGGATGGCGTGGTGGTTGAGGGCTCGGCCCTCATCGACGAGAGCGCCATCACCGGGGAGCCGGTGCCGGTGGAGAAGGCCATAGGCGACAAGGTCACTGGCGCGACGGTCAGCGGCAGCGGTTGGTTCGCCATGGAGGCGACGGCGGTCGGCGACGACACCACGCTCGCGGGGATCATCCGCCTGGTGGACGAGGCCACCGGTTCGAAGGCCCCCATCCAGCGCCAGGCCGACGCCATCGCCGGCGTGTTCGTGCCGATCGTGCTGGGCATCGCCGCGCTGACGCTGGTGGCGTGGATGGCCATCTCCCGCGATCCCGCGCTGGCCCTCACCCACGCCATCTCGGTGCTGGTGATCTCCTGCCCCTGCGCGCTCGGGCTGGCCACGCCCACGGCCATCATGGTGGGCACGGGTCGCGGTGCGGCGAACGGCATCCTCATCAAGGACGCCGAGGCGCTCGAGGGTGCCCACTCGCTGACGACGGTCGTGCTGGACAAGACGGGCACCGTGACGGAGGGCTCGCCCCGCGTGACCGACGTGCTGGTCGCAGACGGCGTCGCGGACCACGAGCTGCTGCGCTCCGTGGTCGCCCTTGAGCGCAAGAGCGAGCACCCGCTTGCCTTGGCCATCTGCTCCTATGTCGATGAGGTCGCGGCGGGCATCGATGCCGGGGCCCGCGTCGAGGACTTCCGTCAGATAGCGGGCGGCGGTCTCGAGGCGACGGTCGCGGGCGAGCTCGTGAGGGCGGGCAACGAGACGCTGATGCGGCAGGCGGGCGTCGAGGTGTCCGCCCTGCGCGAGCGGGCGCGCTCCTTTGCCGACGAGGCCAAGACGCCGCTGTTCGTCTCTCGTGGCGAGCGCCTGCTCGGCCTGGTGGCGGTGGCCGACGCCATCAAGCCCACAAGCGCCTCCGCCATCGCGCGTCTGCGGTCCATGGGCGTCCGCACGGTCCTGCTGACGGGCGACCAGCGGCGAACTGCCGAGGTGGTGGCTGCCGAGGTCGGCATCGACGAGATCGTGGCGGGCGTGCTCCCCGACCAGAAGGAGCGGCACGTGCGGCAGCTCCAGGAGGCCGGCGAGCGCGTGGCGATGGTGGGGGACGGCATCAACGACGCCCCAGCGCTCGCCCGCGCGGACGTGGGCATCGCCATCGGCGCGGGAACCGACGTGGCCATCTCGTCGGCAGACATCGTGCTGATGCGCTCTGACCCCAGCGACGTGGCGACGGCCATCGAGCTCAGCCGCGCCACCATGCGCACCATCCGCCAGAACCTGTTCTGGGCGCTGTTCTACAACGCCATCTGCATACCGGTCGCCATGGGGGTCCTCGCGCCCTGGGGCGTGACGCTGAACCCCATGATAGGGGCCGCCGCCATGGGCTTCTCGTCGGTGTTCGTGGTGAGCAACGCGCTGCGGCTGCGCAGCTGGAGGCCGAGCGAGCACGGTGCGTCCGCACCGCGCTCCCAGACGTCACCCAATGCCCCGCACGGGGCGGAAGGAGCACAGGAGATGAAGGAGAAGCAGCTCAAGATCGAGGGCATGATGTGCGAGAAGTGCGTGGAGCACGTCACCCGTGCGCTCGAGGGCGTGCGCGGCGTGAGGAACGTTCGCGTGAGCCTGGAAGAGGGCACGGCCGCCCTCGACGTCGGTCTGCTCGTGAGCGACAAGGCGTTGGTCAGCGCCGTCGAGGCGGCGGGGTATCAGGCGCAGGTCGCCTGAGGGCGCAGCCGTGCCGGCCGCTTGTGTAGGGGCTGTGACAGACGCGTCAACTTGCGGCGTCGCGCGATGCACTATTGATGCACTCGTGCTGCTAGGCTATCGCCAGCGTCTGACATGGCACAGGCGCGGCTCCCACCTGGCCCCTCACCGGGTGGTGAGCAGAGTGTCCGGGGAGCCCGACCCGGACCTCTCCTCGGTTGTGGGGCCACGTGCTCGGCACGTGGTCCCGCTTTACGTTCCACTCTCCGTGAAGGTGTGTCTCCGCCCGTAGACGGGCTATACTGTCGCGTTGCGAGAGGAGGCACCTGCCATGACAGTCGGAGACGTCGGTCTGATCAACCTGACCTGCGAGGCCTCGACGGCGGCGCTGATGTGCGTGCTCATCGCAGGGGTGCCGTATGTCACGCATTCCCGCAAGCGCACGCTGCTGATGGCGGCCATGTGGCTGCACCTGGCGACCGTCGTCGCCGCGTCCGGCGCGGTCCTCGTCCACGCCCAGTCGGTGGCGCCCCCGTTCGTGCTCGGCTGCGCGCTGCACATGCTGGCCGACCTCATGGAGGTGCTGACCTGTTTGGCCACCATGGCCTATGTGTACACCGACACCGATGGCACGTTCCTGCGCGACCGGGTGACAGACGTCGTGTTCGCGGTGATCGCCTTTCTGAACGTGTGCAACCTGGCACTCGTGCTCACGAACCCGTGGACGGGGCTTCTGTGCTTCTTCACACAGCGGCTGAGGCTCGTGTGGGGCCCGGCGGCCGGGGTGCCTGACCTTATCAACCTCGTGTCGGCGCTGAGCATGGCACCCGTCGTCGTGCGGCATCGGGCGCGCTATGGCCGCAAGGCGACCGTGCGGCTGCTGGTCTGCGGGACGCTCATCACGGTCGGCGTGCTCTGCAACCTCGTCGATCCCGGCCTGCGGCTGCTCCATCCTGCCATCGGCCTCTCGTTCACCCTGCTGTGCGTGGGCGTGCAGGCCCGGCTCGAGGAGGACCTCGCGCAAGCCCGCGCGGAGTCTGCGGAGAGCCGCGTCCGCCTGCTCTCGGGCCAGATCCGCCCGCACTTCATCTTCAACGCGCTTGCCGTGATCAAGGCGCTCGTCTCGATCGACCCGGAGCGCGCGGAGCTCGCCATCCAGGACTTCTCCGACTTTCTGCGCAGCCACCTCGAGGTGATGTCGGCCGCGGGGCTGGTGCCCTTCTCCCAGGAGATGGACCACGTGCGCCACTACGTCTCGCTGGAGCAGACCGACGGCACCACGCCGCTGGAGGTTCGCTACGACATCGAGGTCGACGACTTCCTCGTGCCGCCGCTGACCGTGCAGCCGCTGGTGGAGAACGCCATCCGCCATGGCATCAAGACGCGCGAGCAGGGCGGCTCGGTGATCGTCTCCACGCGTCGGGAGGCCGACGGCGTGCGAATCGTGGTGCGCGACGACGGCTGCGGCTTCTCGTCGGTGACCGAGCGGCAGAGCCAGCGACGTCGTGTGGGCATAGAGAACGTGCGCGAGCGGCTGGAGCGACAGTGCTCGGGAACGCTTGAGGTGCGCAGTGGCATGCAGGGCACGACCGCGACGGTGACGATTCCGGAGGGAGACGGCCATGAGGTCCTTGATCGTCGATGACAGCATGCTGGCGGCGGCGTCGCTGGCCAAGGTGGTGGAGCAGGCGGATCCCAAGGGCAGCTGCCGGGTGGTCAACTCCGCCGCCGAGGCGCTTGACGTCTGCGAGACGGACCCCATCGACGTGGCGTTTCTCGACATCGAGATGCCGGGCGTCAACGGGCTGGTGCTCGCGCAGCGCATGCGGGAGCGGCTGCCCGAGACCAACGTGGTGTTCGTGACGGGATACCCCGGCTACGCGCTCGACGCCTGGAAGACGCAGGCGAGCTCCTTTCTGGTGAAGCCGGCCAGCGAGCAGGACGTGCGCCAGGCGCTCTCCTCGCTGCGCGTGATGCCGACGCGTCTGCGCGAGCGGGGTCTCTACGTGCAGTGCTTTGGGAACTTCGAGGTGTTCTTCGACGGGAAGCCGGTGTCGTTCGAGCGTTCGCACACCAAGGAGCTGCTCGCCTACCTCATCGACCGGCGCGGCGCCCTGGTGAGCATGGGGGAGCTGGTGAGTGTGCTGTGGGAGGAACAGCCCGACACGCCCTCGCGGCGCTCCCAGCTGCGCACCTTCATCTCCGACCTGCGGCGGACCTTCGAGAGGCTTGGCCTGCCCCAGGCCATCATCCGTCGGCGCGGGGGCGTGGCGGTGAGCGTCTCCTCGGTGGAGTGCGACTACTACGGCTTCATCGGCGGCCTGCCCGAGGCCACCGCCCGCTATCACGGTGAGTACATGCTGCAGTACTGGTGGGCCGAGCCCACCGCCGCCCGCCTCGCCTCCGGCTGGGCCGGGGAGGGGGCCTGAGGGACAGCGGGGGAGTGGCGGCAGGGCACCGGACGGCGCGCCCTCAGGCCGGCCGGCACGCTCCTGACAGGAGGGGTCGCCGGCAACACCGCGATGGCCCCGCCGGCGCCGGGATGCGCTACAGTCGTTGGGTAGCGATTCGACGCAGGGCGATGGAGGATCAATGGCCGAAGACGCGCAGCTCTCACTGTTCGGAGACTTTCCTGGCGAGGAGGCCTCCCCCCAGGCGCCCGCAGCGCCCACGACACCCGCGCTTCGCGCCCTCGAGCTGCGTGGTCTGCTCGACCACGCGGCATACCTGTACTACGCCCTCGACGCGCCTGAGATGACCGACGCCGAGTTCGACCGCCTGCTGCAGGAGCTGCTCGCCATCGAGGCGGCGCACCCGGAGCTGGTGACGCCCGACTCCTACACCCAGCGCGTCGGGGGGTACGTGTCCGAGCAGTTCGAGCCGGTGGCCCATGCCCAGCGCATGTACTCCATGGACGACGCCATGGACCTGGACGAGCTGGACGAGTGGCTCGCCCGGACCGACGAGGCGCTGGGCGCGAGCGAGGGGCGTCCGGTCGCCTACACCTGCGAGCTCAAGATCGATGGCCTGGGCGTGGCGCTCACCTATCGCGACGGGCAGTTCGTGCGCGCCGCCACGCGCGGCGACGGCACGACGGGCGAGAACGTGACCGCCAACGTCCGTACCGTCAGCGACGTCCCGCGCTCGCTGGCACCCGCCGGGCTGGGGGCGCTCGCCGACCAGGGACTCGGGCAGACGATCGAGGTGCGCGGGGAGGTCTACATGCCCAAGCGCTCGTTCGTGCGCCTGAACGAGGAGCGTGACGGCGCCGGCCAGAGCGTCTTTGCCAACCCGCGCAACGCCGCCGCCGGCAGCCTGCGCCAGAAGGATCCCAAGATCACCGCCCACCGCGACCTCGCGACCTTCGTCTATGCGGTGGCCGACGAGGAGCCCATCGACGTGCACACCCAGTGGGAGTTCCTGCAGTGGCTGCGCTCCTGCGGCTTTGCGGTGAACCCCAACGCGCGGCGCTGCACGAGCGCACGGGAGGTTCACGAGTTCTGCGAGGAGGCCCTGGCGCACCGCGACGAGCTCGACTACGACATCGACGGGGTGGTGGTCAAGGTCGACTCGCTGGCCAGCCAGGACGCGCTCGGCTTCACCGCGCGTGCCCCCCGCTGGGCCATCGCCTACAAGTTCCCCCCGGAGGAGCGGCGCACCGTGCTGCGCGAGATCCGCATCCAGGTGGGGCGCACGGGCGTGCTGACGCCCGTCGCGGAGTTCGACCCGGTGGTGGTCGCCGGCTCGACCATCGCCCGCGCCACGCTGCACAACATCGACGAGATCCGCCGCAAGGACGTCCGCGAGGGTGACACGATCGTCGTGCACAAGGCGGGCGACGTCATTCCCGAGGTCGTGGGTCCCGTGCTCGAGGGCGACCTTGCCGCCGAGCACGCGGCGCGTCCCGAGTGGGACATGCCGACGACCTGTCCGAGCTGCGGAAGCCCGGTGGTACGGGAGGAGGGCGAGGTGGCCTGGCGCTGCGTCTCGCTCGACTGCCCAGCGCAGGCCGCCGAGCGGCTCATCCACTGGGGCAGCCGCACCGCCATGGACATCGACGGGCTGGGAGAGGAGCTGGTGCGTCGCATGGTGGCGCAGGGGCTGCTCGTCGACGTGGCGGACTTCTACGACCGGCTCAGCGAGGAGGCGCTGGCCACGCTCGACACCGGGCGCATCTACGAGACCACGACCAAGGACCATGCGGCGGGCGACGCCATCGTGGTGGGGCCGACCATCGCGCGCAAGGTGATGGCGCAGGTGGAGCAGTCGAAGGAGCGAGGTCTCGCTCGCGTGCTCTTTGGCCTGGGCATCCGACATGTGGGCGTAAGCGTGGGCGAGGTGCTCGCCCGGCACTTCGGCTCGTTGGAGCGGCTCGCCGAGGCGACGGCCGAGGAGATCGCCCAGGTGGATGGGATCGGCCCCAAGATCGCCAAGAGCGTGGTGAGCTTCTTTGCGGTGCGCGACAACCTGGCGGTGGTCGAACGGCTTCGTGTGGCGGGTGTGGTGCTGGAAGAGGCGGAGCCTGCGGAGGTCGCGCCACAGACGCTGGCAGGGCTGACCTTCGTGCTCACCGGAACGCTCGAGCTCCTCACGCGCAAACAGGCGGGAGACGCGCTGAAGGCGCTCGGGGCCAAGGTGAGCGGATCGGTCTCCAAGAAGACGAGCTACGTGGTCGCCGGTGCCGCCGCGGGCTCCAAGCTCGCGAAGGCCGAGCAGCTGGGGGTGCCCGTGCTCGACGAGGCGGCGCTGGCCCGCGTCCTTGCGACCGGCGAGCCTCCGCGCACTGACGAGTAGGGGTCGCGGCGGTCGTCACGGGCGGCCGTCACGGGCGAGTGACGGGTCCGCCGCGCTGTCGCATCGGACGGTGCTCCTCCTGCCGGACCATGGCTTGGTGCGCCTGTCCCGGACCATGGCATGCCTGACCCGCGCGTTCAGATTCGCTTGGCTGTGTGGGCGCTCGCCCACATTCGACGTCGTCTCAGAGCCATTTCAGGTTGACGCCGTATCGTGTCATACGACGCAAGGAGGCGACCCGTATGGCACAGATGGTGTTCGAGCGTCATGAGATCAAGTACTCCCTGAGCGATGCCCAGCGTGCCCGACTCGAGGCCGTCATGGCCGCGCACATGGTCCCCGACGAGCACGGTCCCTCGACGGTCCGCAACGTCTACTACGACACGCCCGACGCCGTCCTGGCGCGTCGTTCGGCCGAGCATCCCCTCTACAAGGAGAAGCTGCGCGTCCGGAGCTACCAGGACGTCAGCGACGAGGCGCCCGTGTTCCTCGAGCTCAAGAAGAAGTACGACGGCGTCGTCTACAAGCGGCGCTGTGTGCTGGGCCTGGCCGATGCCGACGCGCTCGTCACCGGTCGCCGTGCCCCCCAGACCCAGATCGAGCGCGAGATCGCTTTCTCGGCCGGGCGCTACCCCGGCCTGCGGCCGGCCATGTTCGTCGCCTACGACCGCGAGGCGTTCTATGCCGCCGACGACCACGAGTTCCGCATGACCTTCGACCGGCGCGTGCGCTGCCGCTGGGATGACGTCTCCTTGGGAGGTGCGACCGACGGCGTCGTGCTGACGCCTGCGGCCACAAGCTTGCTGGAGGTCAAGTGCGCCGCCGGCATGCCGCTGTGGCTCGCGGACTTCCTCTCCGAGGAGGACATCTTCAAGGCGAGCTTCTCGAAGTACGGGACGGCGGTCCAGTGGCGCCTGTCCGCCGAGCGTCGTGCCGCCGCGCACGCGAAGCCTGTCGACGAGCGACGCCAGGCACCCTCCGCCAGCCCGCTGCGACCGGCTCGCACGCCTGCGGCCCGGCCCGGCGTCTTGGTGGGGGCCTGACAAGTCCGTCCCCTCAGGGGATCAGCCAGCTCCGGCTCGCCTCGGCACCGCCGCCGCACCCCCGCACGCGCCGTACCCAAGGCACCCGACCGACCCATTCCATCCCAGCCGTTCGACCCGCCCACCCGACTCGCGCAAGATGGCCGCCCGCGTCCACACGGGCATGAGCAGAAGGGACCCTGACCAGCCATGTTCGATTCGATCTTCTCCTCGGTAGACGCGTTTGCGACCACCACCTCGTCCACCCTCACGCTCGCCCCGTTCCTCACGAGCCTGGTGGCGGCTCTCGCCCTCGGGCTCGGCCTTGCCCTCATCTATGGCTACAAGAGCCGCTTCACCAAGAGCTTCGTGGTGACACTGGCGACGCTGCCGGCCATCGTGGCGGTGGTGATCATGATGGTGAACGGCAACCTCGGTGCGGGCGTCGCCGTCGCGGGAGGCTTCAGTCTCGTGCGCTTCCGCAGCGTCCCCGGTCAGGGGCGCGACATCGCCTTCGTCTTTCTCGCGATGGCCGTGGGGCTGGTCTGCGGCATGGGCTATCTGGTCTATGCGACGCTCATCTGCGTCATTCTGGGTGGGGTCAACCTCCTGCTGCAGCTGGTGAACTTTGGTGGCAGCAGGGCGCGGCTCGACCGCACGGTGCGCGTCACCGTTCCGGAGGACCTCGACTTCGTCGGCCTGTTCGACGAAGTCTTTGACGCCCACACCACCGCCCACGAGCTGACCTTCGTCAAGACCACCAACATGGGCAGCCTCTACCGACTGAGCTATGACGTGCAGCTGAGAAGCGCCGACGTCATGCGACGTCTCATCGATGACCTCAGGGTCCGCAACGGCAACCTTGAGGTGGCCGTCTCCTACCAGGAGGTCTCGACCGACGAGCTGTAGCCGGCGTTGTCGGCCTCTGTGGTACGGCGCGCCGTCGCTCAGCGCCCGAGCGGCCGCCCGTCGTAGGCGCGTCGCATGAGCTGGGCGAGCACGTCGGCATCGCCGCGCACGTAGGCCTCCGCCAGGTCGGGCCAGTGTTCGAGCGCATCGAAGAAGATGTCGGGGAAGCTGGTCGTCCGCGTCTGTCCGGTGAGTGGGTCGACCCAAGGGCGGCGGGCGAGATTGGCGGCGGCGCACTCATCGGAGGGCGTCGCCGTGTGGGCGAGCGCCCCGAGTCGCGAGGAGCGCACGCCCAGGCGTTCGATGCCCGCGATCATCCACCCGCGGGGGTTGCCGATCGGGTCGATGGCCCGATACACGAACTCGTAGTCACGCACGCAGCCCTCGTAGCGGTCGGCGCCCAGCGTGATGCCAAAGACCTGCCAGGCCACCTGCGAGAAGATCGCTCCCGCCGCCCGCGCGATGCGCTCGGTCCGGGCGAGGTCGGACGCCGCGGGCGCGTCGTCCACCGTCTGCGTGCGCATGGTCCACAGAAGCCAACTGTCAAGGTCGCTCTCGATGAGGGCGTGCACCTCGTCATGGGAGTTCTCCAGCCCGACCCCAGCTTCGCAGATGCTCTGCTCCTGCGCCATGATGAAGGCATGGGCCTCGCTGTCGAGCAGGTAGTGCGCAAGGAGTCCCAGTGCGAAGGCCCGTCCTATCCCCTGGTCCTGGCGGGGCAGGTACGAGACCGCATCCCGTGCCACACGCAGGGCCTCGCCCACGTGGTCGCTGTGCATGGACGCGGCGAACTCGTGGCAGGAGGCAATGGCGGACGGCGTCGCGGTGAAGCAGAAGTAGAACGGGTCGGGGCCTTGGTTTCCCAACAGAAACGCCAACAGCTCCTCCTCGCCGAGGGCCAGGTCGTCGGGAAGCCGTCGCGCGGCGTCCTCACCAAAGAGGTGATGCGTGATGATTGCTGGCATGGTTCGCGCCCCTCCGTCCCGTAAACGGTGTCTCACAAAAGAGTAGCGCAAGGAGCTGCCCGATTGTCTGACGTAGCTGCAAGGAATCCTGCTTGTTTGACGGGTGCGGCACACATGTAGGAAGCCCCGTCTGTCTGGCCGACACAAGGCGAGGATCGCCCGATTGACTGATGCGATTTGTGCGCTACACTGTGGGGCCTGCTGCTTGCTGCGAGGCCACGGTCGACGCGGGCGCATGTGAGCTTGCACCAGAGGGGCCACCCGTGATCCATCCCCGCCCGCCGGAACGGCGATCTGTGCCGGGACCGTCCTCGTAGGAAGCGCCCACCTTCTACAGGATTATCGGGGGAGGACCATGAGTGCCACAGAGATCGTGCTTCTGGGGTTGGCCCTGTCTGCCGATGCGTTCTCGGTGACGGTTTCCAACTCCTGTGCGTATGGCTCGCACCGGCGAGCACGCCTGCTTTTGATGCCCATGCTCTTTGGGGTCTTCCAGGGGATCATGCCCCTGTTCGGATACCTGCTCGGCGGGGTGGCGGCAAGCCTGATAGAGCGTTATGCGGGCCTCGTCACCCTGATCATTTTGGGCATCATCGGAATCAACATGGTGCGTGAGGGCGCACGTGCGCTGGCGCACCCAGAGGATGGGTGCCCGAAGCGCGCCGACCGGTTGACGATAGGTATCCTGCTCTTCCAAGCGGTGGCGACGGCCATCGACGCCTTTGCCGTGGGCGTGAGCCTGCGCGCGCAGGCAACGGACATCTGGGTCGCCTCGTTCATCATCTGCTGCACGACGGCTGCCTGCTGCGTTGCGGCCCTGGCCATCGGTCATCGGATGGGACGCCTCTTGGGAGATCGGGCCGAGATCGCGGGCGGAGTCGTGCTCATGCTCATCGGCCTGCGCGCCTTCCTGTCGTAGCCTGACACGGGGGAAGAGGCACTTGTG
>JAWRIT010000134.1:0-6860 GCA_040268355.1 Atopobiaceae bacterium | reverse complement strand
GGGGCTTCTGATGCGCGCTGAGTAAGAGCGGACGCCGCAGGAACGACGGCGAGGGACCGAGCGCCCCTGTCCCCAGAAGGAGGATGCGGCGAGGGCCTCAGTCCTCCTTGACGTCGAGCTTCTGCTTGAGGAGCCCGGCCTCGGTCGCCTTCTGCTTGGCGTACAGGCGCAGGCGCGTCAGGGCGAAGCCCGGTCCGTTCGACCGGAGCGAGTAGCCGAACTCCTCGACCAACGACCGCAGGTAGGCGGCATTGCTGAACGCGACGGGCTCGTAGCCGGTCAGCGCGAAGTAGCGCTTCTTGAAGTTGGCGGAAAGGGTGGTGATGCGGGCCACGCGCTCGGGGTCCATGCGACGGAAGATCTGCGTCACCCATTTCGTGACGTCGGGGTTGTCGTCGCCGAACTGGGCGAAGGCCCCGCCGGCGTAGCGGAAGCCGATCACGTAGAAGGCCTTGAGGATCCCGTCGTCGGTGACGCCCAACCGCTCGATGATGTCGGCCATGTCGTTCCAGCGCTCGAAGGAGAGCGCCGCGCTCTTGAGCACCGAGGAGGAGCCGGGAAGGTCCTCGCGGTAGTGGTAGTAGGGCTGCTCCTTGTAGACGATGGTCTCCGCCTGGCACAGCGTCTCGATGAGGAAGGGGTTGTCCACCCACCCGGCGCCGGGCACCTCCCTGAAGCGAATGCCCTTGCTGATGAGGAAGTCCTTGCGGTAGAGGGCCGACCAGATGGACGGGTGATGCTGGATGAGATGCGGGGCGTCCGCCAGCGTGAAGGGCTGGAAGCCCGGGTCGATGCGCTTGTAGTAGGAGCACTGGCAGAAGTACTGCTTGGGCGTTTCGGGCAGCACGACGCGCACGTAGGGTGACTTGATCACGTCAGGCGGCGTCTCAAGCCCAAAGCCCATGGCGAACTCAAAGAGGTCGTCATACATGTGGGGGGCGACCCAGTCGTCTGGCTCGAGGATGCCCACGTAGGTGCCGCGTGCCTCGTCGAAGCCGCGGTTGACGCCGGCGCCGTAGCCGCCGTTCTCCTTGTCGATCACCCGAACGCGCGGGTCTGCCGCCTCGTGGTCCCGCATGATCTTGAGGGTGCCATCGGTGGAGCCGTCGTTGACGCAGAGGATCTCGAGCCTGATGCGGTCGTTCTGCTCGACCGACGAGAGCGCCTGCTCAAGATAGTCCTCGACGTTGTAGCACGGAAGGACGACGGTTACATCAATGTCAGACATTTAGGCTCCCAACTGTAGATAGGCCGCGCAGACCTCGTCGGTGGGTCCGAGCATGCGCTGCTCGCCCTTTTCGATCCAGCATACCCGGTCGCAGGTGCGCTGGACAAGGTCGAGGCTATGGCTCACGAGCAGGACGGTCACGCCGTCAGACTCCACGAACTGTTTGATGCGCCGCTCGCACTTCTTCTGGAACAGAATGTCGCCGACCGAGAGGGTCTCGTCGACGATGAGGATGTCGGGCTCGGTGATGGTCGCGATGGCGAAGGCGATGCGCGCCACCATGCCGCTGGAGAAGTTCTTGAGGGGCATGTCCATGAAGTCCTGCAGCTCCGCGAACTCGACGATCTCGTCGTAGTGCTCCTCGATGAACTCCCTGCGGTATCCCAGAAGCGCCCCGTTGAGGTAGATGTTCTCACGCGCCGTCAGCTCGAAGTCGAAGCCGGCGCCCAGCTCGATGAGCGGGGCGATGGTGCCCGACACCGTGCAGGAGCCCTCCGAGGCGGCCAGCACCCCGGCGATGATCTTGAGCATCGTCGACTTCCCCGAGCCGTTGGTCCCCACCAGTCCGAAGCCCTCGCCACGCTTGACCTCGAAGTTGATGTGGTCGAGCGCACGAAACTCCTTGAACTTGAGCTCGCCTCTGGCGGCGGCGATGAAGTACTCCTTGAGCGAGGTGTAGCGCTCGTTGGCGATGTTGAAGATCATCGAGACGTCGTCGACCTTGACGACCGTCTCGGCATCGTCGG
The DNA here is from genome assembly GCA_040268355.1 of Atopobiaceae bacterium. Classification (GTDB taxonomy): domain Bacteria; phylum Actinomycetota; class Coriobacteriia; order Coriobacteriales; family Atopobiaceae; genus UBA1367. Next base: position 4,886 of record JAWRIT010000134.1, on the reverse strand, counting down.
CGGGCAGCGGCGGTCGCCGGAAGCCCTCGTCCTCAATGCAGGTTGCCCACCGCTCGGCACGCACGTGCTCGTCGTTTGGCCCCAGGGCCTCGATGACGATCTTGTAGCGTCCGGGATGCGGTGGGGTGAGCGGCCAGCGGCGCTGCTCGACGATGGGCGTGGCGTCCTGGGAATAGCCCTCGCGGGCACCCTCGAGAAACCAGCTGTAGCGGAACTGGAGCCCATCGGGCTCGGTTCCCACGATCACCGGATAGGCGTCAAACACGTCGCAGTCGACGACGACGTCGGACTCGAGACCGACCTCGAGGCGCCACGAACCATCCCGTGCGGTGTCTTCCAAGGCCAAGGTGAGCTCCGATCAGATGAAGAGGATGAACCTGCGCTCGTGACGCTTGAAGACCACGTAGCCGATGGCGAGCGAGAGCAGTGCGAAGCCCGCGCAGACGAGGTTTGCCCCCAGCGAGGGCACGCGCTGGTAGAGCATGAGGTCGCGCAGGTAGGTCACGTAGTGGTACATGGGATTCACCCGCTCGAACAGCAGCATCCAGTCGGGCAGGATCTCGACCGGGTAGAACAGCGGCGTCGCATAAGTCCATGCCGTGATGATGACCTGCCAGAGATGCATGACGTCACGGAAGTAGACCGACGCCGCGGCGAGGATGAGCGAGAGGCCGGTGCAGAAGACGCCGATGTAGAGCAAAAAGAGCGGCAGCAAGATGATGTGCCAGCTGGGGACGAAGCGGTAGAACAGCATCACGAGCGCCACCGCGACCAGCGAGAGCGCGAAGGTCAGAAGCGCGAACAGGACTTTCTCGATGGGAAAGAGCCAGCGGTTGATGCGGATCTTCTTGAGCAGCGATGCCGCGTCGACGATCGAACGCATGCCGTTGGAGGTCGACTCGCTCATGATGGTGAAGGCGGTGTTGCCCAGGATGATGTAGAGCGGGTAGTTGGGAATCGAATCCGAGGAGAAGCGTGCCATCGCGGAGAAGACCGCCGCCATGACGGCCATCATCATGAGCGGGTTGAGCACGCTCCAGGCGACACCGAGGGCGCTCCTGCGGTACTTGAGCTTGAAGTCCTTGGCGACGAGCTGCTCCAGGATGAAGCGATCGCGCTTCAGAGGGGGATACCACGCGTCACGTCGGTCGCCCCGGGCGATCGCGGTGTCGGCGGCGGCTCCCCCGCTCTTCTGTACTGTGTGGTCCAAGGCGCCTCCCAGCGGCCTCGCATGCTGCGTGCAGTGCACATACAAACTTGATCGATACTAGCATAGCCTCTGTCCACCCATACAAACCACAGGACCACAGGGTTTGACCATATTTTGGCGGTAGGGCGCACGCGGGCGACGCGGAGGCGGACGAGGGGCCCTCTGGGCCATCTGCGCCTATCCTTGCTCGCGCAGCCTGAGGTTTCGCTCGAGGTTGTCCGGAACGGGCCGAACGGGCCGCTGCATGCGCGTGTCGCCTGTGGGGCTTGCCAGCCTGCGCTCGAAGATGTTGAACGCATCGATGGCGGAGGGCACCTCGAAGGCGCGGTTCCGGCGCTGCCGCTTTGCGAGCCGTACGACTCCCGCCTCGACGCAGCGATCGATGGCGTCGCCTGTAGCCTTTATCGAGCGCCCTATCGTCTCCGAAGCCTGCTTCACCGTAAAGAGCGGCATACCGATCAGCTTGGACAGCAGCAGGTCGAGCGCTGAGTTTGCCCGCACTGGCGCCACGACCTCCCTCCATTCCCGCTCGAGACGGCTGGCGCTCCCCTCGAAGGCATCAGCCTCCTCGCAGGCGCCCACGCAGGCGCCGGCAAAGAACGAGACCCACTCGTTGATGCCCTCCTGCACGCCTTCTGGGTCAGCGTCGTCGCCCCTGAAGTCAGCGAGGCCCGACACATAGGACCTCGCCTGCGTGGCAAGCACAAGTGACACGGGAGGCACCGTATTGCTCGCGAGCCCACGCCTGCGCAGGATGAGGTGAATGAGCGCTCTGCCCGTCCTCCCATTGCCGTCGACAAAAGGATGTATTGTCTCGAACTGAGCATGGACCAGCGCGGCCTGCACCACGGGAGAGACGACGTCTTCGTTGCAGTAGCTCGCCAGGTCAGCGATCAAGCCCTCGACATGTTCGGGGGCGGGCGGCACGTAGTCAGCGTCGAGGGGGTTGTAGGAGTTTCCTCCAACCCAGTTTTGCCGTGTTCTCAGCACCCCGCCATACTCCGCGATGCGGGTGCCTTTGAGAAGCTTCCTGTGGATGTCACAAATGGTTGTGGTAGTCACTTCGTCCGCGGCAAGGGCGGTAGCAAGGGCCTCCTGCATGGCATATATGTTACCGACCACCTCGGCCGCGGCGGCGTCGCCCACAAGCTCGCCCGACGCGAGGGCCGCCTCGGCGCGCAACAGCCGCCTCGTACCGATGGTGAGCCCCTCTATGTGCGAGGAAGAGACCGCCTCGGCGCGCAGCAGGAGCCTCGCCAGCCCTTCGGAGCTCCTTAGCACGGATGAGGATTGGTCGAGCTTTAGAAGGGCGCGCTCGGCCGCCGCCACGTCTCCCACGACATCTGGGGCGAGGTCGAACGAGAGCTTCGCGAGCGTCGTGGGCAGATAGTAGCGATAGCCGCCGCTGCGACGCTCCCTTCTACTACGACCTGCTCCTTCGCTCAACCATATTGCTGGATGGTACGTGCCCATGCGCTCCCTCCTTATTTTAGGTTAGATCTTAACCTAAAATAAGGAGGGAGCGCATGGGAGCTTAGCTCGGGTCAGGACAGAGCGCCCCTAGGACGCTCCGCCTTGTTGGCGGTCCAGAGGCGCGCGCAGACCACCCGACGGATCCCAGGTAGGGCGGCTGGGCAGGGGCGGGTCGTGACGGCGAAGCGTGAGACGCTGCCCCATGGAGAGGATGAAGCTCGCCAGCTCCTCAGGCTCCTCCCGACATCCGCCGAGGATCCAGTCGCAGGCGATGGTGGTCGTCCCGGCCGCAAAGAAGCTGCGCAACAGCGCGCGACCATGCTCCGTGCGGGGCTTGTCGGTGTCGTCCTGCGCGTGGATGATGACGTCCTCCAGAATCTCCAGCGCCTGCTCGTGCATGCGGTCCTTGAGCTCGGTGGCGACCTCGCTCTGGAGAATGGCCCGAAGCGTCGTCGCGTGCTCCCGCAGGCACGTGAGCTCCTGCAGTATGTTGTAGCGGCGCGTGAGGTCGCGGTACTCGTCGGGCACCGAGGGAGGCGGGACCTCCCTGAGGCGCGAGCGCAGCTCGGCGAAGACCGTGTCGAGGTAGGCGTCGAGCACCTCATGCTGCGTGTAGAAGTGCCGGTAGTACGAGGTGCGGCTGATGCCCGCACGCTCGGAGATGAGCGTGATGCTGATCTGCGAGAAGGGTCGCTCGCCGAGCAGGCCGGCAAAGGCCTCCACGATGTCATCTCTGCAGCTACGGCGCGCCATGTGTCCCCTCACGACCCCCGTGTAGCATACGACGGCGGCCACGTGTTTGCCATCTTCGACAAAGCTAAAGGTAGAATACCATATGCGACATATGTCGCATATTTGTAAGCTCCCCTTCTCGCACCCTCCTCGTTACGATTTCCCACGAAGAGAGCGCCGTGGGCATGGGGCCTGCGGCACATATGGAGAGGGGTAGCACCATGGGACGTTTTACCAACCCGCGCGACCTGTACTTTGGTGAGGGCGCCCGCCACGAGGTCAAGAACTTCAAGGGCGAGCGCGCCATGATCGTGACCGGCGGCTCCAGCATGCGTCGCGGCGGCTTTCTAGCCGAGCTCGAGGAGGACCTCGCCTCCGCCGGCATGAAGACCGCGCTCTTCGAGGGCGTCGAGTCCGACCCGTCCGTCGAGACCGTCATGCGCGGCGCCGAGGCCATGGCCGACTTCCGGCCCGACTGGATCATCGCCATCGGCGGCGGCAGCCCCATCGACGCCGCGAAGGCCATGTGGATCAAGTACGAGTATCCCGAGACCACCTTCGAGGACATGTGCATCGTCTTTGGCCTACCCAAGCTGCGCACCAAGGCGAAGTTCTGCGCCATCTCCTCCACCTCCGGCACCGCCACCGAGGTCACGGCCTTCTCGATCATCACCAACTACCAGGAGGGCGTCAAGTACCCCATCGCCGACTTCGAGATCACGCCTGACGTGGCCATCGTCGACCCTGAGATCACCTACACCATGCCCGCCAAGCTCTGCGCGCACACCGGCATGGACGCGCTGACCCACGCGATCGAGGCCTACGTCTCCACCGCCGCCAGCCCCTACACCGACGCCAACGCGCTCTACGCCATGCGCGAGATCGCCGAGTGGCTGCCCAAGAGCTACCAGGGTGACAAGGAGGCCCGCCGTCACATGCACGACGCCCAGTGCATCGCCGGCATCGCCTTCTCGTCCGGCCTTCTGGGCATCGTTCACTCCATGGCGCACAAGACCGGGGCCGCCTTCTCCGGCGACCACATCATCCATGGCTGCGCCAACGCCATGTACCTCGGCAAGGTCATCCAGTTCAACGCCCGTGACGAGCGCGCGGCCGCCCGCTACGCCTACATCGCCGACGAGGTCTTCCACCTGGGCGGGGCCACCACCGACGAGAAGGTCCAGAACCTCGTCCAGATGATCCGCGACCTCAACGACAAGATCGACGTGCCGCAGGGCATCAAGAACTACGGCAAGGGCGGCGTCATCGCCGATGCCTCCGCCATCGACAAGGACGAGTTCTTCTCGAAGGCCCCGCAGGTGGCCGTCAACGCCATCGCCGACGCCTGCACCGGCTCCAACCCGCGTCAGCCCAAGCCCGAGGAGATGGAGAAGCTGCTCGAGTGCGTCTACTACGACCTGCCGGTCGCGTTCTAGCCCTTATCACAGACGACAGGACGCACGAGGGGCGG
>JAWRIT010000133.1:0-4058 GCA_040268355.1 Atopobiaceae bacterium | reverse complement strand
GGGGGGGGGGGGCCCCGCCGATCCAGTCGCTCATACGCACCTGGTGATGGCGTTTCAGCTAGAGGTCCGCCTCGATCTGGTCGCGCCCTCGCTTGGCAGAGCGGAAATGCAGGTAGAAGAGGACCAACGTGAGTGCCCCGCAGAAGAGGCCGGCGAAGGCGGCAACGATGAGGTTCTCGAACCAGAGCACCTCGCCAAAGCCGAAGAGCTGCGCCTCTGCGACGCATCGCATCACCCAGAGGATGATCGCGGTGCAAAGACCCGCGAGACCCGAGCACAGCGTGAAGTACCCGGTCGGAAACGTGTCGGTCTGCCCGAAGCGATTGGTCTCGACGAAGCCCCTGCGCGCCTGCATCACGCACAGGACGAGCAGGACCAACAAGAACCAGATGAGCAGCGGGTCGATCGTGGTGGAGAAGTGCCGCATGCCCACGGTGTCGCTGTGGACCCATGCCACGTGCTCCGAGATCATCCGATACACAGAAAGCGCCATCACGCCTACGGAGAGCAGCATAAAGCCCGTACGGTAGATCTTGTTGTTCTCCGCCTCAAGCCGCTCGTCTTTGGGGCCCGCGTACGCCCGCCACTGACGGACGAGGTAGGTTTCGCTCAGCTTCATGAGTTATCACTCCTTCCAGAAGAGGTCATCGAGGGTCTTCCCAAGCGTTCGACAAATGGCGATGCAGAGGTTCAGGGTCGGGTTGTACCCGCCGGCCTCGATGAGCCCGATGGTCTGCCTGGTGACGCCGACCGCCTCGGCGAGCTGCCCTTGAGACAGCCCCGCTTCCGCGCGGGCGGCCTTCATCTTGAGGTTCTTCGTCGCATCCATGTTCGTTCCCTTTGCCCGGGTGTGCCCATCAGTGCGAGTTGCAAGGTATACCATGCACGATATAAGAAATATATTGCATTTTGGAAGGTATGTCAAGCACTACTGTCAAATTAGGGAGAACGGGCCGTACGGGGATGCGACGGCACGAGCGGACGGCCCGCCGTCAAGCTCGACCACACGTCGTTCAGCCATGGCGGTGGCGGGGTGATCCACGACGTGAGCCTGCGCATTCCGACCGGCTCCAACTGCGCCAGCAGGCGACCAGCTGCAAGCTCTGATGCAACAAAAAGGCGGCTGGGCGGGCGTCAAGAGAACGCCTTGTCCCAGCCGCCTCCCACCGCCTGGTGACAGGCGGCGCCAGGTGCAGCTAGAAGCTACAGAACGTGCACGTCAGAGGGGGTGAAGGTGAGGAACGCCTCGTCGCCCACCTCGTAGATCCTCTTGTTCTTGGGGTTGAACTCGGTGATCTTGACCAGCGTGTCACCGCACAGGACATGGTAGTTCTGGTAGTGGCCCATGAAGCGCGACAGGACGACCTTGCACGGAACGACGCCCTCGTCCGTCACGTGCGCTGATTCGGGGCGCAGGACCAGCACGCACTCGTCACCCACGGCCTTGTTCGCCGCGTCGGCCGCCTCAATGCTGCTTCCCTCGAACGCGACCACGCCCGCCTCGCCGTCACGCGCCGTCAACGTGCCGCGCAGGAAGTTCGACTCACCGATGAAGTCGGCGACGAACTCGTCCGCCGGGCGATAGTACACGGCGTGCGGGTCGCCGATCTGGGCGACGACCCCCTTCTTCATGATGATGATGTTGTCGGAGAGCGCCATGGCCTCGGACTGGTCGTGCGTGACGTAGACGGCCGTGATGCCCGCCTCCTGCTGGATACGGCGGATCTCGGTGCGCATGTCAACGCGCAGCTTGGCGTCCAGGTTGGACAGGGGCTCGTCGAACAGCAGCACGCCCGGCTCGATGACCAGCGCACGGGCGAGCGCCACGCGCTGCTGCTGGCCGCCGGAGAGCTGGTTGGTCATGCGGTCCTCCATGCCCTCGAGCCCCACCAGCTCGAGGATGCTGGTGACCTTGCGCTTGATGGTGGCCGCGTCCATCTTGCGGAGCTTGAGGCCATAGGCCACGTTGTCGAAGATGTTGTAGTGCGGTAGCAGGGCGTAGCTCTGGAACACCATCGCGGTGTCGCGCTTGTTGGGGGTCAGCTCGTTGATGGGCTCCCCACCCAGGTAGATCTCGCCCTCGCTGGGGCTCTCGAAGCCCGCGATCATGCGCAGAATGGTTGTCTTTCCGCAACCGGACGGACCCAGCAGCGTGACGAACTCGCCCGGCGCGATGTCGATGTTGGCGTCCTGCACGGCATAGAAGTCCTTGCCGGTCTTGGGATCCTGGTAGATCTTTGAGATGTGCTCCAGGCGCACACCCTTCTTCTCCTGTGCCATCGCCTACTCCTCCTCCTTGATGGCGCGGCTCGTGCCGAAGCGCGCGATGATGGCGTTCATGATGAGGACTGCCCCAAAGGTGATCAAAATCAAGATGGTGGCAAACGCGCACGCATACGGATACGAGCCCTTCTCCGCCAACTCGTTGATCTTGACCGTGATGAGCTGCACCCTGGGGTTGACCAGCAGGATGACCGCCGAGATGGCCGTGATCGAGCGGACGAACGACGTGACGAGGCCCGAGAGGAACGAGTCCTTGATCAGCGGCAGCGTGACGGTGCGAAACACCGTGAAGGTGTCGGCGCCCATGTCGTAGGCCGACTCCTCGATCGACTTGTCGATCTGCCGAAGCGCCGAGATGCCCGATCGCGTGCCGGTGGGCAGCGACCTCACGATGAACACGATGACCAGGATGGCAGAGGTGCCGTAGAGGAACTGGAGGAACCCCGTGCCGAACATGCCCCCCGAGAAGCCACGGATGTAGCCGACGCCCAGGACGGTGCCCGGGACGGCCATGGCGAGCATGGACACGGCCTCGATGAAGCCCTTGGAGGCAAAGCTGCGCTTGACCACCAGATACGAGATGATCATCGAGAGCAGCGCCGTCAAGGGGCTTGCGATCAGCGAGAGCCGGAACGAGTCGACGAAGGCCTGGTAGTCCTTGGTCATGGGGCTAAAGATGCGCTGGTAGTGTTGAAGCGTCAGCTCGAACGGGTTGCCGTGGCCCCAGATCTTGAGCAGGCTGCCGTAGGGCACGCAGACGTAGAGTGCGATGACGAAGATCGCGATGAGCGAGCAGAGCGCGGAAAGCGGGATGCGCACCGTGTTGTCGGTGATGCGCATGCGCGCGCGGGAGGCCTTGCCCGTGAGGGTCGCCGTGGACTTCGCCTCGAGCACGTACTTCTGCACCACGAACATGACCAGCGTGATGGTCAGCAGCACGACGGCCATGGCCGCGGCCGCGGGCTTGTCGTAGGCCCCCGTGTACTGCAGGTAGATGGAGGTGGCGAGCGTGTCGTAGGAGCCACCGATGATCATGGGGTTGGCGAAGTCGGCGATGGACTCGATAAAGGTGACCAGAAAGGCGTTGCCGATGCCCGGAAGCACCAGCGGCCACGTGACGGAGGTGAAGACCTTCCAGCGACTGGCGCCCATGTCGCGCGCCGCCTCCTCGAGCGAGGGGTCGATGTTCCTGAGCAGGCCGCGGAACATCATGTAGCACACGGGGAAGAACGTGAGCGTCTGCACCAGGCAGATGCCCCAGAAGCCGTACACGTCCCCCTTGATGCCAAAGAGGTTGTACGAGATGAGGCCCTTGCGCCCGAACAGCAGGATGATGGAGAGCGAGAGCACGAACGGCGGGCTCACCACCGGCAGCAGGGAGACCACCCGAAACAGGCGGTCCATGAGCGCGGTCTTCAGCTGCACGTACTCCTCGACATAGGCAAATAGCAGGCCAATGGCGGTGGCCAGGACGCCCACCAGGAACCCGACCTTGAGCGTGTTGGCGATGGCGGTCCTGAAGTTCGGCATGGCGAGCACGCGCTCGAAGACCGTAAAGGTCGGCTTGCCGTCGCTCACGACGCTCTCGACCAGAAGGATCGCCAGCGGGTACAGGATGAACACCGTGAGGAACGTGATGAGCAGCACGATGGTGGTCATCAGGATGGGGTCGGCGTGAAGCTTCTTGCGGTCAAGCTCGGCCGACTTGTTCTTTGCCATGCAGCACCTCCTTTACGTAGCTCGTATGAGGACTGACAAGGCGGGCGGATGGGCAC
>JAWRIT010000132.1:0-11770 GCA_040268355.1 Atopobiaceae bacterium | reverse complement strand
GTCCGAGCTGTCGCGACCGCAGCCAACGCCGTTGAGCCCGCAGGCCCAACGTGTCGTGACCCACATCATCGATGGATCGTGGTCCGGTCGTTCGACCACCGAGGTCGCGGAGCTGATGGGAAAGAGCCTGTCGAGCGCAAGCAACTACTTTATGGAGATCGGAGTAGTGGCATCGGAGGCGCTCGAATCGAGTGGCAGGCGTCGCAGCATCAGACGGCTGTCTTCGGACGAGCGTGGCGCCTTGCTCGACAAGATGGAGCCCTTCATGTCGAGCCCTATCGCAAGGCAGGCGTTCTATATGACTGATTTGGACATGGCGGACATTGACAGGCTGGGGCTTCCGGCTGCAGGAATCACGGCACTGAGTCGCAAGACGATGCTGGCAGACGACCCTTGGATGACGCTTGCGTCCGATGACCCGCACGCGCTCGATGGCATATCCGACCACCTGACCGAGGTCTCCGCTGCCGATGAGCCTGACCTGCTCCTTGAGACCTGGCGCTACAGCACGGACGAAACCGATGGATGCGTGAACGATGTCTCGCTGTATCTTTCGCTGAACGACGGTACCGATGACGACCCCAGGGTCGAAGGCGCTCTTGACGAGCTCAGGGAGAGGATGCTCTCATGACGGTCTATGGCATGGACAAGTTCAGGGAGGCGTTTGTCGACGTTCCTGATTCATACGCGCTCATCGGGGGCAGCGCGTGCGACCTCATCATGGCTGACATCGGCCTGTCATTCCGCGCTACAAAGGATCTCGACATCGTCATGCTCGCCGATAGGCCCGCGCACGAGTTTGGGCAGGCCCTGTGGAACTTCGTGCGTGATGGTGGCTATGAATGCGGGTGACGCAATGACGATGATGTACATTTTTACCGCTTTACCGAGCCGACTGCCTTTGGCTATCCCCGCATGTTGGAACTTTTCTCGCGCCATCCAGACTTTCCGCTCCATGGCGATGATGTGGAAGTGGGTTCGCTTCCAGTAGACGATGACATCTCCAGCCTTTCGGCAATCCTATTGGACGACGCCTACTACGACTTCCTCACCAAAGGGCTGGCTCGAGTCGATGGTCTGAGCATCGTGGACGCCGAGCACCTCGTGCCCCTCAAGGTGAGGGCACATATCGACCTTAATGCGCGAAAAACGGCAGGGCAGCATGTTAACGGCGTCGATTTGAAGAAGCACAAGAAGGATGTCCTCCGTCTCATGACGGTCATCCCCAACGCCGCCCGTATCGAGATTGGCGACAAGATCGCAGCTGATCTGAGTAGGTTCGTCGCAGACATGCGAGCAGAGAATATGCGCGTTGACCAACTTGGCATTGGGATGACCCTGGAGGAGGCGCTCGTAAGGATAGAAAGGGCGTACGGGCTGTAACCATAAAGGAAGGTCGGTCGACCGAACTACGTTGCGCAACAGGGCCTGGCGCAACAGCGCGATTCACGCTGCCAGCGACAGGCCCGCGTTGCTTGTCGTATGCTTGCCTACGACGCACGAACGAGGGACGGAGGTCATCCATGGCACAGGCACCCACTGGCATCCGCATCGTCTGCGGTCTGGGCAACCCTGGGGCCACCTACGCGCTGACCCGTCACAACGCCGGCTTTGCCGCCGTCGACGTCCTGGCGGAGCGCTTTGGCGTGCGCTACTGGAAAAGCGAGGCCGGCTGTGACGTGGCCGTGGTCAAGACCCACTACGGACTCGAGACGCACGAGGTCATCCTCGCCAAGCCCCAGAGCTACATGAACACGAGCGGCGGTCCGCTCTCAAAGCTGACGAGGGCCCGCCGCGTTCGCCCCGCCGAGATCCTGGTGGTGCACGACGAGGTCGACCTGCCGCCGGGGAGCATCAAGGTCAAGTTCGGCGGAGGGCTCAACGCGCACAACGGGCTTCGCTCCATTGCCAGCAAGCTGGGCACGCGCGACTTCTGGCGCATCCGCTGCGGCATCGGGCGCCCTCCCGGCAAGATGAGCGTCGCCGACTACGCCCTGCGTCAGCTCAAGGGCAGCTTTGCCGAGGAGTTCCAGCTCATGGCCCAAGAAGTGGCCGACACCATCGAGCAGGTCCTGGCAGGCACCTATACGGAGTAGCGGATGGTCCCAGGCCATCGTCAAAGGACAGGTGGGCGCACCACCTCTTGAACGAGCGCGAGCGGGCAAGACGGCGCAGACCTTGCCTGACGGGCCTCGCCTCACGCGCAGGCCCTGCTACCATGGGAGGCACGGTGTCGCCACAGACGGAGGGAGCCTCATGGATGCCTACAAGCGTGAGTTCATCGAGTTCATGGTCGAGAGCGACGTGCTCAGGTTCGGAGACTTCACCCTCAAGAGCGGACGCAGGTCTCCCTTCTTCATGAACGCCGGTGCTTACGTGACCGGAGGTCAGCTCAAGCGTCTGGGCCAGGCCTATGCGCAGGCCATCCACGCGACCTATGGGGATGACTTTGACGTCGTCTTCGGACCCGCCTACAAGGGCATTCCCCTCTCGGTGGCCACCGCGATCGCCTACCACGATCTCTATGGCAAGGAGGTCCGCTACTGCGCCGACCGCAAGGAGGCAAAGGACCATGGGGCCGACGCCGGCCAACTGCTGGGGGCCACGCTCCACGACGGTGATCGCGTCGTTATCGTGGAGGACGTGACCACGTCCGGCAAATCCATCGACGAGACCTACCCCAAGCTCAGGGCGGCGGCGGACGTCGAGGTCGTGGGCCTCATGGTCTCGCTCAACCGCGAGGAGGTCGGCCGTGGCGGCAGGTTGGCGGCCATCGACGAGGTCAGCGAGAAGTACGGCTTTCCCACGGCGGCCATCGTGTCCATGAGCGAGGTCGTCGAGGCGCTCGATGGCAGCGTCATCACGCCAGAGCTGCGAAGCGCCATCGATGCCTACTACGAGCAGTACGGCGTGCGGTAACGGGTGGCAGGTTGCGGCGGGTCGTAGGCCGCGATCGACGAGGAGCGCATGTGCTGCACCCAACCAACGAGCGCACGTCGGGGAAGCAGCCGGTGCCACGCCTTCCGCTGGCACCGCAAAACGTCTGCTAGCGCCTTGCCTTGAGCGTCGCGAAGACCTTGGTGTTGTGCCGCTTCACGTACGAGATGAACTTGCCCTCATGGTAGGCCAGACGCGCGTTCTTCATGCGCACGGGAACGAGCATCGCCTTCATCATCCGGCTGCGCGGACGGGCCGTCGCCACGGCGAGCTGGGCGCGGTCGCTTGAGATCATCTGCTCGATCTGCGCCAGCTTCTCCTTGGTCGACAGCTTGCAGGCAGGGTTGCACACGTTCTCGATGCAGCCGACGAGCCGCTCGATGTAGCGGCGCTGGATGACCTCCATGCTTGCCGCGTCCCCGTCAAGGCCCCAATGGCGATAGAGGTCGAGCATCCAGCCGTGCTCCTCCTCGCGCTTCTCGTAGAGGTCGGGGCGCCACCGGGCCGTCTCAGACTCGGCGCGCTCGCGAATGAAGTGGTAGTAGGCCTTCTCGATCATGCCGACGCGCTCGACGTCGCGAAGGTAGTCAAGCACGAAGGGGAAGTCGTCCATGAAGGTGGGACGGAACCTGATGTTCAGCCGCTCGATGCGCTCGCGCACGAACAGCTTGTTCCACGGCGTGTAGAGCAGGTTCTGATCGAAGAGCTGCCACGCTGCCGCACGAAAGTCGTGCTGCGTCGGGTACAGGCAGTTCGGATGGGTCTTGATCTCGGTGGTGTGCTCGCCGTTGTCCCCGTAGTAGGTGTCGATGTAAAAGCCGGTGATCACCAGCTCCAACCGGCTGCGCTCGGCGAAGTCGACCATGTCCTCGAGCATGCGAGGCTCGGCCCAGTCGTCCGCGTCCATGAAGTAGAGGTAGGTGCCCTTGGCCCGCTCGATCCCGAGGTTGCGCGCCGCGGGCGCGCCACCGTTTTGCGTGTGAAGCACGGTGATGCGCAGGTCGCGCTCGGCCATGGCATCAAGGATCTGCCCCGTGCGATCGGACGATCCGTCATCCACCGCAATGAGCTCGAAGTCGCGCAGGGTCTGGTTCTGGAGGCTCTCGACGGCACGGCGGACGTAGCGACCCACGTTATAGGCCGGCATAATGATCGAAACCTGTGGATGCAGCTGTGACATCCGCGAAGCCTCCTTGAATCCACGCGTCGAGCGAGCGGGTGTGATGCGACCCATTGATGCGAACGGTGCGTACCGCCGAATTATCCTCTAGCCGTCGAGCCCGCTTGTGAACGACTGATGTGCGGACAAGGAATTCAACAGATTCACAGAGCTACGTGCCAGGTTGTCACAGCCACAACCACCCCGGTACCCTGAGGTCACACGGGGGTCACGCCCCTGCCACACCCCGCGATGTCCAGCATCTGCACACGGGCTACAGGACGACACCCAGCGCCTGCGCGGCAAGTCCCACCACGACACCGACCGCATAGACGAAGGCGGCGATCGCGACGTTCTGCTTCGCGTCGGCGTTCGTACGGAACAGCACGAGCAGGCCCATCCCGCCCGACACGAGCAGGCCCGCCAGCATGGGGCCGGTGGAGAGGGCACCGTCGAGGAAGAGCTGGGCGATGGCCACCGAGGCGCCGCAGTTGGGGATCAGGCCAATGAGTCCCGCCAGGAAAATGGCGCGAATGGGGTGGGATCCCAACGCGACCGCCAGCGCCTCCTGTCCGACGAGCTCGATGAGCATGCCAAAGGCAAAGGTGACGAGAAAGATGAACAGCGTGACTTCTGCCGTATGGATGCCGGCGCTCCGCAGGATGTGCCACCACCGCCCGTGCGCGTTGTCCTCGTGGCCGTGATGGTGCACGTCCACGTGGGCAGAGGCACCTCCCTCCTGTCCATGGGCATGGCCCTGCTGCCGGTCGACGGCACCACAGTGGCAGCCCACACGCTCGCACAGCTCGGCGATGTGCGGGTGCCCGTCACCGGCACGATGCAGGGCTCGCAGGGCCACATCGACGAGTAGGCCCACCACCAGGCCGATGGCGACCTTGATGCCGATGATGGAGCCGAGTTGTGCGACCTGCGCACCGCGCGCCATGAAGACGGGGATGAGCTCGTCCGAGGTCGAGAGCATCACGGCCACCAGCGTTCCAACGCTGATGACGCGCCCGGCATACAGCGTGGCGGCCATGGCGGAGAAGCCGCACTGCGGCAGGGAGCCCAGCAAGGCGCCCACCACGGGCCCTCCCTTGTCGGCGCGGGCGATCAGGCGCTCCGCCATCCCTGCCGTCCCGTGCTCGAGTGCCTCCATGGCCACATAGGTCAGCAGGAGGAACGGCACGAGTTCGACGGTGTCGAACGCGCTCTCAACCAGGACGTCAAGCAGAAGGTCCATACGGCCCACCTTTCGAAAAAAGACACGTGCTGCGCCGGTGACCACCGCCATGCGGAAGACCGCTCGCACCAGACGGCGTCGGCAACTAGGGGCACGGACGCAGCAGGCCAGCGGGATAAGTCACGTCCACAAAGGTCAGGCCCTCGGGAGGGGCCGTCTGTCCGGCTGCCGTGCGGTCGTGCGCGGCAAGCACCTTAGCCACCCAGGATGGCTCGCGAATGCCCCGACCCACCTCCACGAGCGTACCCGTCATGATGCGGACCATGTTGTGCAGAAAGGCGTTTCCGACCACATCGAAGGCCACCACCGACTCGCCCAGCTCGACATCCCGCAAGACCCGTGCGTGCGTCAGGCACCGGCTGGTCGAGCGGCCGTCCTCCCGCAGCATGCGAGCGGACGACACCTTGCAGAAGCTCGTGAAGTCGTGTTCGCCCACGAGCTGTGCCGCCGCCTCGTCCATGGCGTCCACGTCGAGGTCGGGCGTAGGGCGCAGCCACCAGGTATGCCCCCAGAGCAGTGTGGGACGCACCCTGCCGCATGAGATGCGGTAGCGGTAGCTCCGCGCGGTCGCGTCAAAGCGCGCCGAGAAGCCCGGCTCAGCCTGGAGCACCGCCCGGATCGAGAGGTCGTCGGGAACCAGGGCGGTCAGGGAGGTCAGCATCCGACGGCCAGAGAGCGCTCGCTCAGAGTCCGTCATCGGAACGCTCACGTACTGGGCAAGCGCATGCACGCCTGCGTCGGTACGCCCCGCACAGGTGAGATCGACCGGACGCCGCAGCATGACCTCAAGGGCTCGCCGTAGCTCGCCCGCCACGCTACGCTGGCCTTCCTGCTCGGCGAAGCCCGCAAAGGCCCCGCCACGGTAGCCCAGCTTGAGCACCAGGGTCCACTCACCCGCCTGTTCGCTCACGCGCCTCTCCCGTACCTCTCTCACCGCGCCTGGTCATCCTCGCTGCCACGCTTCCGCAATCACTACGCCGGATCATCCTCGCTGCCACTTGCCCGCAACAGAACCCGCGTCTGGGCGCACCTGCCCCTCGCAATCGGAGCATCCTCACTGTCGCACGCCTGCCGCAAGAACCGCTCCTTGACGTGCCTGCCCCTCGCTAACGAAGAGGGAGGCCCTGGCAGTGCCACGGCCTCCCTGTCACATCGGTTGTGAGGAACCAGCCTACTCGGCCTGCTCCTCCTCGGCCTCGACGGTCTCTGCCGGCTCGACCTTGCTCACTGCGGGCTCGGCCTCGACCTTGCTCACCGCGGCCTTCTTGGGTGTGCAGGGCTCAGTCACGAGCTCGATGATGACCACCGTGGCGGCGTCGCCCTTGCGGGGCCCTAGCTTCATGATGCGGGTGTAGCCACCGTTGCGGTCTGCCCACATGCCCTGCGCGGCCTTCTCGAAGACCTCGCGGACCAGTTCCTTGTCGCCGACCTTGGCCAGCGCAAGGCGACGGGCAGCCAGGTCGCCCCTCTTGGCCCAGGTGATGACCCTATCGACCTCCGGACGAATGGCCTTGGCGCGCGCATCGAGCGTCTTGATGCGATCGTTGGCAAGAAGCGCCTGCAGGAGGCTCTTCTTCATTGCCTTGGTATGAGAGGCGTCAGTGCCGAGCTTCATGCCCCTCTTCTTGTTGTGCCTCATGGTCTCAGTACTCCTAATACTCTGCGAGAGCGTCTAGGCCTTGAGCCCAAGGCCCATGGCCTCAAGCTTGTCCTTGACCTCCTCGATGGATTTCACGCCAAAGTTGCGGATGTTCAGCAGGTCGTTCTCGGAGAACTCAACGAGCTGGCGCACGGAGTGAATCCCGGCGCGCTTGAGGCAGTTGTAGGAGCGGACCGACAGGTCCAAGTCCTCGATCTGCTTGTCAAGCTCGGTGTTGTCCTCCTCGACGCCCACGGCGAAGATCGAGGCGTCCTCCTGCGGCTCCTCCTCGTCGGCCAGGCCCATGAAGGCGCTCATGTGCTGGTTGACGATGTTGGCTGCCTCGACGACCGCATCGCGGGGAGAGACCGAGCCGTCGGTCTCGACCTCAAGGATGAGGCGGTCGTAGTTGGTGTGCTGCCCGACGCGGCAGGGCTCGACGACCTTCGCGCAGCGGCGGACCGGCGAATAGAGCGAATCCACGTGGATGAGGCCGATGGGATCGCCCTCGCGCTCGTTGTCGTCGCCGGAGACATAGCCGCGGCCGGTACCAATGCGCATCTGCATGGTCAGGTGCGCGTCCTCGCCCAGCGTACAGATCAGCTGGTCATCGTTCACCAGCTCGAAGTCGGCCGGGATCATGAAGTCGCCGCCCGTCACCGTGCAGGGACCATCAATGGAGATCGTCGCGACGCCCTCGTCCGCCGTTCCGTTGGCACGGAACACCAAGCCCTTCACGTTGAGCACGATGTCGGTGACGTCCTCGTAGACGCCAGGGACCGTCGTGAACTCGTGCTGCACACCATCGATCTGGATGGCTTGCACCGCAGCGCCCTCAAGCGACGAGAGCAGTACGCGGCGCAGAGAGTTGCCCAGCGTATCACCGTAGCCACGCTCGAGCGGCTCCGCGCTCACGCGGGCGAGGTTCTCGTTGACCTCCTCTACCGACACTTGTGGTCGGATGAATTCGGACATGAATACCTCCTACCGTTCCGGGCTTACTTAGAGTAGAGCTCGACGATGAGCTGGGGGTCGATAGTGCCATCGGAGATCAGGTCGATCTGCTCGCGGACCGGGAGCTGAAGCACCGTGCCGCGAAGCTTCTCGATGTCGACCTCGAGCCATGCGGGCACCGCCATGTGCTCGGAGGAGATCAGGGCCTCCTTGATCGGGAGCAAATCGCGAGCCTTCTCGGCGACGGCGACGACGTCGTTGGCCTTCACACGGTAGGAGGGGATGTCGACACGACGGCCGTTCACGGTGATGTGGCCGTGACGGACGGTCTGGCGGGCCTCCTTGCGGGTGCGGGCAAAGCCGAGGCGGAACACGACGTTGTCGAGGCGGCTCTCGAGGATAACCATGAGGTTAGTGCCCGTGATGCCGCTCATCTTCCGTGCCGCGTCGTAGTAGCCGCGGAACTGCTTCTCAAGCACGCCGTAGATGAACTTGGCCTTCTGCTTCTCGCGAAGCTGCATGCCGTACTCGCTCTCCTGGCGGCGGCGACGACGGGGCTGACGATTGCTCTTCTTGTTGATGCCCATGACGATCGGGTCAATGTCGAGGGACCTGCACCGCTTGAGGACAGGGGTCCTATCAACTGCCATAGTCTTGAATCCTTCCTCGTGCTACACGCGACGGCGCTTCTTGGGGCGGCAGCCGTTGTGCGGAATGGGGGTCTTGTCCTGGATGCCCGAAACCTCGAGGCCGGCGGCCTGCAGGGAACGGATGGCCGTCTCGCGGCCCGAACCGGGGCCCTTCACGAAGACGGTGACCTTCTTGAGGCCGTGGTCCATGGCCGCCTTCGCGGCGGCCTCGGCGGCCAGCTGTGCGGCGAACGGCGTGGACTTACGGGAACCCTTGAACCCGACGGTGCCACCGGACTGCCAGGAGATGACGTTGCCCTGGGGGTCGGTGATCGTCACGATCGTGTTGTTGAACGTGGACTTGATGTGGGCCTGGCCCACGGCGATGTTCTTGCGGTCGGCGCGGCGAACGCGCTGGACGCGCTGGGTCTTCTTCTGTGCCATGCTCTACTCCCTAGCCCTTCTTCCTCGCACCGATCTGACGACGCTTGCCCTTGCGGGTACGCGCGTTGGTGTGGGTGCGCTGGCCGTGGACCGGGAGCCCCTTGCGATGGCGCAGGCCGCGGTAGCAGCCGATCTCCATCAGGCGGGCGGTGTTCTGACGAACCTCACGACGCAGGTCGCCCTCCGTGGTGAAGTGCTCGTGAATGTAGTCACGGATCTTGGTGACCTCGTCCTCGGAGAGGTCCTTGGACTTGACGGCAGGGTCGACGCCGCAAGCTTCGCAGATCTTGGTGGCGCTGGTGCGGCCGATGCCGAAAATGTAGGTAAGTGCGATCTCCGTGCGCTTCTCACGCGGAAGATCGACGCCATTGATACGGGCCAATTTGGGTCTCCTTCCTTAGCCCTGACGCTGCTTGTGGCGCGGGTTATCGCAGATGACGTACACCTTGCCATGGCGACGGATGATCTTGCACTTGTCGCACATCTTCTTGACCGAAGGACGTACCTTCATAGTCTTTCCTTTCGGTAGTACTGACACGTACTGGTAGTACGGGTGGCGAACCAGGTGGAAGCTAGTCCGCGCTATGTCTTCGCCCAGCCGCAGGCGTGAATTCCCCACTCAGGCCATCCGAGGTGTGGTCGGACGGCCATGTGATGCTACCGCTGCTTACTTGTACCGGTAGGTGATGCGTCCGCGCGTGAGATCGTACGGGGAGATCTCTACGACCACGCGGTCGCCGGGAAGGATGCGGATGTAGTTCATCCGGATCTTCCCTGATATGGTGCAGAGGATGGTCTTGCCGTTCTCAAGCTCGACATTGAACATTGCGTTGGGCAGCGGCTCGACGACCGTGCCCTCCAGTTCGATTGCATCCTGTTTGCTCACACAAACCTGCCTTCTACGCGCATTTCACAGCGACCATTAATCATACGCAAAACGACAGGCAAAGTCCATTGTGCACGGTATCACCATAGCCGTTGCCGCAGCTCGGCAGTGGCGCACCCCGCTCGATCACCCCACACGCGAGGCACGCCCCGCTGCGTCCTGAGCCACCTGGGCGTGAACTGGCCGCCCTACTCGCCGCCCTGCAGGGAGCACCAGGGGCCGTCCGCGTCCTGCGTGAGAATGACGGGGCCGTCGGCGGTGATGGCAACCGAGTTCTCATAGTGCGCCGAGGGCAGGCCGTCGTTGGTCACGACCGTCCAGCCGTTGGCGAGCGTATGGTTCTTGTAGGTGCCGAGCGTAATCATGGGTTCGATCGCGATGGTCATGCCCACCTGCAGCTTGACGCCGCGTCCACGCTTGCCGAAGTTGGGGACGTTGGGCTCCTCGTGCATGACGCGTCCCACGCCGTGACCCACGTACTCGCGCACGACCCCATAGCCGTTGCTCTCGGCAAGTTGCTGCACGGCGTGGCCGATGTCTCCCAGGTGGTTACCCGGAACGGCCTGCTCGATGCCTGCCTTCAGGCAGTCGAGCGTGCACTCGCACAGTCCCTTGACCTCGTCCGAGACCGCACCGACGTAGAAGGTCCAGGCATTGTCCCCCACCCAACCGTCGACGGTCGCGCCGGTGTCGATGGAGATGATGTCGCCCTCGTTCAGGAAGGTCATGGGCGAGGGGATGCCGTGCACGATCTCGCTGTTGACCGAGGAGCAGACGGATCCGGGAAAGCCGTAGAGTCCCTTGAAGGCCGGCACGCCGCCGTGCAGGCGGATGAAGCCCTCGACGGCGGCATCGATCTCCTTGGTCGATACGCCTGGCTTGACCATGGAACCTGCCAACCGAAGCGCCTGCTTGGAGAGGTCTCCTGCACGTTTGAACTGTTCGATCTCCTCGGGGGTCTTGATGACAATCATGGCAATTGCTTTCTGTTCGTTGTGATCAGGTTGGGCACGCGAGCGGTCCCCAACCTCCTACGTGTTCGCGCCCCAGTCCTTGCGAGCCGGGGCGCGGTCGTTGCGTCGCTCTCTGAGGCTTGCCCTAGACGCCAAGCCCCTTCTTGACGTCAGTGTACACGTCGTCGACCGAACGGTCACCATCGACCTTGACCAGGATGCCCTTTCCTCCGTAGTACTCGATGAGCGGCTCGGTCTGGGCCTGATAGGTGTCGAGGCGCTTTTGGATCGTCTCCGGCTTGTCGTCGTCGCGCTGGTACATCTCGCCACCGCAGCGCGGGCAGCTGTCAGTGCCTGCGGGTGCCGTGTAGCTACAGCTGCGACACGTGCGCCGTGCGCTCAGGCGCTCGATGATGACCGGGAAGGCCACGTCCACGAGCAGCGCGCCATCGAGCTTGATGCCCATGGCCTCGAGCTCGGAGTCGAGCGTGACGGCCTGGGCGGTGTTGCGAGGGAACCCGTCAAGAATGAAGCCCCGTTTGGCATCGTCAGCCTGCAGGCGCTCCTTGACCAGGTCGATAACCAATTGATCGGGTACGAGCTTGCCTTCGTCCATATAAGACTTCGCCTGCCTGCCAAGCGCGCTTTGTGCCTTGACGGCAGCGCGAAGCAGATCGCCGGTGGAGATGTGGGCAACCCCAAACTCAGCGACAAGCTTCTGGGCCTGGGTGCCCTTGCCGGCACCTGGTGCGCCAAGAAGAACGATGTTCATATGCTGAACCACCTTTCGAGGAACGAGGCCTGCGTACTTTCTCAGTCTACTCGCACCCGATACCACAGCACAGATTCAATCGAGAAACCATCCGCCGACGGTGGCAGCGGCGGAGGGTGAGCCCGACACGGGCCGACACGGGGGAAGAGGCACC
>JAWRIT010000131.1:0-10343 GCA_040268355.1 Atopobiaceae bacterium | reverse complement strand
GGGGGGGGGCGCTTCTTTCGTCCGAACCGGTGGCATGGGGAAGCGACAGCCGCTCGGTCGCCACGGCGTCATGCGCCCACCCAACCGCGAATGTTTCGGTGATGGCAAGCTTTTGTGCTCCCGGCACATACGGTAGTACCCTAGGTGCGACCCGCAGGCGGCGTCCTTGGCACGCCGGACCGTTAGGAGAGCCCATGGAGAAGAAGGACCTGGATTGGGGCGCGCTCACCTTCGCCTACACCCCGACCGACTACAGCTACGTGTGCAACTACACAGACGGCGCCTGGGGAGAGGACATCCTCACGCCCGATCACACGCTCACGCTCTCCGAATGCGCAGGCATCTTCCACTACTGCCAGGAGGTCTTCGAAGGCCTGAAGGCCTACACCACCAAGGACGGCGACGTCGTCTGCTTCCGCCCCGACATGAACGCCTCGCGTATGGTCGACTCGGCGCGGCGCATCTGCATGCCGCCCTTCCCGGAGGAGCGCTTCGTGGAGGCGGTCAAGCAGGTGGTCGGCGCCAACCTCGCTTGGGTGCCGCCCTTTGGCTCGGGCGCCTCGCTCTACATTCGCCCGTTCATGATCGCGACCGGCGACGTCATTGGCGTCAAGCCGGCGACCGAATACCAGTTCCGCATTCTGGTGACGCCCGTTGGCCCGTACTACCAGGGCGGCGTCAAGCCAGTGGCCCTCAAGGTGCCCGAGTACGACCGGGCGGCGCCCCATGGGACCGGCAACATCAAGGCCGGCCTCAACTACGCCATGAGCCTCTACCCCAGCGTGCTTGCGCACGCCGAGGGCTTCGCGGACAACATGTTCCTGGACCCCGAGACCCACACCTACGTCGAGGAGTCCGGTGGCGCCAACTTCCTGTTCGTCGAGCAGGATGGCACGCTCGTGGTCCCGCAGTCGGCGACCGACTCGATCCTGCCCTCCATCACGCGCCGCTCGCTCGTGCAGCTGGCTGACGAGCTGCTGGGCATGAAGGTCGTGGAGCACCAGGTGCGCTTTGACGAGATCGACCGGTTCGTGGAATGCGGCATGTGCGGCACCGCTGCCGTCGTCTCCCCGGTCGGCAAGGTCGTGGACCGGCAGGGTGGCGAGCATGTCTTTGGCGCGGGCATGGAGCAGGTGGGTCCCGTGCTGGCCAAGCTGCGCGAGACGCTGACCGGCATCCAGAGCGGAGAGATCGACGACCCGTTTGGCTGGGTCGTCAAGGTCGCCTAGCCTAGCCCCTCAGGGGCATGTCAGCTGTTAGTACGAAGCGTGCCGCGCGTCGACGTGTGGCACGAGGGTGGCGCCCGTCGCGCGACGTGCCCGCATGTGTCCGCTTGCTTGGAACGCCCTGCAGGCACGCTATACTTACACACTGGCAATCAGGTGAGCCTACTTTGGAGTTGATGTCCCATGGCACAGCGGGTGCAGGGAACCGAGGACCTGTTCGGTGGCTACATGCGGGCGTGGCAGCGCATGTGTGACGTCGGGCGCGAGCTGTTCGGGGCCTATGGCTTCGACGCCATAGAGACGCCGGCGCTCGAGCAGGTGGACACCTTCGTGCATGGCATCGGCGAGTCGACCGACGTGGTGCGCAAGGAGATGTTCCGCGTGTTCTCGGGAGCCCTTTTGCCCGAGGTGCTCGAGCGTGGCGGCGAGGGACACCTGAAGCCTCGCCAGCGCATGGCCATGCGTCCCGAGGGGACGGCCGGCGTGGTGCGCGCGGCGGTCGAGCACAACTTCGTCCCGCAGGGCGGCGCCCCCGTCAAGCTCTGGTACGCCGAAGCGATGTTCCGCGGCGAGCGACCGCAGAAGGGCCGCCTGCGGCAGTTCCATCAGGTGGGTCTGGAGTGGCTGGGCGCCGAGGATCCCGCGGCCGACGCTGAGTGCGTCATCGTGCTCATGGAGTACTTCGCCCGGCTGGGCTTCGATCCCGCCAAGCTGCGCCTGACCATCAACTCCATGGGGGACGCGACCTGCCGCCCGGCCTATCGCGCCGCCGTGCGCTCCTTCATCCTCGACCATGCCGACGAGATGTGCGATGACTGCCTCGAGCGTGCGGAGCTCAACCCCCTGCGTGCCTTCGACTGCAAGAACGACCGCTGCCGGGCCGTCATGGAGGACGCGCCCAAGCTGGGCGACGCCCTGTGTGACGACTGCCGTTCGCACTACGAGCAGGTCAAGCGCTATCTCGATGCGGCGGGCATCGCCTATGTGGAGGACCCGACTCTGGTGCGCGGCCTGGACTACTACACGCGCACGGTCTTCGAGGTCGAGGTCGAAGGTGCGGGCGTGGGTGCCATCGGTGGCGGCGGGCGCTACGACGGCCTCATGGAGCTGGAGGGCGGCAAGCCCACGCCGGGGCTCGGTTGGGCCGTGGGATTCGAGCGCATCTACCTGGCGCTGCAGTCGCTGGGGGTGGACCTGACGGGTGAGGGGGATAGCTGCGTGTACGTGGCCTGCATGCCCGAGCAGCGTGCGGCGGCCTTCTCGGCGACGCTCGCCCTGCGTCAGGCGGGCGTGCGCACCGAGGCCGACTACCAGGGACGCTCGCTCAAGGCGCAGTTCAAGCAGGCCAACCGACTGGGCGCGCGCCTGTGCGTGGTGCTTGGGTCCGACGAGGTCGCCCAGGGAGTGGCGACCGTGCGCGACATGGCGAGCCACGAGCAGGTGCAGGTGCCGCTGGACGAGCTCGCCGCCTACGTCAGCGCCCGCCTCTAGGAGCGGCAGCGTCCACAGGGGAGTGGCCCCGTGGATAGGGGAGTGGCCCCGTGCCGTGGACCACAGACGAAACGACGCGCCCCTTCTGTCTTAGGTACAAACAGAGGGGGCGCGTTGCCTTGCTTGTGCGCCGTGGTGCTCGCTGGCGCTCGCGTTCGCGGACCAGCTGCCCGGGGGCGCGGTACCTACCAGCGGGTGGCGAGCAGGCCCAGCCGCGCGAAGGCGAGGGCGGCGGTGTCGCGACGGTTCCTGTCCCGCACGCCGAGCGTGTTCCAGCGCCGTTTCGAAGCCGCCGCACGCGTCGATTGCTTCCTCGCGAAGCGCTTGGGGTTGACGGCGAATCCGATGGCCTTCGACATGGTACGCTCCTTCGTACGATGAGCCGTGTGCCTGCACGTTCTTTCCTCTTGACACAAATATTACAGATCTGTTAAACATACGCTAACTGTTTCTCTTGGTACTTATTACAAATAACATTTGTGCTGTGTCGATGGGTGACGAGGCGGCAGGGACGGCCCTGCGCCAACGGCAGGAGGGTCATGAACTTCTCGAGCATGGAGTACTTCATCGCGCTCGCAGAGGAGCGCAGCTTCACCCAGGCCGCCCGTCGGCTCATGGTCACCCAGCAGACGCTTTCCGCCCACATCGCTGGCATCGAGCGCGAGCTGGGGGTGCGGCTGGTCAATCGCAAGGTGCCCCTCACGCTCACCTATGCCGGCGAGCGATTGCTGGGCCATGCCCGTCGCATAGAGACGGACCGGCGGGCCCTCGAGCAGGAGTTCGCCGACATTGCCGGCGACGCGCAGGGCCTGCTCTCCGTGGGCATCACCGCGACGCGCGGACGGCTGCTCATGCCGCGCGCCATCGCGGCCTTTCGCGAGCGCAGGCCGGGGGTGCGGGTGCGCATCACCGAGGAGGAGAACGACGAGCTGGTGGCGGCGCTGCGCGAGGGGCGCATCGACATGGTCGTGGCCACCGTGCCCGAGGCGAAGAGCGGCCTTGAGGTGCGGCTGCTGCGCACCGAGCAGATCGTGCTCATCGTCTCGTGGGCGCTGCTGCGCGAGATCTACGGGGAGCGAGCGCGGGAGGTGAGCGAGTTGGTGGTGCGCCGACGCAGCCTCGAGCCGCTCAAGGGCTGCCCGATGCTGCTGCTGGGCCGCCACGACGAGCCGGGCGACCTCTCGCGAAGCCTGCTGGCGGAGGCGGGGATCGAGGTCGAGCCTGCGGTGCTCTCGTCCAACTCCGAGACGCTCGTCGAGCTGGCGACCCGTGGGGTGGGAGCCACCTTCGTGCCGTATGACCTGGCCCAGACCATGGTGGGCGATGGCAGCGAGCAGGGCATGTGCGTGATGAACCTCGGCCATGCCGCCCGCATCGATATCCACCTGGCCTGGCGCTCGTCGAGTCACGTCTGGAGCGTGATCGAGGACTTTGCCCGCCTGCTCGAGCAACAGGCGGGATCTGACGGGGCGCGAGCGTGAGCGCCTCGCATCTCCCATATTGACAGTTGAGCTTCGGCGAGCTTTGACTGCGACACGGGCGTGTCAATCAGGCATACTGGATAGCCAAGGGGAACATGCGGAGAGAGGTACACCATGGCCGATACCATGCGCGGTGTCTATACCAGCCTGACGAGCATTCGTCGCAAGGTCTTTTGCGAGGTCGCCAAGATCATGTACTCCATCGGCGACCATCCCGAGTGGACGAGCGCGGACGTCGACGACGCCTTTGACGAGCTGCCCTACCGGATTCTGCCCGGAGACGTGGCCACCTACCGTGAGAGCGTCTTTCTCGAGCGTGCGATCATCGGCGAGCGCATCCGGTTTGCGGCGGGACTCTCCGCGCAGGGCGCCGAGAGCCGCTCGCGCATCAGCGCCGGCCTCGCCGACGCCGAGGGCGCCGGCCTGGCCTACTACGAGCCCCCGCTGATCAACGTCATCAAGTTCGCCTGCAACGCCTGCGAGGACAACGTCTACCGCGTGTCGGACGCCTGCCAGGGCTGCCTCGCGCACCCGTGCCGCGAGATCTGTCCCAAGGGGGCCATCTCGTTCAAGGACAAAAAGGCCTTCATCGACCAGGAGCTGTGCATCACGTGCGGTCGCTGCGAGCAGGTGTGCCCCTACCATGCGATCCACCACCACGTGCGCCCCTGCGCCGAGGCCTGTGGCATGAACGCCATCGGCTCGGACGAGAACGGTCGCGCCGACATCGACTACGACCGCTGCGTGAGCTGTGGCCAGTGCCTCATCAACTGCCCCTTTGGCGCCATCGCTGACAAGAGCCAGATCGCGCAGGTCATCCATGCCATCCTGCAGGGCGACGAGGTCATCGCCGCCGTCGCGCCGGCCTTCGTCGGCCAGTTTGGCGGCAAGGGCAACGTGGGCAAGCTGCGCGAGGCCTTCAAGCAGCTGGGCTTCTCCGGCGTGGAGGAGGTGGCCATCGGGGCGGATTTGTGCACCGTGCAGGAGGCCGACGACTTCATCGAGGAGGTCATAGAGGGCGACCAGCCCTTCATGGGCACCTCGTGCTGCCCGGCGTGGTCGGTCATGGCGAAGAAGGAGTTCCCCAAGTACGCCGGCAACATCTCCATGGCGCTCACGCCCATGGTGCTCACCGCCCGCATGATCCGCACCAACCACCCCGACGCCAAGATCGTCTTCGTGGGGCCGTGCTCGGCCAAGAAGCTCGAGGCCATGCGCCGCAGCGTGCGCTCCGAGGTCGACT
This sequence comes from Atopobiaceae bacterium, assembly GCA_040268355.1. Classification (GTDB taxonomy): domain Bacteria; phylum Actinomycetota; class Coriobacteriia; order Coriobacteriales; family Atopobiaceae; genus UBA1367. The sequence goes on along the minus strand of JAWRIT010000131.1, from coordinate 4,902 downwards.
TCGTGCTCACCTTCGAGGAGATGGCGGGCATGATGAAGGCGCGCGAGATCGACTACCTGGCGCTCGAGGACGACAACAAGAGCGACTTCGATGTCGCCAGCGCCGACGGGCGTGGCTTCGCGGTGGCAGGCGGCGTGGCGAACGCCGTGGTCAACGCCATCAAGCGAAAGGATCCCGAGCTTGAGATCAAGATCCACAACGCCGAGGGCCTTTCCGAGTGCCGTCAGATGATGAAGGAGGCCGTGCGCGGCAAGTGGAATGGCTACCTGCTGGAGGGCATGGCCTGTCCCGGCGGCTGCGTGGCGGGTGCGGGAACCCTGCAGCCCATCAGGAAGTCGCAGGCGGCTGTGCAGCGCTACGCCAAGCGCTCGCCGCACGAGAACGCGACCGAGAACGCCTATCGTGGCCTCATCAAGGAGCTCGAGCGCGACGAGGACGGCAAGAAGGTCGACGACGTCGCCGAGACGACCGAGGCGAGCACCGGCCGCAAGAGCCAGTAGCGAGCGTTGGGCTCCACTTGTGGCGGAGGTGGAGACGGAGCCGGAGCTGCGGCGCCTTGCTCGGCTGAACTGCCGCTTGTGACGGATGCGCAGGTGGAGCTGCGGCTTGTGGCGAATGCGCAGGCGGAGCCGCTGCTCGCTGCTACTTGCGTCGAATGCGGAGCCGCCGCTTGTGGCAGATACGGAAACGACGACGGCCGCTTGTGGGCGAAAGCGGAAACGGAATCGGTTCTTGTGGGCAAAAGCGGACGTTTGACGCGCCAAAAGGCCACGAAAACGTCCGCTTTCGCCCACAAGCAGCGTTCTTGTTTCCGCATCTGCCCACAAGGAAGGCTTTCCACCTCCGCTTTTGCCCACAAGGGTCGCTTCCATTTCCGCATTCGCCCACAAGGAGCGTGTACGAACAGTGGCGACCCGCAGCCGACCTGCCGCCTGACGCTCGCAGATGCGCCGTTTGGCGCCCAGTTCGGCACACTTACGAAAGCGCAAGAATGAGCCTCGTCTACCTCTGAGCTGCCGAGATTGCACGTATGCTATCTTCAAAACGGTATAGGTGTGTCCGAGAGATGGGCTTCGCGATGATCACAGACGACAGGGACGAGGGCGTCGGCACCTCCGACGACGAGCTGACGACCCTCTCAGAGAACGAACTCATGCCCGCTCACCTGCAGCAGCAGGATGAACAAACGAGCGTCGTGCCCATGGGTGGGGGTGAGGGCGACGAGGACGAGGATTCGGAGTCGCTTTCCGCCTACCAGCACCTACGTGCGCAGCGTGCGGCAAAGAAGCGCAAGCGCCGTATCAAGATCGCCATCGTCGCGGCCCTCATTGGCGGCCTTGCCGCCGTATGGGTCGCCCACAGGATGTTCCAGGCCAACAACCCCGACGACGACGCCGACCTCGCGCCACAGATCGCGATGGTCGAGCGCACCGACTTCTCCAACGTCATCAGCGCGTCCGGCGCACTCAAGGCCGGCTCGACGGTGGTCGTGACTCCCGAGGTCGACGGCACCATCGAGAGCATCCGCGTGAGCGAGGGCCAAGAGGTCAAGAAGGGCGACGTGCTCTTCACGCTGAAGAACGACGAGCTCGACAAGCTGGTTCGCGAGGCCGCCGCCGACCTCGAGGCGGCCCGTCAGGGAGTTGCCTCCGCCCAGCGCGAGGTCGGTGACGCGGAGGCGGCCCGCAACGAGGCGTGGACCAAGTACGACGAGGACTGGTGCGACGCCGACGCGGCCCATCGGGAGTGGCAGAACCTCGTCGAGAACTACAGCTCCCTCCACGCGGCCTGGGAGAAGGCCATGCGGAAGGCCGACAAGTACAAATGCAGCGAGCCAAACGCGCCAGTAGAGGTCTCGCCTCCCGATGGGGAGAAGGTCGAGGACCAGTCACCACAGTTTCAGAAGCTCTATAAGAAGTACCTGGCTGAGTACGAGAAGTATCTGAAGGATAAGGACAAGTGGGACAAGTACCAGGAGGCACTCGCTGCTGCCGGGGAGGAGCCCCAGCCGGCGGGCGAGGAGCCGGTCTATCCCGACAAGCCCGATGACATCTCGCTGGTGTCCGCCATCGAGGGCGCCCGCGAGGGCGTGGTCACCGCCAACCAGACGCTCACGAAGGCCAGCGAGGCCTATGACGAGGCCGTGGCCAACGCCGAGAAGCGCACCGTCACCGCGCCGTCGTCCGGCAACATCGTGGCGATGAACGCAAAGGTCGGCCAGGCGCTCGGTGGCGCCACCTCCGGCTATGAGGACGGGTCGTCGTCCTCGGGCTCCAACGACGCGCTCGTGCAGATCGCCAACATGAACCAGATGGCCGTGGACATCGAGGTCAACGAGATCGACATCCTGAGCATCGAGAAGGAGCAGTGGGCCAAGATCACCTTCTCCGCCCTGGAGGACGTCGAGCTGGACGCACAGGTGCAGGAGGTCTCCACCGTCGCCAGCAACTCGGGGGGCAACGACATGGGCGGCGGTGGCGTCGTGACCTTCCACGTGGGACTGGTCATCCCCAACCCCGATCCCAAGCTTCGTCCCGGCATGACGGCCGATGTGAGCATCTACACGGCCGACCTCAAGGACGTGCTGGTCGTTCCCGCGATGGCACTCATCGATGACGGCGAGGGCGGCACCTACGTCGAGGTCGTGACCGAGGAGGGCGACGAGGAGACCGGCGAGGGCTTCCTGTCGGAGCAGCGCGCGGTGACCGTCGGCGAGCGCAGCAGCTCCGAGGCGGTCATCGAGTCCGGGCTGGAAGAGGGCGAGCTCATCGTGGTCTCGGGAGGCATGGGCGCCATGATGGGCGCGGAGGGGGACGCCGCCCTCGACGAGGGCGATTACGGCGACGTCATGACCGAGGAGGGCTAACCATGTCGCGCGTCATAGACGTGCGCAACGTGCATCGCATCTATGAGTCCGAGGCGGGTCTCATGCATGCGCTCAAGGGGGTCTCTCTGACGGTCGAGCAGGGGGAGTTCCTGTGCATCATGGGGCCGTCGGGGTCGGGCAAGTCGACGCTCATGAACACACTCGGCTGCCTTGACACGCCCACGTCGGGCACCTACCTGCTCGAGGGTGTGGACGTCTCCACCCTTGACGACGACGAGCTGGCCGAGCTGCGCGCCACACGCCTGGGATTCGTCTTCCAGAGCTTCAACCTGCTGCCGCGCACCACGGTCTTGCGCAACGTGATGCTGCCGCTCATCTACTCCGACACGCCCCCCGCGGATCGCGAGCGCCTGGCGGCGGAGGCGCTGCAGTCGGTGTCGTTGCCGTTCGAGTATTTCGACCACCGCTCCAACGAGCTCTCGGGCGGCCAGATGCAGCGCGTGGCCATCGCGCGGGCGCTCGTCAACGACCCCGCCGTGATCCTGGCCGACGAGCCGACGGGCAACCTCGACTCGGCGACGGGCGACCTGGTCCTCAAGACCTTCCGTCGCCTGCGTGACGAGGGCAAGACGATCGTGCTCATCACGCACGATGCCGAGGTCGCCGACTGGGCCGACCGCACCGTGTACATCCGCGACGGCAGGCTGCTCACCGACGAACAGGAGCGGGCGCTCATCTCCGCCGACCCGACAAGGAGGAGCTCCACATGAAGGCGCGCGACCTTGCGTACGAGACCATCTCGGCGCTCGACTCCAACCGCGGACGTAGCCTGCTCACGGTACTCGGCATCGTCATCGGCATCAGCGCCGTCATCACCATGACGGCGCTCATCGGCGGCATCAAGCAGGCGATGATAGGCTCGCTCGGCCTCACCCAGGCACGCATGGTCACCATGGGCGTGTGGAGCGATCGTGGCGTGACCCTCGACGACATCGAGCAGGTGAAGGAGCTGCTGCCCCAGTACGAGTACATCTCGGCATCCGTCTCCACCGAAGCGGAGGCCAAGAACGGCAGGAAATCCTCCTCACCGTTTGTGCGGGGCGTCCAGCCCTCCTTCTTCAAGGTCACGGGAACGCAGCTTGTCGAGGGGAGGTTCATTACCGAGCAGGATGACGAGTCGGGCTCCTTCGTGTGCGTGCTCGACCAGGGATCGGTCAGACAGCTCTACGGCCGGCCCGACGAGAGCGTGGTGGGCAATACCATTCGGCTCAACGACATGACGTTCACCATAGTGGGCGTCACGATGTCCGAGGATTCCTTCATGGACGAAAGTGGCACCATCTACCTGCCGCTCTCCACCTGCGTCAAGCGCATCGCGGGCTACGAGGAGATCAGCGATATCCGGGGGTTGGTCTACGAGGGAGTCGACATGTCGACGATCGCCGACGAGACCACCGCGGTGCTCTCCTCCTACTTTGGCATCGAGCCGATGGAGGAGGGCGAGGAGTTCGATGGTGGCTCGTACGGCGACATCTTTGTCATGACCATGCAGTCGGTCATCGACCAGCTCGATTCGACGACGGCCTCGTTCCAGCTGATGATGACCGTTGTGGCGAGCATCTCGCTTGTGGTGGGCGGCATCGGCATCATGAACATGATGCTCACCAACGTGACCGAGCGCATCCGGGAGATCGGCCTGCGCAAGGCCCTCGGCGCGCGCAGCTCAGACATCACCACCCAGTTCCTGCTCGAGTCGGTGTGCCTGTGCCTGGCTGGAGGGGTCGTCGGCATCCTGGCCGGCTACCTGGCGTCCTTTGGGCTCACGGACCTGCTTGGCGGCGCGTTGAGCGCCGGGATCGGGTTCGGGGAACTCGCCGGTGACATCACTCCGGTGATCGACGTACAGTCGGTGGGCATGGCGACGGGCATCTGCGTGCTGATCGGCGTGATCTTTGGCTACTACCCCGCGCGCCGCGCCGCCAAGCTCGATCCGGTGGAGTCGCTGCACTACCAGTAGGCCAGACGCGGTCGGAGACGCGGGCCGGCACAGGGGAAGAGGCACCTATGTGTCACAT
>JAWRIT010000130.1:0-13081 GCA_040268355.1 Atopobiaceae bacterium | reverse complement strand
CCCCCCCCCTTCCCCTATGCCGTTTCCCCTGACAGCCCCCCGTCCTGCTCGAGGGCCCCGCGAGGACGCGAGGCGAGGAGCGCGGACGGTGGACCAGCCGCTCTGCGTAAAAGACGCCCCGAGCCCCGGTGTATCGAGCGGAGGGCCGGGGCACCAACGCTCGTGGCCGCCATGCCGTCCGACGTGAGGCCCATGGGCTCTCCACCGCAGTGCCTTTCGGGGTCGAACTACCCATAAGAGCGATGGTGGGTGCATCTGCTCTCCATCGGTTCCCTTCTGCCCGGGGCGCGGCGAAGGGGAGTCAGGTCCCGTGGCTAGAGATTGGACTTTTGCGGCGTTATTTCGGTCGCCCCGGAGTATCTCCGCCCGCCGTCCTGCTGTTTTTCCGCCTGCTACTCCGCTGGTCGCGGAATTTCACCGCATAAGTCCGATCTCTAGCCACGAGCCATGCGGAACCGGGCACACGCCAGCGCGCGACGGTCCGCTTGGGCACCGCCGCGCGCCTGGCTTCGCCGAATGACTACGTTGAATCCAAGGAAATGCCCGCACACCTATGCCCGGTGACACATAAGTGCCTCTTCCCCTGTGTCGCCGCGTGTCGTATCACCCGACCCGTCTCACTCCGTCCGTAGGAAGACGCTGACCTTCCGTTTGAACTGCCTGTTGAGCAAGGCGAAGTACCCTGCCTGCAGCAGCAGGAGCGGCACAATCATCATCGCGAAGCGCCAGTAGAGCGCCGTGGACGTGACGTTGCTCACCACCAGGAAGTTCATCGCAAAGCCCGTGTTCACCACCGCAAGCGCCACAGGCAGCACGAACAGCACCAGGAGCTGCCGCTGCTGCATGTGCTGCAGTTGGTCGTGGGACATGCCCAGCCGATTGAGGTTACGGATGGTCGGCAGGTTCTCGCGCACGCTGCTCACAAGCCTGAAGTAGATGAGGCTCGCCGAGGCGACGATGAACACCGCGGAGAACATGACGCCCAGGTACGCCATCAGCTGGTTGCCCCACTCGTCGAGGTAGAAGGCCTCGGCGCGCGGCACGTACAGGAAGGCCTTCCCGTCACGGATGCCGACGCCCAGCTCGTCTCGGGTGGCCTGCACCGCTGCCAGCGACTCATAGACGAGGTTCCCCATGTCGTCGTAGGAGTACAGATAGGCGCGCATCTCCGTCGTCCCTGGCACCAGACGGGCAAAGCTGGCGTCGCTCACCACATAGGTGAAGGCGTCCTGTGGGCTGTTCAAGATGCGTGTGCCCGCCCCTGCCACGACAAACGACGTCTCGCCCAGCTCGATCGTGGTCCCCACGGCGGTGTCTGACCCGCTGATATCGAGGACCTCGCCATCCTCCAGCCGGACGTCCTCGCCGGTGAGCGACTGGTACTCACCAAGGGCGATGGCCTTTGGGCCCACCACGCCCTCCAACGGATCGCTGAACAGGGCGAAGGTGAGCATGGTCCGCTCATAGGGGACCTGCTGCCGCTCAAGATCGCTCTCGATGACGGTCAGCTCGTCCTGCTCGTGTGGGTTGTCCCCATAGGAGTAGTAGTAGGCGGCAAAGGGGAACTGCGCCTTGATGTCCGTCGGGGTCGCGAGCGCCAGTGCCACGGACCCGACAAGGGCACAGAACGCCCCGCTGAGCAGCAGCGTCGAGACGAACATGGCCAGCACGCTGCTCTTGAGCTTCTGCATGACGCCCGACACCCACAGTGCCGTGTCGCCCGAGAGGTAGTGCTTCGAACTCCGCTGGATCCTCGACAACATGAGGAACACGAACTGGCTCACGAACAGCAGGGTACCGACGATAACGAGGAAGAGGATGAGGAAGGCGAGGGAATGCTCCATAAAGTCGTCGATGACCGCGGGGACAAGCGAGCGATAGCTGGTGTAGAAGGTGAGCGCATAGCCCGCAAGCAGAAGCAGCACCCCGCCGATCGCCAGCGGCGTCGAGAAGCGCAAGCTCCGGGTCTCGTCCTGCCGGGCCGAGAGCAGCTCCAAGATGGAGCGGCGAGAGAGCCTGTGGGCGAGCGTCAGCGTCACCAGCACGAACACCGGGACAAAGCAGATGATGGTGTCCCGGATGGCGTTCGTCGGAAAGACCCACGCGACGTCGCGCACGCGCAGGATCTTGGCCATCACCATGACGGAAAGCTGCCCAAAGACCAGTCCCACGACAAGACCGCACGCGATGGCACCGACTCCCACCAGCACGTTCTCGGCGAGCAGCATCCATCGCAGCTGCCTGCGCGACATGCCCATCACGAGCAGGGCGCCAAAGGTGTGACGCCGGCGCTCCACGAAGGAGTGGATCGACAGCGACAGGAACAGGACGGCAAAGATGACGATCAGCACCCGGGCCATGTCCATCATCATCTTGGTCGAACTGCCCTCCATGTCCAGTTCGGGATGATAGGCGTTGACGGAGAACACGAAGAAGATGGCGACGGTGAAGACGCTGCTCAGCCAAAAGCCAAGGTAGGTCTCGAGGTCGCGCAGCACGTTATGACGTGCGAACTGCAGGAAGGTCATCGTGCGCCACCCCCGATCAGCTTGAGCACGTTCAAGATCTCGTCGTAGAAGGCGCGCTGGCTGTCCTCGCGGTAGAGCTCCGAGTAGACCGAGCCGTCCTTGATGAACACCACGCGCCTGCACCAGCTCGCCGTGCGCGCGTCGTGCGTGACCACCACCGTCGCCACCCCCGCCTGCTCGTTCAGAGCCGAGAAGACGCTCATGACCTCCTCCGCCGAGGCGGAGTCGAGGTTGCCCGTGGGCTCGTCCGCAAGCAGCAGCTCGGGGCCATGGATGATGGCCCGGGCGATGGCCGCACGCTGCGCCTGCCCGCCCGACACCTCGTAGATGCGGTTGTCCAGCACCTGCTCGATGCCCAGTCGCTCGGCGATGGTGCGCGAGCGGCGCCTCATCTGGTCGGGATCCTCTCGCCGCAGCATCAGCGGCAGCATGATGTTCTCCTGGATGGTCAGGGTGTCCACCAGGTTGAAGTCCTGGAACACAAAGCCCAGGCTGTCGCGCCGAAACGCCGCCGCTTGGGGCTCGCTCATCTGCGCGAGGTCACGACCGCCCACGCGGACCGTCCCCGACGTGGGCGCGATGATGCCCGAGGCGAGGTTGAGCGCCGTCGACTTGCCGCTGCCCGACGGTCCCATCACGGCGACGAACTCGCCGACACCCACCTGCAGCGACAGCCGGTCGACGGCCTTGACCTTGATCGTGTCCCCATAGATCTTGCTTACGTTCTCCAGAGCGAGGACGGGGGTTGCCTGCCCCGCCACCGCGCTGCTCATGGCGTTACGCATCGTTACTCCTCTCAGTACCCCACAGAACATGACCTCAAGGGTATGGGGCGCATCGGTGTGCCGCCATCGGATGAGGTGACGTAAGGTGACAATCGCTGTCATCTTCTGGGCGCTGGTGGCAGCTGGGGCCTAGGACGAGAAGCCGATCTCCACGGTCGTGCCGACACCCTGCTCGGAGCTGATGGCAAGCGTGTGCCCCAGCTGGTCGAGGACGCGTTTCACCAGGTAGAGGCCGACGCCCGAGGATTGCGAGCCCTCTCGTCCGTTGCTGCCCGTGTAGTACAGCTCGCACACGCGCGGCAGGTCGCGCGGACGGATGCCGCAGCCCTGGTCGCGTACGACCAGGCGCACGTCCCGCCCCTCCGCCACGGCGCTGACCTCGACATGCGACCCCGGCTCAGAGAACTTCACGGCATTGTGCAGCAGCTGGTCGCAGACGAAGGAGAGCCACTTGCGATCCGTGCGCGCCACCAGGTCCTCCCCTATGGCAAGCTGCGGAAGGACCTCGCTCTGCGCAAAGAGCCGCCGGTTCTGCCGGACCACCTCGCCCACGAGTTCGCAGAGCCGAACCTCCTCGACCACCAGGTCGTTCTCGAAGCGCCCCATGCGCGCGAGGTTGAGCATGAGATCGAGCTGCCGCTGCAGGCGGTCGAGCTCGCAGAGCACCTGGAACCCGTCGATGTCGCGCCCCTCCCCCTGCACCTGGAGACGGATGACGCTGATGGGGGTCTTCATTTGGTGCGCCCACTGGATGACGTGGCTCTGCCATGCCTCCGTGTCGTCCCGATAGCTGTTGAGGCGGGAGAGGTATGCCTGGTAGCTGGTGCGGTCGCGGCGTGCGAAGGCCGACGAGAGCGGATCGCTCGACCCAGACGCCACCAGCTCCTCGAGCAGCTCGTGGGGATGTTCGAGGGCCGCATAGAGGCGTCGGCGCCTGAAGTAGCGCACACACAGGGTCACGACCAGCAAAAACGTAGACAGGAGCAGGAAGTAGACCAGGCCGTAGGAGCTTCGGAAGCCATCGATGGCCCAGAAGCAGACGAACAGAGCGCCCATATCGGCCAGGAAGAGGATGAGAATCCCCAGGTGGTCACGGAGAAAGAGCCTCACGAACGACCCCCGTCCGCCGCAGCGCTCCCCGCCGTCCCGCCGCCGGTCAGCTTGTAGCCAAAGCCCCGAACCACCTGCACCTGCGCATCCGAGCCAGCGCCCGCGAGCTTCTCCCTGAGCCGCCTGATGTTCACGTTGAGCGTGTTGTCTTCCACGAAACCCTCGGCGTCCCAGGCCGCCACAAAGAGCTCGGCGCGCGAGGCGGCGTTGGGATGGGACTCGAGCAGGACCTTGAGCAGGCGCGCCTCGGTGAGCGAGAGGGCGATCTCCCGTCCGTTCGTGCGCAGCAGCAGCTGCCCAAAGAGCAGGCTCAGGCCGGCGGCCTCCAGCGGCCGTTCGCCAGAGGGGGCGGCCAGCTCGCCAAAGGAGCGCCGGATGACGCCCGCGACCTTCGCGAGCAGCACGTCTGGGTCAAAGGGCTTCACGAGGTAGTCGTCCGCGCCGCTCTCGATGCCCCGCACCTGGTCGGAGCTCGCGTCCCGCGCGGATATGACGACGATGGGCACGCGCGACTCGGCCCTGATCTCACGACACCAATAGAAGCCGTCGTAGCGGGGCAGGTTGACGTCGAGTAGGACGAGATGGGGGTCGGCCGCTCGCACCTCACCGACCACGTCGTCGAAGTCCGTGGCGACCGTGCAGTCGTAGCGGTAGCGCCGCAGGAGCTCCGCGACGCTCCGCGCGAGATCCGCGTCGTCCTCGACCAGCAACACCTTGTACATCCTGGGCTCCCTTGCGTTTGTCGGCGCCCCCGCAGTCCCAGCCGTCACAGGGTCAGGCCGCTCGGCTGCCGTCACGCTTGCCCATTGTGCCTGACCGCAGAGGAATCCCCGCCGAGAGCGCCCGCGCTCTCGCACGTTCTGCACAACCACAGCCGACGGTTGACATACTGTGCGATGCATAGTAAAGTTCCGGCATGGATTACTATGCGTCACAGGGTATTGTCAGGAGCGCTCATGGACCCACAGATCAAGCGAGGCTTCCTCGATGCGTGCGTGCTCGCGGCGCTGGCCCAGGGGGACTCCTACGGGTATCGGATCCTGAGGGAGGTCCCCGAGTCGCTCGAGCTGACCGAGTCGACGCTCTACCCCGTGCTGCGCAGGTTGGCAAAGTCGGGCTCGCTGTCGGAATACCGACGCGAGTACAACGGCAGGCTGCGCAAGTACTACTCGATCACCGACCGGGGCAGAGCGGAGCTCGAGCGGGCCGTGCAGGACCAAGGTCCGATCGTAGAGGTTCTCGAGTTTATTCGGAAAGGTGCGACGTCATGAACAAGCATGCTTACCTTGCGCGGCTACAGGACGAGCTCCAGCAGAGAGACGTCGCTGCGAGCGAGATCGAGGCTGCCGTCGAGTTCTACGATGAGGCCATCAGCGACCGCATGGAACAGGGAGCAGACGAGCATGACGCCGTTGCCGAGATGGACTCGGCTGAGCTCGCGGCGCAGGCGATCGTCGAGGACATCCCGCCCGTGCGCCGCGCCGCCATGCGCTTGGGCGCGACCCATGAGAGGAGGACCCTCGCCACGGTGCTGATCGTGCTGGGGGCGCCCGTCTGGATCAGCCTTCTCATCGCTGGCGTGCTGAGCGCGCTCGCCGTCTACGTGTCAATCTGGTCGATCATCGCGAGCCTCTGGATCACCGTCGTGTCGCTGGCGGTCTCGGGCATCGCCAGCATCCCTTACCTCGTGTACGCCGCAGGCAACGGAGCGGCGGCTACGGGCCTGTTCTGCTCTGGCCTCAGGCTCGTCTTGGCGGGCGTGGGCGTGGCGCTGGTGCCGGCGGTGATGTCGGCAACGAAGGGCTTGGTCTGGTTGTCGAGGCGGTTCGTCCGCTGGATCACGCACTTCTTCGTCCGCGCCGCGAATGGTGAGGGCCTCACGCGAGAGCAGGACTCCACGCCAGCGACTGCCGAGGAGCATCGCGAGCACCGGCGGCGCGCCTATGGGATTGTCGGAGGCTCCATAGCACTGGTGGGTGCTGCGCTCGTGCTCGTCGCGCTCGTGCTCTGCGGCTTCGACCTCCGCTCGCTCCCCGCTCCGCCACCCATCGGCACGCCGTTTGGCGACATCTACTTCACCGCGTTCGGGCTTTTGCACTAGAGCGAGCATGTCCCATCGGCGCACCGAAAGGGACACCGTAGCGGGACCGCCGGTCGACGCTGAGGCCGACGCCGATCAAAGTCCCGGGCCGCACCAGAGACGCGTGCGGCGCCGAGGCCCTATGCCCACACGAAGTTCTCGCGGCCTGCGCCCAGCTCGAAGTGATGCTTGCCGATCCCGAGGTCAATGCCCGAGAACGCACCGTTGTCGCAGGTGAGGCTCACCCGGTTGCCCACACCGTGCACCGTGTAGCTCTGACGGTTCTTGGCCGTGGGCGCCAGCAGCAGCGCCTCCACGCCGTCGGAGAACCACTGCGGCCACTCGCCCTCGTAGGTCGCGACGTCGGTCGGCGCCTTCGACTTGTGGGGCATGCCGGCATCCTGCCCATACCCCACCACGATCACGCCCTGCGTGTACAGGCCGGGGGCGTTCTTCTGCGCCTCGGAGCGGTTGTACATCCCGCCGCACCACCAGGAATTGAGGCCCAGCGTCTGCGCGTAGAGCATCACGTCGCTGCCGGCATACCCAAGCCGCTCGTCGATGTCCGCACGATCGGGGCCCGCAAGGAGGAGGTAGTTGCGCACATTGCGGGCGGCCATCATCATCTTCATGGCCGCGTAGACACCCTTGGGGTCATCCAGCATGAGGCGCATGGAGACGCCCTGCTCGACGTTCGTCCGCTTGATCCGCTCCTGCAACCGCTCCGCGAGCTCCGCCGGAATCGGATCCTTCGTGTACCTGCGCACCGTGTGACGCTCCCGCATCGCCTGACTCATGTCCATAACGTCGCTCCCTCGTCCGCGCAAGCCCGGCGTCACATGCCCCGAGCCCGCTGCCCGACCAACAGATGTCCATGGTAACCCGTGGGAGGAGAAGGACTGCGGAGGTTGCTCGAAGTACGACAGGTCCAACGGTTCTGTGACAAGTCGCCTTGAGAGCCTCGGCTCGCGCGGTTGTACGTGTTGGGGTCGCAGGAAGCCATTTCCTGCGACCCCCTATGTCGCGCGGCTGCGCCAGGCGCGCCCCTTTGTCCAGGTGCGCCCCTCTTGCCGAGCCCACCTCTTACGCCAGGTACGCCTCAAGAACCTCGATAAGGAACTCCAGCGCGCCGTCACCGGCGACACCGTCGTAGTAGGACCGATAGCGCGAGTCGGTCATGTAGTGACGCACCAGGTCAAGGTGTGCCGCGCGCGAGTACCTCTCGCCCCAATGGATGCGAATCCACTGCTCGTGCATGCGTGCCAGCTTGACGGCATCCTCGCTCCTCGGGTCACCCTCGCCCATCACCAGGCGGAGCTGCTCCTGCATCGCCTTCTCGAGACGCTCCTTGGCGTCCCACTCGTCATGGGACAGCGCCATCATGCGCGCACTGGTCTCGTCAATCACGCGGTCACCGTGACGCTCTCGTGCCTCGGCTCCGAACTCCTCCTCGAACTGCTCCTGCCATTGCCGCTTGAGCTCCTCGAACTTCTCCTTGTCCTTCATGCCGTCAATCCTTTCGACCGTCGCGAGGGCGGCCTTGGTCCGCGCCATCGCATCTCTCAGCTGCAGTGCCTGTGCGCGCAGGTTCCGGAGATGGTCGTCGAGCATCTGGTGGACGTCGGCCTCAGGGTCCTTGAGCAGCCGCCCGACCGTGTCGAGCGGCAAGCCACAGGCCCGCATGGCGAGGATGTGTCCCAGCCGCTTGGCGTCGCGGGGCCCATAGACCCGATATCCGTTTGCGGAGCGCGTGGGGGTGATCAGCCCCATGTCCTCGTAATGCCGCAAGGCTCGTGCGCTGACGCCTGCGATGTCCGCCATCTGGCCGATGGTGTAACCCGTTCCGTCGAATCCACGCTTGTTGCTCATCGGTCACCTCCTTGAGGGGATTGTGCGCCCTGACGTAGCGAGAAGGTCAAGGGTCGGCGTAGCGGCGCCGTAAGAGCGTCGACAAGATCAGTATGGGGCAACGTCGGCAGCACGGTGGACTCAGAATCCGGGCGCAGGCACCCCCGCCAGCCGAGAGCGCACGTCACGCCATCCGAAGAGGGGCTCATCTCGACCTCTGGAGGACTCCCCCCTCGATCCTGAGCCTTTCCGACGTGGCCGCCTCCAAGAAGCGCTCGTCGTGGCTGACGAGCACGAGCGCGCCCGGAAAGGCCGCCAGCGCCCGCTCGAGGGCCTCGATGGAGTGGATGTCGAGATGGTTCGTCGGCTCGTCAAGCAGGATGAGCTCGGGCTGCCGCAAAAAGCCGTGCGCGAGCATGACCTTCCTCAGCTCGCCCGGACTCGCACCTGTCCCGTCCAGAATCCGACCGGGATCGGAATCGAGCTGGGCGACCACGGACAGCAGCCGCCCTCGCTCGGAGGGGGTAAGACTCTTGAGCATCCCAAGGGCGCGATCCCGCTCCTGCGATCCGATCTCCTGCTCCATATATAGAAAACGCAGGCCCTGGTCCTCTGAGAGCCGGCTGACCACGTGTCTCATGAACGTGCTCTTGCCTGCACCGTTGGGGCCCGTGATGCCCAGGTGGTCCTTGTTGCCCACGTAGAGCTCCGGCACCCGCAGCGTGCGCCCCGACCCGCACGGCAGCTCGCAGGCAGGCAGGTGCAGCAGGGCCTTGCGGGGCGAGGGGGTCGCGTCGACCCACAGGTCGCCCTCATAGCGCTTCTCGACACGCAGTTGTCCCAGCCTTTCCTGCGCACGCTCCACGCGCCCATCCATCCTGGAGGCGAGCCTCGTGGCCTTGCCGTCCTGTCCGCTGAAGACGGCCAGCCTCCGCCGCGCACGGCCGTCGCTGTCGTGCTTGTCAAGCCCGCGTGCGCTGCGCCTGCTGGCAGACCGGTCCGCCAAATCCCGACGTTTCCGCTGCTCCACCTCGAGCCGGGACAGCTCCGCCTTGGCCTTGCCCCTGAGCCGGACCGCGGCTTCGGCCTCGATCGCCGCCTGCCTGCGACCGGCCGTGTAGCTGCCGGGGCGCATCATGACAGAGCCGCTCTCGAACGAGACGCACTGGTCCACGAGCCCGTCGAGCAGCTCGCGGTCGTGCGAGATGAGCAGGCCGATGCCCCCAAAGCCACGAAGGACACCCATCAGCTGGCTGCGACACGCCGCGTCGACGTGGTTCGTGGGCTCGTCTATCACCAAGAGTTCCGGGTTCCGCCAGAGGGAGACGGCGACCTGAATCTTCTTCTGCTCGCCGCAACTGAGCTCGGGGAAGTGCCAGAGCATGTCGTCCTCGATGCGAAGGGCCCTCCGCAGCCTGACGGCCTCGGAAGCCCAGTCGCATGCGAAGTCAGAGAGTCCCTCTGGCTCCACGCCGGCATCCTGCGCACAGTACGCGCTCGAAAGCATCGGGGTGACCGAACCGGCGGTCGGCTCCACCGCGCCCGCCGCAATCTGCGCGAGCGTGGTCTTGCCGCAGCCGTTTGTGCCCACGACGCCCGTCCATCCCTGGGGAAACGAGAGGGACACGTCATCGAGGACGCTTCGTGCGGCGCCGGGGTAGGTGTATGAGATATGGGAAATCCTCAACAGCTGGGCCATGGGAGCTCCTTCGCGTTGTGGGTGCGACCACGCCGACGCGGCATGTGCGTACGACGCAGACAAGCAGGGACAACGCTAGAACTTCATGTACCGGCCCTTCCTACGGTGCGAACGCTTGGCATATGGGCACTCGCGAAGCTGACTACCGTGATGGTAACAGATGGGGCGACGCAGAGGGCGGCAGTCACGAGGGCGGCCGGCTCCGCAGGGTCGCCCACCCCGTCACATCAGGCGAGAGCACTCAGAGCTCATCTGTGAGATAGGTTTCGTAACCCTCATACCGGTAGCTCGCGTCGATCCCCTTCATATAGACCTGCCGGTCGCCCACGGCGTCGGTAAGCGCAGCCTTGAGCAGAGTCTTTATCTCGGTGTCGCGGATGGGACTCCGCTCCATGGCAAGGAGGTAGTCCTCCTTGCCAACGCGGCTCCAGTCCACAACCTGCCCCAGCTCACGCTTGAGGATGCAGTCGAGCCAGATGCGGGTGCTTCTCCCGTTTCCTTCTCGGAAGGGGTGGGCGACGTTCATCTCCACGTACTTCTCGATGATGTGGTCATAGGTATCCTGCGGCATCTTGTCGATGGCGTCGAGCGCAGCCTCGAGGTACAGGCGTGGCGCAAAACGGAAACTGCCCCTGGCGATGTTCACGCTCCGCATTCGGCCCGCAAAGGCATAGACGTCTTGGAAGAGGAATCCATGGATCTTGGCAAGGCCAGCAAAGGTACCGACTTCAAAGGTATCGAGAAGCCCGGTCTCAAATAGCTCAAGGGCGCGCTTCTTGGTCAAGCGCTCCTCCGTGTGGGCAAGCTCGAGCTCATTCGTTATTCCAAGCTTGTTTTCCAGCATCGGCTCACCCCTTTACTGTCATCTTCCTAAGACTGTATTAGTTTATAGCGTTACGGCGACGCAAGCCTGTCCCACATGCACCCTACAGCCACGGAGCTCACCTGCGGCCAGGGCTTGACGCCTCTGCGAGCGCTTCCTAGGCCACCACGAGCGCGAGGCCGGCGGCACAAACGAGCATGCCGGCAGCCTGACGCAGGGTGAGCGCCTCCTGAAAGAGCCCGACGCCAGCGAACACGAGCGCCACGGCAACGATCGAGTTGGAGACGAGCTGGGCATAGCTCACAGGCCAGCCGTTGCGATACGCCATAAGGAAGCCGAACTCCAGCCCCACGACCGCGATGCCAAGCACCCAACTCGACCAGTTCGTCTTCGCGATTCCCTCTGTGATGTTCTGCCCATCGCGGGTGGCGAAGATCATGACCAGCGTACAGACCGCCGCGACCAGGTAGGTGATGAGCAACGACAAGAAGGGGTTGACCTCAGAGGGCGTCGACTTTGCGCACACGTTGTACACGGTGCTCGACCCCACGATGACCATCATCGGCCAGAGCATGTCCCACATGGCCTTCTCCTCGCAACGGGATGCTGGCACCAGGAGGTGGACCATGGTGCCAGCAGGTTTTCACTGTTGGGTGGCATGATGGCACACGCGCACGGCACCAGGGGCCGTGACCGTGACAAAAGCTCGCATCTGTCCTTCTGCGCCGAAATCCCTGGGCGGCACGTCCCCACCCTGGCACCAGCCCCGGCCATCGCCTTGGTGTGGGGCGCGGACGTACAAGCGTTGGTCGCGGCGAACCTCAGTACCTGTTGATGCGGCAGCGCCTCTTGATGCGGGCGATCTCGGGCGGCAGGTCCCCCTCGGCCATGGTGCGCGGCGTATCACAGGTGCCGCTCTCGGCGGCGACGTCGTAGTACCAGCACTTGTAGTCAATGAAGTCGCGCGCAAGCTCGAGCTCGGCCATCTGAGCTTTGACGGCCTCGCGCCGCGCGTGAACTATCCTGCGGCGCTCCTCGATGGTGGCGTCTCCCGCCCGGTACAGGTCGATGTAGGTCTTGATCTCGGAGAGGGGCATGCCGGACGTCTTGAGCCACTCGATGAAGCGTGCCCACTCCAGGTCGCCCTCGGTGTAGACCCGGATGCCGCTCCGACTGCGCGTCAAGTCGGGAAACAGGCCTCGTTTGTCGTAGAACCGCAGGGTCGAGGCCGGGACCCCCAGCTCCCTCGCCGCCTCACCGATGGTGTACACCTTCTCCATGACGCACCCTTCCGAAGCCCGCAAAACCTCAGGAGCCATTATTGACTTAAACCATAGTTTAAGCTCAAGAATGGGCTTTGATGGATTCGAATGGGTCGAACCATCTCGACGGGAAGGATTTCGACATGGCAGAGCTCAAGCTCCCCAAGATAGCGCTTGGTGCGTGGGCATGGGGCGACGACGGAACCTTTGGCACGAAGCTCGACGACGAGACGCTGCGCGACATCTTCGACACCGCGATGGATGCGGGGCTGAACCTGTGGGACACCGCCTACGCCTACGGCATGGGCACCTCCGAGCGTGTGCTGGGAGGACTGCTCGCGAGGGCCGACCGGGCGAGCTACCTCGTCTCCGACAAGCTCACCCCGCAGTGCATGGACGCCTCCGCTGCCGACCCGGTGGCCCAGATGTACGAGATGCAGCTCGACCTCCTGGGAATCGACTCGATGGACCTCTATTGGGTCCACAACGTCTCCGAAGCGCCCGCATGGACCGAACGCCTGGCCACGTTCCTCGAGGTCATGGACCAGCCGCCCATGGTCGGCGTCTCCAACCACAACCTCGCCGAGATCAAGCAGGCGAACGACATCCTGCGCGAGCATGGTCTGCGCCTGGGCGCGGTGCAGAACCACTTCAGCCTCATCGAACGTAGCTCCATCGACTCGGGCATCCTCGACTGGTGTGCCGAAAACGACGTCGCCTTCTTCGGCTACATGGTGCTCGAGCAGGGTGCGCTCTCTGGCAAGTACGGCACGGCGAACCCGATGCCGGCGGGCACCGCGCGCGCCGAGACCTACAACCCGGTGCTCGACAAGCTCGACGTGCTGAACGCCGAGCTCGCCCGCGTCGCCGAGGCCCACGACGTGGCTCCCGCGCAGGTGCCGGTCGCCTGGGCCATCGCGAAGGGTGCCATCCCCATCGTGGGCGT
>JAWRIT010000129.1:0-3462 GCA_040268355.1 Atopobiaceae bacterium | reverse complement strand
GGGGCCCTGGCCTCAGGAGTCTCGTTGACATCATGCGAGGTGAGGTCCCGCCCAGAGCGCACCCACTCGCGTCAAAAGCGCACAGGGATCCGCGCGACCTCCGGATCCTCGCCGACGGCGCGTTCGACGGCTTGGCGCAGCACGAGGGAGGCCTCCGCCCCTTGCTCGGCAAAGAGACGACGGCGAAAGTCCGCAAAGAGCGCCTTCACCTCGTAGGCACGTCCCGTCGCCTTCAGGGCATACACCAACACGATCATCGCGTCCTCGCGAAGGGGCGCAACCCGACGGGCGTCGGAGGCGAACCTGACCGACATGCGACCCTTGCCCAAGCGCAGAGCCGCCTCCGCAGCCGCCACCGTGGCATCCACGAACAGGACCTCGAGCTCGTGGACGCGCGCCAACGCCTCCGCGCCAAACTCGACCACATGCGGATCCGGTCCGCCCGCATAGAGGCGCATCATCTGACGGGCATGGTCGAGCACCCAGAAGTCGTCGTGCTCCTCCTCGAGGGCCAGGCGTGCCTCACGCTCGAACTCGTCCACGTCACACGACACGAGCTCGCGATCAAAGCCGACGGTCCCCTGGGCGCGATCGGAGATGATGGGATTGCGCGAAAGGCCCGCATCCATGATCCTCCGGCGCGCCTCGCTCGTCGCCTCGTACATGCGCCGCGGCTCGTGTCCGTACGCGATGTCCGGCCAGAGCAGCTCGGCCGCACGGTAGCGTTGCATGCGATGCCCGGGAGCGAGGGCGAGCAGCAGAACGAGCTCTCGGGCGCACCGGCGATCAAGCGCCTCAGACGGCAGCGTCGTGCCGTCCACGCTGATCGCGAGAGAACCGAACGCGCGCACGAAGACGGATGATTGCTGCCCCTGCACGGGAAGCAGCTCGGCCTGGGTGCCCACGGAGAGGCCGGATGCCGAGATGCCGCGGGCGCTTCCTGCCTCGCTTGGCATACGCCTTCGAGCCTCATCCTCGTCGTTGGCACCAAAGAGCTCCGCCTGGCGCGTCCGGACGCACCGCGCGCGTTCGAGCCAGGAGGCGGGGACCTCGCGACAGATGGCGTCGGACAGGGCCCCGCAGTCGTTCATGAGCACGAAGAGCATCCAGAGCGTGTCGGTGGGACAGGGAGAGCCGGGCGGAAGCGTCGCGAACACACTGCGCTCGTCCACCTCTCCCGCCGCGTGCGCGGCGATGCCCGCCAGCTGGAGAAGGCCATCGGGCCGACTGCCGTCCGCACAGTATCGCCCGAGCGCTCCCGTCTCCCCCATGAGGGAGAGGCACAGGGCATCAACGAGGTCGGCAGCGGCGGCCAGGTACTCCGCGCCGAGAGTCCGCGCGATCGAGGCGGCTTGACTGGCGCGCACATGCGCTCGAGCCAAGCCACGCACGCGTAGGTCACGGACCCCCAGCACCACCAGAAACAACGCCCGCACGAGAGCGTCGCCCATCCGCTCCGCACGGGCGGCCGCGGCCTCGACGATGGCGCCATCGGTGCCGCCTCCCATGAGGATCTGCAGCGCCTGCGCGATCGCAGTGCCGTAGCTGCGCCCTCTTGTCGCGCCCATGCGAGCGAAGACGCGCTCCGCCCCTGCGACCAGCGCCCGCTCGCGCGCATCGGGCATTCCCCCGCTCATGACCAAGGCGACAAAGAGATCGTTGCAGAGCAGCGCGTCTGGCAGGCTGACCGGGTCCCTTAGCAGGCTCTCTGTTGCAAGGCTGACGTAGGCCTGCGTGAAGTCCCCCGCCAGCAGAAGGCGAAACGCTCGAACATGCGCCAACGAGACGGCGCTGGTCACCTCCTGCGACCGAGCAGCGATGGAACGGGCGGCAAGACGCGGATCACGACAGAGGTCACGGCAGGCGCCCATGATCATGACCCGCTCCATGATGTCGCGATCGGACTCGCCAATCGGACAGGAGGCGAGCGCGGCACGCGCCTTGTCCACTTCGCGCGACGACCCCGTCACCTCCGCAAGAACGGCTTCGCACAGCACCTGTCGTGTGCCGCCGCTCAACCCCAGTCTCCGCGCGACACGGACGGCCTCATGCACGACCCCAAGCTCCCCCATCGTCACATAGGAGACGCCCCGCTGAAGGGCAAGCGTCGCAAAGTCCTGCTCGGAGGAGCTGAGCTTGCAGACCTCGACCGACCGTAGGGCGTCGCCGCGCGAGGCGAGCAACCCGCAGGCCCGGATGACCACGCTGGGCTCACGGGTGGCCGCGCCCTGAAAGACGCTGAGGCAGCGCACGAACACCTGCTCTCTGCTCAACCCATAACATGAGAAGGCGTCCTTTCGTGCGCTCACCCCCAAAAGCGGGACCTCGCGCTCCAGAAGAAAGAGCGTCTCACGATCACAGCGGCCGGAGACGGCGTCGAGCTCCTCGAGCGTCCCGCTCCCAAGCAGCATCGCGGCAAGCCGCAACCGGAACTCCTCATCAGACAGATGCTCTCGCAGCAATTGGGAGACCAGCTCCTCCAACGCGTCCGCATAACGCTCGCCACCAGTGGTGCTCGTGGCACCCCGACGCCTGTCGGTGTGCAACGCCGCCACAAGTTGGGGGACGCCACCGGTCAGGTCCCAGTCGGCATGAGCTGGCTGCACGCTTCGAAAACGTAGGTCGTCCTGTCGCACTACGCAGGGGTTGGACAGCGCCTCGACCAGTGGCTCACCCTCTGGTCGCAAGCACACGACCACGCCGACGCCGGCGTCGGCAAGCCGTTCGAGCGAGTGGGCCTCGCGCTGACACTGATGCTCGTCGCCGGCGGCTATGCCGTCAAAGATGACAAGGGCGGGTCGCTGCTCCTCCGCCTTGGCCAACACGTCGCGGCAGATCCGAGTGACGCGCTTGCAGGCGTACTCCGCCTCGGCAGCGGCCAGCAGACACCTCCGCACGCCCTTCCCCTCACGTTCGAACTCATGACTCAGGAGGGTTGAGACGTAGGACTTGCCGAGCCCGGCCTCGCCGATCAGGACCAGTACCCCACGCACCTCGAACCCGCACAGCACGGGAGGGTCGAGATAGCCCTCAAAACCCGTGACGTGTCGCGGCAACGTGCCGGTCCATTCTCGGCGAGACCCCATCCCACCAGCCACAGGGCCCCCTTGCGTCGTCGTACGTCCAGTGTCCACGACATGCGCCTCCCCGCACGGGTTTTCTTTGCGTCACTAGGATGGCCTCCTGCTCGCAGGCCCGGCCATGCTCAGGAGAGATTATCATCAATTTTATGCTCTTTGATTATCAAGATCTTCCGTGAGCGGTCATGGCGTGCGAGCTTTCTGCGAGACGCCGGCAAGAAGCCGTCGCTTTACTCTTTATTGGCGCGATCGGGCTCAAGGTGTCGTCTTTGCGCTCCCTCAGAGCCGCGGGCCGCCGGCGTGGGAGAGGCTTGCCATTGATGGGCGGGAGGCAGAGCGTCCTATGGCAATAACGCGACAGGCCCCGGCAGCCAAACGGCTG